>CAZDEH010000042.1:0-3118 GCA_964504665.1 uncultured Gammaproteobacteria bacterium | reverse complement strand
GGCAGGGCCATAATGTATGACTACTTAGTAATTAATAAAGATGGGAAAGATAAGAATGGGAACGACGCTGAAGAAAAAGCAGTAGATATTCATTATAAACCATTAAAAAATGAATCTATTGAATGGGCAGGAGGTAGAGATGGGTGTGATTATCCAATGTCAAAGATATTGCGTTTTAGGGAAAATTTAGCCACAAGTTCTGAAAGAAATTTAATGAGACCTCATCTTGAGCTAATGGATGGAGTTGATATTTATGGAGCGGATTTTTGGAAGACTGTTAGGGATTCTAATATAAAAAAAAGAGTAGGAGCCGGATCAATGTTAACTTACCGAATAACTAAAGAAGCTTTTGAAGCGAAAGTAGTTGAAAAAGCAGAGGAATTGATAAGTCAAGATGGTATAACCAGAGGAGAGGCAGAAGGTACAGCGCGAAGATTGTTATTAAAGAAATATTTCCCCATTGATAGACCTATGTCGGCAGATTCACGAGCCGATGAATATTATAAAGCTGATATTTATGCTGACCGGGAGAATGCCGATAATGTAGGCGAAATGGTTGGACATATTGATTTTAGACAGATGATAAGAAAGAAAAATGAAGCTGGAGTTCTTGAAGGTGGAATAGACCTTACTGGAGTAGAGTTTGAAGAGAATTCGGGTGATAGCCCATGGGGGATATGGATTACTAGAAGGTTAGCCGGTCCAGAAGATGCTAAAAAAGCCTTAACAGATAATGCTGCTTCTTTTCTTTTAAACCCAAATTTTGAATCTTTAAGTAAGTTAATAAGTACTTTTGACTACTCAAAAGACAATACCTGGAAGGTTAAAGAACAGTTACTTAAGAATTTTATTAAATATGCCAGAGGTAAAGATATAGAGGGGACAGGAAGACCAAGATTATCAGAAGAGGAAATTTTAGCAGGAGTAAATAAATTAACAGGTCTGACAGATCCAAATACACCACAATTTGTTCATCTTCCAGAAAGGATGAAGATATTAGCAGAATATTTTAATATTATAATTCCAGATTCTGATAGAGATAAAATAAAACAAGAGGCAAGGGTACAAGCTGAAAAGGAAGTAAAAAAAAGAGGTGTGTCTATGACACCAGAAGAAGAGAAGCATGAGATTGAAGTACTTGCCGAAAAAATAAGTAATGAAAAAATTAATGATAAACTTAATGGGAAGATTGACGGTAGGATAAATAGAAAATTTGCAGCATCTTTTGGAGGAAATTTTTTATGGGGAGCTATTAAAGGAGGGCTGAAACAAGCACTTGCAGAACTAGGTGTTAAATAGCAACTAAGCTTAAATAATTAGAGTTTGTTAGCTTCTAATTCTCCAATTTTTTAACGCACCTATTAAACCAGGAAAATTAGGTTCTCGTACTGCCCCTCCTGGTATAGCTGGCGCGTATGCTTGCGCACCTGCTTCTAATTTAGCTTTTTGATATGCCTGTTGTTGTGCTCTCGTACCAGATCTTTCCATGGCTTGGTTATAGCCAGCTGTTGCCCCACTCCTGCCTGTGTTCATTCCACCCATAAACCCACCCAGGGCTGCCTGGGTAAAGCCTTGTGGACCTTTCACTCCAAAAGCACTTCTAACCATCTCTGGAATAGAAGGTAGCCCTAGTAATACACCAAAAGCCAGTAGAGATTGAATAATGTTTGGTTGTAAACCACCAAATAAAGGTAGTCTGGCTTGGCTGACATTAAAATCATACTTTAAGAGTAACCCGGCAAATAGGAATCCGGCAAAAACTGCTGGGAATACCAGTGCATTAGCCAAAAGTCCTTTAAACCAATAAGACAAAACTCCCCCTCGGCCTGGAATAGCAGAGATTAAAATAAATATAGGTCCGCCAATCACCATGATTAAAATTTGAATATATGACATAAGCAAGGCGATAATTAGTCTGATAAATTGGATCATCAAGGCAATTGCTAAAATAATAGGTACTAAAAGAGCTGCTAACATAGAAACCCCACCTGCCGCAGCAACCTCGAGGGGGTTAGCATGAAAAAGTGAACCAACAATTGAATAAATTGGCCCGATAAATGGGATCGCTGAAGTAATGAGCGGATCTGTTTTATAACTAGGATCTGGTTTAGGACCAATAGTACTCCACACAGCTCCAAAAATATCAGTCACATTTTGCAAAAAACCTTTACTACCGGCCTTATTAAACATATTAAAAGCAGAAGATTCATTATAAGTTTCATCAATTTTTGCGCGGATGTCACCAAGATCTTTTTTCTCTTCAGCTCCATATAAATTAGTCGTACCGCTACTGATAAAAATTTCGGCAACCAGCCTGGTGCCTACGAAAGTTAAATCCACAATAAAAGCAGCAATAAAATAACTAAAAGTAACTAATATGAGACCAATAATTAGTCCGGGTAAGGCTTGTTGAATACCGATCGTAGTTTGCGGGTTTAGCTTTTGCCTAAACATAATCATCAGTCCTGCCGCAATAAAGACTAATATAAAACCGGCATAAGCAATGTTCCTGACCACTTTCCAAAGTTCTAATACCGGGCTGATAACATCAGCTCCTGATCCGGTTGGTGATTGAGCATTAGCCATCTTAGGGCTAAACCCAATATTTTCTCCTAAATTTGCCAAGTACTCCGCGCTTGATGTGGGGGGAGTATATAAAGTGGCAATAGTATTACCAAGCATTCCTATCGCCCCATTACTGCTATCACCACTACTTAGCCCTGGGATAGAGGCTATTTTTGACTGTCCATTTTCTGTGGTGAGGACAATCTTTTCGCTATAAACAGGGTTTCCAAAAGGATCAGTACCAAAAAAAGTATGATATAAAGTCACCATTTGGTTACGGTAAAATCTGTCTGTGTTTATTGAATCATTAAAATTAGTACTGTCTAGCTGTTTAAAATTCTGGGTTGCAGCTAAAACAGGAGAGGTAAAGATAAAAATATTAGCAATAAATAATAAAAACAATAAACTGACGACTGAAGACTGACGACTGACGACTTTTAATAGGGCAGACATAAGTTAACAATACATAATTTTCTTCCTTAACGCAACTCACTCACTTAATCTAATTCACATTAGTCATTGCGAGGAGAAAAGCGACGTGGCAATCTGGTAA
>CAZDEH010000041.1:0-3583 GCA_964504665.1 uncultured Gammaproteobacteria bacterium | reverse complement strand
GTAGTGAATAAACTACGTGGAGTTTTTAATGTACTGGCTGTTTCAGCACCCGGTTTCGGTGATCGCAGAAAATCTATGTTGGAAGATATTGCAGTTCTCACAGGTGGGACAGTGATCTCAGAAGATACAGGCCGCAAGTTTGAATCAGTTGAGGTGACTGATTTAGGTAGAGCCGGCAGGGTAACCTCTACTAAAGATAACACTTTAATTGTTGATGGTAAAGGAACTAAGGTAAAGATTGATGCCAGGATTGCCCAAATTAGAAAAGAGTTAGATCATACTGACTCAGAATTTGATAAGGAAAAACTACAGGAAAGGTTAGCAAAGCTTACCGGTGGAGTGGCAGTGATTAATGTGGGAGCAGCCACAGAGATCGAAATGAAGGAGAAGAAAGAAAGGGTGATTGATGCAGTAGCAGCCACTAAGGCTGCTATTGAAGAGGGAATTGTCCCCGGGGGAGAGATTGCTTTAATCAGAGCAGGTAAGGTATTAAATAATATAAAAGCAGAAGGAGAAGAATCATTGGGTATTAATATTGTCAGAAAATCACTGGATAAACCATTCAGGATACTGGTTAAAAATGCCGGTTTAGATGAGGGAGTGTCCTTATCAAAAATCTTAGACGGAAAAGAGAATGAGGGGATTGATGTTGTTGATGGAGAAATCAAAGATTTGGTAAAAGCAGGGGTCATTGATCCTGTCAAAGTGACCAGATCAGCTCTCCAGAACAGTACTTCTGTAGCAGTGATGATTATGATTACTCAAGTCTTAATTACAGATAAACCAGAACCAACTCCTCCTCCACCTCCTATGCCAGGCGGCATGGGTGGAATGGGTGAATATTAAAATTCTTTTAACTAATAGACTTGATTGTGTGACCCAATATCAATAAAAATAACTTCATCGTCTGAAACTGGAAGGTACACTATGCGGATATTTCCGGTAACAGAAAAAGAGCACAATTCTTTTTTGGCACCAGATAGCTTGTGATTTTCTAAAAGAGGATTTCTAAAATTATCTTTAAATAAACTTATTCTTTTTTCTGTTTGCAGCACTAATTGTTTATTGGGAGCGATTTTGACCTTATAAAATTTTTTAAATTTTCGGTGAAGTCTAATTTTCATTCAGATGCTTCATTAGGCTACCGACATCTGTAAAACTTGCAATTTGAGCCTTTCCTGATTCTATCTCGTTAATTATTTTATTGTAGCGTTTAATAGCTCTGGAAGAAAGTTGAATAGTTTCTTCAAACCTAAAATTAACTTCTCCGGCCGCGATTTTATTAAGAAATAATCTTATAACTTCTTGTAAAGAGGAAAAACCCATTTTTTCCGCTTTTAAGGCGGCTTGGTCACGTACTCTTTTATTTATAGGAACTTGTAGGGTGATACTATTCATAGTAGTATAATTATACTGTTTTGATAATATTCGTCAAGATGCTATTTTTATATTCTAACTAATTTTTCTAAGGATGTAGATTGATTTTCGCTCCTTCTCCTATGAGTTCCTGGGTTTCTCCATTAATTAGCATTGCTTGTTCATCAGTTAGGGCAACAATTGGATAACTTACTTCTCCCAGTTTTTCTTCCAGAACTGATCTTTCAGCTTCTGTAAAATGAGGTGAGATAGCAAAAGGCACAAAATTTAATCCTGTTGTATCTATTAAGTTGATGGTATTATGGTCTCCAGTTGGTCCCCAACCAGAAATATTTATAGAAGGTCCCACTATAACACTTCCTGCACTAACCCCAAAATATACTTTTCCTTGCTCCAATAACCCTTTTAAGTAATCAGCAAAACCACTTTTTCTAACCCAATCTAAAAGATAAAAAGTATTGCCTCCATTAACATAAATAACATCAGATTGTTCTATTTTTTCTTTAATTGCTGATTTATCAGGGTTTTTAAGGTCCACCTCCACAAGTTCCATTTCTAAACCCACTATCTCATCTCTTGCTACACCCACAAACCACTTATCTTCTTCAGGATCAGCAGCAGTAGGGATAAAGGCACACTTTAAACCTTTTGGGTCTTTCCCTAAAAGCTTATTAAAACCATCAACAATCTCTTTTCTCCACTCGCTTTGGTTATCTTTTCTAAATCCAGCAGAAGTTAATAATAATTTAATTTTATTCATTTAATTTTTTGTATCTTAATTATACCTTTTCTCACATCAAAAACTCCAAGTGTAGTATTATATTGATAATGGCTAAGATACATTACGGAGATGCTGTTACTGAGAAAGAAAAAAATGCTTTTGCCAAATTTTTAGCAGAAGATGAAGAGCTGATTATAGCTACAGGTTATGGCAGCATTTACCTCCGATCTCTCTTCATGACATTTGTTGTTTGGCCAGGTTTAATCTTTTGGGGTTTAGGGCTTGCAACTGCTTATTTTTTAAAAATTAATTTGGGCTATGGATTATTAGTAGGGCTCATAATTTCCTGTTTTTTTTCTTTTTTAAAAACTACCCATGCATATCATGCTAACCGCTATCTTTTAACTACCAGAAGAGTCATTATCAAAAGAGGTTTATTTGCGGTTCAGCTTACTTCAGCTTTGTATGACAAAATTACCCACATTGAAGTCAGGCAATCTTTTACAGATAAATTGTTTTATCATCATGGGAATATCATTGTGAATACTGCCGGTACCAATAAAGATGAAATTATCCTCAAGTTTGTGGATTATCCGGTGGAATTAAAAAATTTACTGGAAAGAATGATCAACCGCGAACGGGAGCAATACGGTGGACACTCGGGACCGGTGACTACAATTGAGGGTGAATTAGTGGACTGATTTGGCATAGGTTCCGAAATCAGGAATTTTTGGTAAAATATTAGCAGGATCAATATATTTATCATCTTTCTTAATTTCTAAATGAGTATGAGGACCTGTGGTGCGTCCGGTTAACCCAACTTCACCTAAGATAGAAGATTTATGCACCAAGTCATCAACTCTTGTGTATATTCTTCCCATATGAGAGTAAATTGATTTATATCCCTGTTCGTGTTCAACTGTGACCTGATTTCCATAACCAAAAAAACCATAATTAATCTCTATCACCTTACCTTTTAATATCGGATGAATAGGCATGCCAAGCCCTGTTGCAATATCCACACCTGGATGCCAGGTTGAATACGGCGTAGTTAAGTATCCCGGATGAGGCAGACTGAAAGCCTCTGACAATGTTCCGGTTTCAATTTGTTGATCTTGGGTAAAATCAGCCCTAGCGATGGATTTTTGAATAGGTGGAAGAGCCAGAACTGGTTGATATCCGGTAAGAAATAATGTGATCAAGGTAATCGATGTGATTTTAGAAACTATCGATAACTTGGAAAATATTGTTAGCTTTTTAAAACCCCTTTTAAACTTCAAAAGCTGATGTTGGGAGATTAATGTTTTTAGGGCGACCCTGTCCACTAATCTCTTAGGCAGAAGTTTATAAAACTTCCTTAAAAACATAAAACTCGCTTTACTAAGCGAGATAGTATAGAGTATAACAGGCTCAGCCTCAAAAAGCAAATGAGCGATATGACTCATCAAAAATCCGAATGAAATTGAATCATTGAATCACGGGAAA
>CAZDEH010000040.1:2265-6253 GCA_964504665.1 uncultured Gammaproteobacteria bacterium | reverse complement strand
CCACCAGAGTAAATATCCCGAGGTTTGAAGCCAAACAACCCCTGGGGTTGAAACTTTGAAACTGGAGATATTTTTAATCCAAGTATTCTTCTAAATGTTTAGAATCATCAGATTTCTCAAGGACTCTTAATCTTTTTAGTGCATCTATTTCAATTTGTCTAGCTCTCTCCCTGGTAACTCCGAGCTCTTCTCCTACTTCTTCCAAAGTTCTTGATCTGCCATCATCAAGGCCATAACGGAGTTCCAGAACTCTTCTGTGTCTTAGTGGGAGGATATCTAAGGCTTCGTCTATATCCTTATTCAGCATTGCCTGTTGGGCTTCTGCTGGAACATTACTTGTGCCGGCAATAAAATCTTCCAAAATTTTCTCATCATCTCCATTAACTGGAATGTCTAAAGATGCGGGTTGGATTTGAGATGCTGTCAAAATTGCAATAACATGATCCTCTTTAATCCCCGTAGCCTGGACAAGTTCTTCTCTAGTAAGTTCGCGTCCCAATGTCTACTCTAAACGATTTTGGGCACGATATAAATCGCCAATTTCATATCCCATATAGACAGGAATCCTGATTGTTTTGGCTTGATCAGCCAGAGCCCTGGTTATACCTTGCCTAATCCACCAGGTAGCATAAGTGGAAAGCTTAAAACCTCTTCTGTAGTCAAATTTTTCAACTCCTCTCATAAGTCCAATGTTCCCTTCTTGTATTAAATCCAATAAACTCATCCCACGCCCCAGATATTTTTTAGCAATTGAAACAACCAGTCTTAAATTTGCTTCAGTGAGTCTTTTTCTAGCCTCCTCCCTTTCAGCCCTCACTCCTGACTCTCTTTGTTGAGCAAGCGTTATTTCTTCAGCAGCGCTTAAAAGAGGGGTTTTACTTATCTCCAGTAGATAGATCTGGTTGTTACCATCCAGACCATTAAAGTTAGCTTCCGTTAAGTCATCTAATTCATCATCAGTTGGAGAAGTCTCCATTTCACGGAGTTCTTCATCTGGAGCTTCACTTAATTCTTTTTCAGGAAGTTCAGAAGAATCATTTTGAATAACATCCAAAGCAAAATCATCTACTTCTGGAACTTCCAAAAAACTCGTGTTTATTTTAAATCTGGTTTCTTCAGCTGCCTCTACCATAGTTAGGATTGTATATCCCATAATATATAAAGTCAAATATTGTCAAGCTAATAGATTATATATACAATCAGATGAAGATGAATATTTTTTCTGCCTCTTTAGTATTATTTTTTTCTTCACTACTGGTTTTGGGAGCAAATTATTACCATTTACAGATTTCTGTTATCCAACAAGGCATTGCCGTGCTGATTATCTTATTAATAATTACACTTAAAATATTTATCTTTTCGAAAGAGTCTCCCCTTAAAAATGATAATTTAATCTTTTCCTGGCTGGTATTTTTAACTTCTTTATTAGTGCAACTGACCATCTTTTCCAGCGGTGGGCTTTATAGCCCTCTTTTTGTCATGTTTCACTTGTACTACTTGAGTCTAAGTATCTTTGTCAGTTTGTTTGCAGCCATTGTTTTTTTATCTTTTGCAGGTTCAGCCTTAATATTTAATACCTTAAATGATCCAAGATTAAAAGATTTTATAGTAAATGATCCGGGCACAGCTGCTTTACTTATATTATCTCTGATAATCTTACTACCTTTATACCACTTAGCTGCCAGTAAATATCATTTTCAAGACATGGTTTCTAAAATTATCTTTGACAAGTTAGATTTATTAAAAAGCAGATATAATTTAATTTTGGGAGGAGTTGCCGATGCAGTTTTAATTACAGGTAAAGATTTGCATATTATCTCCATAAATGAGGCAGGGAAGAGACTCATGCACCTCAGCGGTAAGGATTATCTGGGTCACTATTTATTTGAAGTACTGAGTTTAAAAAATTTAGACGGGCAGATAATAGATGAACATGACCCCCAGTTTAATCAATTAATATCCGCCGGTACTGAAGGTGTTTTAAATAATTTATTTCTTTATACAAAGGATAGCGACTTCCCGCAGAGGGTTTCTGTGCAACTACAAATTGCCAAAGATCCCAAGAGCAATGTTGAGCAGATTATTATTATTGTTTCCAGGGTAGATGTGACTTTCGGAGAAGTTAAAGAAGTTGGAGTAGAGGAGCTACTTGGCAGACAAAAAAAACTTTATCAAGAGATTAAGACTGAAACCAAAAAAAGCGGGCTAGAGGATTTATATAGTAAGATTTTGCTTTTGGAAAAAATAGATAAGGACTATTATATTTTTTCTCAAGTTAAAGGAGCTGCTGTTAAGCTGAAAGTTGATCTGGTGGACGTTGCTCAGGTAGTCCAAAATGTGTTATTGGAGGGAAAAGAATTACCTCAAGCATTGGGGGTAAAATTATCACTTAGTTACAGTGGAGGTTTCACTCAGCACTTTACCCCTGAAGTTCGTGATGGCTTAAGTATTTATCCCTCTATAGAGACTAACCCTAATTTCTCAGCTTTAACAAATAAAGAAGGATTACAAGTTTTGGTTAGCAACTTAATCAAGCTGTCTATATTATCAACCTTAGGAAATAATAATCCTACGGTATCTGTCAATCTTTCCTATCATGAAGAGACAATTGAGATTAAAATGAGCTGTATATATAAAGGAACGCTAGATGATAAGATAAAAAATATATTGCTTAACCACAGCTATAACTCTTTAATCCCTGGGGGAAATGCAAAACTCTGCAGCAGTTTAGAAGAATATCTGATCAATTTGTTTAGTGGTTTATTAAATCTCTCTGTACATGGTGAAATAAATAAAGAAGATAATAGCCTCTCTTTTAATTTAGTTCTCCCAAAATTTCCCCATCATCAGCCTTAATTAAACTAGTAGATTAATGGTTTGGGTATTGATTATATAGACTATGTGTGTTCTTCTTGAACTATGGGGAAAATACCGGATGTTTTTATAAACATCCGTTCTAGGCTTAAACACTTTAACCTCTTTGCTAATTTTAAAAAAGATTTGGCAGAAAAACCTTTGGGAGATATCCCAAGTAAAGATACAAATACCCAAAATACAAAACTCTTATTTTATTTATCTGCTTTCGGGATAGTTGTTTTTATCTTAGCTGCTGTTATATTGCCTTTTAAGGATAACCTTTTTAACTATTTTTATCCTAAACCTACCTCCCAGGCAGCTAATATTGATTATTATGGGAAAAGCCTCCAGGTTTTAAATATCTTTGGTCAAACTAAGTATACAGAAACAGCCAGAAATGCAGTTACTGGTCAAGGGATAGACCATGGAGCAGGAGTATTGGTAGATAAAAGCAGTAGTCCTAATAAGGTTTATGTTTTTGATAGTGGAAATAACAGGATATTAGGGTTTAATGGCATAGGTTATTGTTCAAATGATGGCAGTAAGCAATGTACCAACAATAATGATTGCGAGACAGGAAATACGTGTAATGTTAATGGTGATAAAAACCCTGATCTAGTTTTTGGGCAAGCAGATTTACAAAGTGGAGCTTGTAATAGAGATAATAATTTAGGAATTTATAAACAGCCTGGAGCAGATACAATTTGTTTTACTGGTTTTCCTTTTATTACCAATGTAGGGGAGTATTGGATGAGGGGAAATTTTGATGTTGATAGTCAAGGTAACCTTTATATCCCGGATTATTGGAATAATAGGGTTTTGAAGTTTAATCAACCTTTTAGTAGTGATAAAACTAGTGGAAAAGGGGATGCTGTGGCTGATTTTGTCTTGGGCCAGGATGATTTTAATCATAATACCAAAAACCGTGGGTTACAAACTGTAGATGACCACTCTCTTTACTTAAGTTTTGGACCTCCGGATCATGTGACAAGTAGAGGTATTTCAGTTGATAACGCCGGGAATATCTGGGTGGCAGATACTTTTAATCATCGTGTGTTACGTTTTCCACCTGGTTTACAAAAAGCAGATTTAGTTTTAGGACAAAGTGATTTTACCTCAAGCCAGCACGGTT
>CAZDEH010000040.1:0-2255 GCA_964504665.1 uncultured Gammaproteobacteria bacterium | reverse complement strand
GTTGTGACTTCGGGAAATATCCTGACAAAGTTCAAGCTCCCCTTGATAAACTTTGCAGCCCTACCCTGGCAAGAGTTGATCCTGTAACAGGAAATCTTTACGTAACAGATGAACATCCGCAGGGTTTTAGAGCCAGAATGTTGGTGTTTAATGCTCCTTTTACAAACGGTATGGCAGCATCAAGAACAATATATCCTTTGCAGGATAATGCACCGGGTTTAACTAAACCATTTATAAATTCTGATTTACTATATGGTTTTCAGTCAACAGGTTTTATCTTTAATACTTATAAAGATGGGGAATATGCAAGTGGAAAACTATGGATAAATGAACATGCGACACAGCGTACTATTTTGATCGATGACAATGGCAATATTTTAAAGGTGATTGGGGCACCGGATAAATATCACCGGGGTGGTGGGGATCTTTATCCCTCTGAATGTGGAGGAGGAATAGAGGATGGTTTTAATTTATATTGGCCAGGAGGATCGATAGGATTGGATAGTGCGAATAATATATATCTCACTGGTGAATGGTTCCATCGAATCTCCAGGTATACACTGCCATACAATACTTATACAGCAAGCGGTAAAACTTGTCTTCCTCCCACAAACGGTGGTTTATTCCCCGGGACAGAACCAAATGTATTAAGCGACAATTCGTTTAATAGCAATGTCGGTTTAATAACTTTTGGCAATCAGCTGATAGTTAATGGGAGTAAGATGAAAGTTTGGAATGATTATCTACAAAAACCTTTTGGTGCTGTCCCGGATTTAACTGTTTCAGGTGGAATGCCAAGCCGTATAGTATTTAGTGATTCAATAGATGATGCAAATAGATTATGGATGTATAACGAATGGGGGAAACTTAAAGTTTACCAACTGCCTTTTAGAGGAGGAGATACTCCTTTGGCTGACAATATAAAATTATACTGGAAAGATAATGGGGAGGAGATAACTAATTATTGGTTATTTGAGACAGGTCTCACTTTTGATAAAAGAAATAAAGTTTTGTATATTGCTGACCGTAATAATCACCGGGTTTTAAGAATTAAAAATTACAATGAGTACAATAATCGTCTCTATGTAGACATGGTGATTGGTCAAATAGATAAGACTAATGTAAAGTGTAATCGCGTTGAAGATACTAATGAAGGTAAGTTTCCAACAGCAGGCAGTTTGTGTGTGCCTTATCAAGTGAAGTTTGATAATTTTGCAAACCTATATATAGTAGAAAATACATATGAATGCCATGGTAATGATAGGATAACAGTATTTTTAGCAGATGATATAAAAGCTGCAGATGGGCAATTATTCCCTAATCTGCAAGCTAAAAGGGTATTTATTGGGACTTTAACAACTCGAGGGCTCTGTGCCTCTGCTCCAATTGGTTCACCAGGATCTGGAACACCGGTAAGCATTGCATTTAATAGCGCCAACCAAATGATTTTAGGCAATGATGGTTATTATAGTGTTCTGGCTGAAAGACAAAGTAGGCAGCTTTGGATCTATACTGATCCAATTAATAAACAAACCCCTGATGGGTATATTGATATTCCAATCGGTGCTTCGGGGGAACTAGCGGTTGATAAAAATAATAATCTTTTAATCCAAGACCATACCTGGAATAAGATATGGGTAATTAATCCTCAAAAAGATCCCTCCTGGCTTGTTTCAATTTCAGGTAATCCAATTAATTGGCCAGATGATCCAACTCTTCCGCGCAGGCAGATATTCGTTTCAAGCCTAAATTATACAGGTAACCTGGGTGGGTTGTCTGGAGCAGATAGTAAGTGCCAGAGTTTAGCAAATAATGCAGGACTAATAGGAATATATAAAGCTTGGTTATCAGATGGGACTACTGCTGCTTCCTCCAGATTAGAACACGCTACTATTCCATATAAATTAATAGATGGAACAACAATAGCAAATAATTGGACAGATCTAACTGATGGGACACTGACAAATCCTATTAACAAAACAGAAAAAGGGACTGTAGCTACTTACTCCCCTTGGACTAATACCACAGCTAGTGGGGCAATTTTTGGGAATGACCCCTCTACTGATAACTGTAATAATTGGCAGAATAGTACCTTTACTTACCTTGGAAATGGTGGAAAATCAAATGATACTTCTAGTCTTTGGACTATTTTTGATACTTCACATTGTAACACTGCCCGTTCCCTGTATTGTATTGAACAAGGAACTCCTCCCACTCCTACATCTACACCTTCACCAGCTCTGACTCCTACTCCT
>CAZDEH010000039.1:0-6302 GCA_964504665.1 uncultured Gammaproteobacteria bacterium | reverse complement strand
CCAAATACCAAAAACAGAAAGACCCGATCCTGCTAAAAGAGTATTTAATGCTTTATTTTTCATCATTTTGACCTTAATTTTGGCAATTTCCGGAAATTCGCAAATTAAAGGCTCTTCAAAATCATTGTGTAAATTGTCTGCCATATTAAAAATATCTTTTTCTTTTAAGGCTTTAACTATTTTATTTATTTTTTCTAAATTCTTTCCAACTTTATCTTGGTTTAATAATTTATAAGCCCATGCAGTTGAGGATTTTTGTGACTTTGGAGAAACAATAATAATATTTATGTTTGGGAATGATATATTTAAAGGTTCAACAATTTCTCCTGCGCCTGTAACCATGCAAATCCCTCCGATAACAGAGTAGCAAACATCCATACCCAATTTTTTTGCCAGATCGATTTTTTCCTGGTCAGTTAATTTTAAATTCCATAATTGATTTAAACTGTTAATAACAGCTGCTCCGTCAGTCGAACCTCCTCCCAAGCCACCTGTAACTGGGATTTGTTTATCGAGTGTTATTTTTGTTCCACATCGGGGGTGGAACTTTTGCATTATAAGATCAGCTGCTTTGTAAGCCAAGTTTGATTCATCATCTACCAGATTTGGGTTAGAACAGATTAGTTTTATGCCACCGAGATTTTCCTTAAGTGTAACTTTATCAGATAAATCAACCTCACAATTGATAGATTTTATCTGGTGGTAGTTATTTGGTAAAAGCTTTGGCAGAACATGAAGGTTAAGATTTAATTTGGCATAGGCAAGTTGCGTGATCATTTGGAAGCTAAAGACACAATACAAAAAACTTGAATTGCCTCACCCCTGCCAAAAGCAGTTAAATTCTCGCCTGAGGTGGCAGTAATACCAACACACTCTGGAGTTACTCCACAAAGTTTGGCAATATTCCCCCTGATTTTTTGAGTTAATTCACTGAAAAATCGCGGTTTTTTAGCCTCTATTGAGAAGGATATATTATTAACCTTGAAATTAACTTCACTAATCCATCCCAAGGCTACTTCTAAATATTTAGTGCTGTCTTTGATCCCCTGATCTTTACACATTGGATCAGCTACAGTTCCAAGTGACTCTTTACCAACAGCTGAAGATAGGGCATTAAAAAGAGCGTGTAGGAGTGGGTCACTATCAGAATTTCCCTCTAAGCCAAGTTGATCGGGAATTAAAATTCCGCCCATCATGAGAGGTTTTTGGTCATTGTCTAGAACAAATTTGTGACTGTCCTGGCCAATTCCTACTCTAAACATTTTGTCTCTCCTGTAATATTTTTTCTGCTAAAATTAAATCTTCAGGGAATGTGATTTTGAAATTATCCTTGGAGCAGGGGACTACTTTTATTTTTATCCCGATTCTTTCAAGTAACTGAGTATCATCCGTGCCTAGGAAATTATCTTTCTCAGCTTTCTTAAAAGCTGTTAATAAATCTTCAAGTTTTCCAACCTGGGGAGTTTGAGCAGACCAGACAAATTTTCTGATTGGTGTTTGCACTACCAAATTATTTTCATCACAGATTTTGGTGGTGTCTTTGGCATGGTAAGCCAGCAGGGCGCCACCAATCGCATCTGCAACTTTAAATACGGCAGATATTTCATCCTCCGTGACTAGGGTATTAACTGCATTATGGATACCGATTAAATCGGTATCAAAACCGCTGTTTTCTTTAATCCATTTTAAAGCTTTAAAAGTGTTTTGCTGACGTTCCTGATTAACCGGTATTAGCTTAACTACCTTAGAAAGCCTGTGCTCTTTAATAGTTTGCTCCAGTTTTTCTAAATCACCCTTTGGCACAGTGATTACTACTCTTTGAATCAAAGGGTGATTTTCTAAGGTCTTCAAAGTATGAACAATTATGGGGATGCCAAAGATTGGCAAGAAAATTTTATTAACACCAGCTTTCATTCTGGTGCCTTTTCCCCCGGCAGTGACAATAATCCAATTTTGAGTAGACTTTTGCATGCTCAGATTATATTACAAAGTCTAGGAGTCTTGCCATTTGGGTTTTTTTGGGATACAATCCGCATAACAATGTCTGGTGGCTACGCAAATCGGGCGATCAGATAATTGATAAAATATGGACGATATTGAACTCATAAAACAAAAAATCAACATTGTTGATTTAATCCAAGAGTACTTACCCTTAAAAAAAGCAGGTGTTAATTTTAAAGCTAATTGCCCCTTCCATCAGGAAAAAACCCCTTCTTTCGTAGTTTCTCCTGAACGGGGAATTTTCCACTGTTTTGGTTGTTCGGTTAGTGGGGATCAATTCAAATTTTTAATGTTGAAAGAGGGGATGGAATTTGTGGATGCCCTGGAACTTTTGGCTAAAAAAGCAGGAGTAACACTGACCCGTAAACGCTCAGCAGATAAAGATAAAAGAACGAGGATTTTTGAAGCAAACCAGAAAACAGCCCAATACTATCATTATCTTTTAACTGAACATAAACTAGGGTTACCTGCTCTGGAATATTTGCATAAACGGGGTTTAACGGATGAGACTATTAAGGAGTTTAATTTAGGCTATGCGCCTAACTCCTGGGATTCTGTAGTGAAATTTTTAACCAAACGGGGATTTACCCATCAGGAATTAATTGAGGCAGGATTAATTGTTTCATCAGAACACGGGGGTTATGATAGGTTTAGGGGTAGAATAATGTTCCCCCTTTTTGACGTTAAAGGGCAGACTGTTGCTTTTTCCGGCAGAATTTTAGGAGCAGGAGAACCAGCCTCGACTAACGTCGGTCTAGGCGGGCCGAAATATATTAACACTCCCCAGACGACTGTTTTTGACAAAGGAAGCTGTTTATTTGGGCTAAACTTATCCAAAGGTGAAATCAGACAAAAAAACGCGGCCATTTTAACTGAAGGAGAAATGGATATGATTATGTCTTATCAGGCAGGGGTAAAAAATGTGGTTGCTTCCAAAGGAACAGCATTAACCGGAGGGCAAATTGATTTAATTTCTAAATACACGGATACGATTTTACTCTGCTTTGATAAAGATTTAGCAGGAGATAGTGCATCACGGCGTGGGATAGAGATGGCAGATGCGGCAGGATTAAACATTAAAATTATTCAGATTCCGGAAGGTAAAGACCCGGCAGAACTGACTCTCAAAGATGTGAGTTTGTGGCAAAAAGCAGTAAGTGAGGCAGAGCCTATTTATGATTATTATCTAAAATCTTCCAGTGAAAGGTTTAACAGAAATACAGCTGAGGGGAGACAAAAAATTGCTGCGGAGCTGATCCCTATCTGGGCTAAAATTTCCGAGACTGTAACGCGTGAATATTATTTGCAAAAACTTTCCGCTCTACTTGCCATCCCAGAAGATATTCTCCGTCGGGAAATCAGTAAAGCTGATTTTGGCAGTGTGCCAACTTTTGAAAATATTATCAAGCAGACGGGTGAAAATAAAGATATCTCCAGGTCCAGAAGGGGGCTTTTGGAAGAGTACTTAATAACCTTACTTTTAAAAATTCCACAGGATTTAATTTTTGTGCCCAGTTTTCCGGAAACAATTTTTACTTTGGAAGCTTACCGTTCTTTATACGTACTTTTGGTGCTATATTTAGATGAGATTTCTTTTAAAGCAAACAGTTTTAATATCAGTGATTTTGTCAAAACATTGTCTGAAGATCTGATAAATGTAGTAGATAGGTTGTATTTAACAGAGATTGATGATAAATTATCAAGTTCAAAGGCTTGGCAGGATGAGATTAATGTCGTTGTGGGGGCTTTGAAGAAAGCTTTAGTTAAAGCTTCCCTGGAAAAATTATCTAATGATATTAAAAATGCCCAGAGTTTTGGTAAAATGGAACAACTACAAATACTTACCAAAAGATTCAGAGATCTGTCTATGAAGCTAAAAAATTTGTGAATATGGCTAAACAACAAAAAAATACGCCGCTTGATGATAAGAAACTATTAAAGCTTGGGAAAGAGCGTGGCTTTGTCACCCAAGAAGAAATTCTCCAGATTTTTCCTAAGCCTGAGGAAAAAGTGGCAGAGCTGGATGACTTTTATCTTAAACTGATTGAATCCAGTATCGATGTTTTTGAAACTACCACTGAGGAAGTTGCAGAAGCAGAGCGGGGGACTACTGAGCTTGAAAAAGAGCTGGAAATGTTAGCCTCGATGGATGAAGGATCAGTGACTGATCCGGTCAGACAATACCTCCGTGAAATAGGACGGGTTTCATTACTCACAGCAGCTCAAGAAATTGAACTGGCTAAAGCTTCTGAAAAAGGGGAAAGAAGAGCTAAAGATAAACTTATAAGTGCTAATTTAAGGTTGGTAGTTTCTATTGCTAAAAAATATGTGGGACGCGGGATGTCTCTTTTGGACCTAATAGAAGAGGGAAATATGGGTCTGATGAGAGCTGTAGAAAAATATGATTGGAAAAGAGGTTTTAAGTTTTCCACTTATGCTACCTGGTGGATTAGACAAGCCATCACCCGCGCTTTAGCCGATCAGGCCAGAACCATCAGGATTCCGGTCCACATGGTGGAAACTATTAATAGGTTTAACAGGGCGCAGAGAAAATTAATGCAGGATTTGGGACGTGAGCCAACTCCGGAGGAGGTAGCTAAAGAGCTGGGGATTGAACCATCTAAAGCCAGGGAAATTATTAAAGTTTCTCAGGAACCTACATCGCTTGCTACTAAGGTTGGGGATGAGGAAGATTCAGAGTTAGGTGATTTTATTGAAGCACCAGGCTTAAAACCGGATGAACAAGCAACTAGAGCACTTCTTCGGGCCCATCTTGATGAGGTATTGGATTCGCTTTCTCCCAGGGAAAAAAGAGTCTTACAGCTTAGATTTGGCATAGAAGATGGGAAACAAAGAACTTTAGAGGAAGTAGGTAGGGAATTTGGGGTAACCCGTGAAAGAATCAGGCAAATTGAGGCGAAGGCTATCAGAAAACTTAGACACCCCACCAGAGCCAGAAAACTGCGCGATTATTTGGAATAGATATTATCTAATTAATCCCAGCCCCATCACACCCACAATAATAAGATAAGCTGCTATTAAATAATTAAGAAATTTAGGAAATATCAAAATTAATATGCCAAAGATTAAGGATGCCAAAGGGTTTAGATTAGAGAAAGAAAAACTCATATATTTATCACCCCCTCAAAATATAACATACAACTCTGTTAACTAAGATTCTGTGATC
The DNA here is from genome assembly GCA_964504665.1 of uncultured Gammaproteobacteria bacterium. Classification (GTDB taxonomy): domain Bacteria; phylum Patescibacteriota; class Microgenomatia; order Daviesbacterales; family UBA10151; genus STC-54. Next base: position 1,114 of record CAZDEH010000039.1, on the reverse strand, counting down.
TTTATTACTGTTAGAAGTACGTTGTTATTTTTGTTCCATATCCTCTCCAATTAGTGTCAGCAAAGTTATTCTAACATGTGTTAAATGTCCTCCACCTATTGCGTTTCTGAGTCCTAAAGATAGGTCAGCAATTAGCTCATATTGTTCGAACCCCCCTCTATCTGTAACCCTAGCAATCCCATACCTTATATTGTCCATACCTTCTCCAGATTCTTCATCTTCAATATTTTCTACCAGAACCCAGGAGTTTAAAGGAACTCTCATAAAGGCTAAAGTTAGTTGATCATCTCGAAGAGGTTCCCCGTTTGCCATAATCATATTTGGACTGCATCCAAACACAACCAGCCCGGGAATAATAACTTGCTCTGCCTGTCCATGATTGGCCAGTCAACTTAAGATTTGGAGAAAGCTGGAGTTGTGATTCCGGGATAGTATCTATTAGCTCACTATGGGAACTAGTACCTCTTGTAGTAAGTTGTTCTCTGGGAGATCTATCTTCTGGAAAATCAGAACCTGAATCAGTATTTGTAGGGGGATCTGCTAAAACAATTGGTGAGTTGAAAAAAATCCATAGCAAATTTTGCACCAGCTACAGCACCAATTTTTAACAAATCTCTTCTTGATAAAGAATAAAATTTTCTTTCCATAAAATATAACCCCAAAAGAGTTAAAATATTGAGATGTTTTTAAAAAGGGAAAACTTACAGTCAAAGACTACAAGAAGAATTCCCTCCATTTTTCTTCCCAGTCACCTAGGGTGATTAGGAACAGAGATGCATCTTTTGGTACTCATCAGCACTGTTTGATTACAGCTACGAAGCTCCGGTTTAACGGAATTTGTACCATTTGCTCAAGGAAGTTATGAGCGCTTAGTTCGACGTTACATCAGACCAGTTCTAGCACCAACAAACTTAAATATTTTAAATGATTAGACTTAGTAAGGTCAACCCTTATTTGGCAAAAAGTTTAAATATTTATACTTGTCATTCTTAGATCGCTGAAGGCGATCGTGGAAATCTTCCCTTAATCGTTTAACTGTAGTAAAATAAGCACGCGATCCCCTGTGGCGCAATGGTAGCGCGGCTCGCTGTTAACGAGAAGGTTCGTGGTTCGA
>CAZDEH010000038.1:0-6869 GCA_964504665.1 uncultured Gammaproteobacteria bacterium | reverse complement strand
CAGCCGGCTGAAATAATTAAACTATCTTCTATCATATATTTAGCTTTGGTATTTCAAAAAAAAGTTCAAACTAAAAAGTTTATCATTCTTTTAAGTGTAGTATCTGTAATTGTTGGAGTATTTCAAAAGGATTTGGGTTCTGCATTAGTTTATAGTTTTATTGCTTTTGCAATATATTTTATTGCAGGTTCACCCCTAAATTATTTTATTGGTTTATTGTCTGCAGGTATAATTGGTGTGATTGGATTTTTTATTACTGCTTCTTATAGAATTCAAAGGGTTTTAGCATTTATGGATCCTTTCGCTGATCCTAAAGGTTATACATACCATATTTCTCAGGTCTTAATAGCTATTGGTTCTGGTGGGCTATTAGGACTAGGAATAGGACAATCAAGACAAAAGTTTTCTTATATTCCTGAAGTTACTACAGACTCCATATTTTCTGTTATTGGTGAAGAGTTTGGTTTTATAGGATGCTTATTCTTAATAGCTTTATTCTACATTTTAATTTCCAGATCATTTAAGATTATTGAACAAGCTCCCGATAACTTTGGTAAATTACTTGCAGTGGGCGTTGCTGTTTGGTTAGGATCTCAAACGGTAGTAAACTTATCCTCAATGGTTTCTCTCTTACCCCTGACAGGAGTTCCTTTGCCTTTTATCTCTTATGGAGGATCAGCTCTTATTGTAAATTTAATAGCAGTTGGTATATTACTTAATATATCCAGACAGGGGAATATGACAAGATGAAGATACTAATTACCGGAACTCACTTTACCCCAGCTCAAGCAGTTATTGAAGAATTAAAGAAGGATAAGAATCTTGATATTGTTTATGTTGGCAGGAAATATACCCAAGAAGGTGATAGATCTATATCCCAAGAATCACAGATATTACCTAAAATTGGAGTTAAATTTGTTCCTATAATTACCGGAAGACTTCAGAGATTGTTTACCAGGTATACAATACCTTCAATATTAAAAATATTTATTGGAGTAGTTCAGTCATTGTATATAGTAATCAGAGAACAGCCTGATATAGTTCTTTCTTTTGGAGGGTATGTGGCTGTTCCTACAGTAATTTCTGCCTGGTTTTTATCTATCCCTATTATTATCCACGAACAAACCTTAGTTTCCGGTTTATCTAATACTATTAGTTCCGCCTTTGCCAGTGAAATACTTGTCTCTTTTCCAGATAATAAATCATTTGATCCTGATAAAACTGTATTAACAGGTAATCCTTTGAGAAGAGATTTATTTTCTTCTGTCAAGAATTCAAATTTTGTAGAAATTATTAATCTTGCTAAAGTAGAAAAATTACCCTTAGTCTTGATTACTGGAGGTAACCAAGGATCTCATATTATTAATCAAACGGTTTATAATTGCCTCGAAGATTTAAATAAAATTGCTTGCGTTATTCATCAAACAGGTGATTCTAAGTTTAATGATTATGGGAAACTGAATGGAAAAAGGAATAGTTTGATCCATCCCCAAAGATATGTTGCTGTAAAATGGATTGATGGATTGGATATGGGATTTATATTCAAAAATGCTGATTTAGCAATTTCCAGAGCAGGAATAAATACACTTCTAGAATCAGCATATTTTGGAATCCCGACACTTGTAATACCAATTACTTATCTTTATAAAAATGAACAAATGGTTAACGCCAAGTATTTTGAAAGTATGGGTTTAACAAAAATACTTCCTCAGCTTAAACTAACCCCTCAAGCTCTGGTAATAAATATTAATGAGATGGTTAGAAATTTACCTAAATTGAAAGAAAGAGCAAAAAAAGCAAACAACGTAGTTATTCCTGATGCTGCAAAAAGAATAGCTCTGGAAACCATTCTATTAGTTAAAAAGACGAGATGAGATTTAGAAAAATTTATGCGCTTTTTCTTATTGGTATACTACTAATAACAATCTGGAGATTAAATATTTTTTCTGTTGAAAAAGTGGTAATTTACTCATATGTAGATTGTGTGAGTGAGCAGGATTTAAAACGTGGACTAGACCTATTAGGTAAAAACCCAATAACTTTAAATGTTGCCAAAGTGAAAGCTGAGTTAGCCTCCAAGCATTTATGTATTAAAGATATAGATATAAGCTATGAGTTTCCAAGAAAGTTAAAAATTTATGTATATGGACGCAAATTTTTCAGTAAAATCGTGCCTTTAAATCAAACAAATAACTTACCTGATTTTGAAGCCTCTTCCTCATCAGAAGCTGCACTTCTTGATTGGAATTTTCCTTTGACATTACCGAGTGATATGTTAATTGCTGACGAAACAGGTTTTATCTTTACTAGTAAACAACCAAATTTTCCTCTCCCCACTTTGTTTTTAAGCGAAAATTTAATTTTAGGTAAACAAATAAATAAAAGAACTTTTGGTTTAATAAATCAAATTTTTACTGAATATTTAGAGCTCGAACCAATGCTCGGTGAAAACAATATTGTCGCCAAAAAATATGGAAATATATTATTGATTAATTCTCCAGTTAAAGTAGCTTTTTCCCTACAAAGGGATGTTTTGAGGCAATTCGCCTCTTTACAACTAATCCTGCAAAAAGCTAAAATAGATAGCAGAGTGGTTGAAATTGTCGATTTAAGATTTGATAAACCAGTAATAGAATATCAGCCAAAATCGAGTAAATAATTATGGCAAAAGACAAAGTAATATGTGCAGTTGATGCTGGTTCTTCTAAAGTTGCTACTTTGATTGCATCCATCGGAGAGAGTGATAAGATTAATCTAATCGGGGTTTCCGCAGTAAACTCCCGTGGAATAAAAAAAGGGCAAATAGTTGATATAGAAGAAGCTGTTGCTGCTATCACCGAAAGTATTGAAGCCTCTGAGAGAATGGGTGGATATTCTATTTCTTCAGCCTTTGTTTCAATCGGTGGACCGCATATAGAAAGTATCAACTCTCATGCTGTAGTTGCAGTTGCCAAGCCTGTAGGTGAGATTGAAGAAAATGATATTCTGCGTGTTAATGATGCGGCTCGAGCTATTCCTCTGCCTTCATCTAAGGAAATATTACATGTAATCCCACGTACTTTTACGGTCGATGGTCAAGAAGGTATAAGAGATCCAATTGGGATGACAGGTGTCAGGCTCGAAACAGATACCCATATTATTACCGGTTCGACTACAGCCATGAAAAATTTAATTAAATGTATGGGTCTCGTAGGAATTAATGTCGAAGAACTTGTTTGTGCTGGAATAGCATCTTCTTATGCAGTCTTAACTGATACAGAAAAAGAATTAGGCGTAATACTCGTTGATATTGGAGGAGAAACAACAGACATTATTATTTATGTTGACGGTGCAGTGGCTTATTCCTCAGTAATCCCTATAGGGGCAAGGCACATAACTTCAGATCTGGCGGTAGGGCTTCGAATATCTTTAGAATCAGCAGAAAAGATTAAACTTAGCTTAGGAAAAATAAATAAACAACCAATACTTCCGGAAACCATAACAAAGGATGAAGAAAAAAAAGGTTTACAGAGGACCAAAGAAGAGCTACTTGACGTTAAAAGCTTGGGAATTACAGAAGATATTCAAAAAATATCAAAAAAGGCGGTCATTGATTCAATAATCAGACCAAGAGAAAGAGAAATCTTTGAACTTGTTGGTAAAGAAGTTAAAAAAAGTGGATTTGGTATCCAAACTCCTTCCGGGTTAGTTATTTGTGGAGGGGGTTCATTAACAGTCGGACTTCTTGATCAAGCCAGATATGTTTTAGGTTATCCGGCGAGATTGGGTCATGTAGAAGGATTATCGGGTATGGTTGATGAAATTGATTCTCCCTCTTTTGCTACAGCTGCAGGTTTAATTGTTTATGGGACTAAAAGTGAGCTTACTTCACAGTTTAGTTTACCCGTACTTGCTAAGGGATTACCTATTAAAGAAGTTATGCAAAGAGGATTTGATCTTATTAAATCACTGCTGCCTTAATTTATCAGATTAACCATCATTGACGATAAACCGTTTTATTGTTAGAATCTGCCCAAAGAGAGTGTTATGTTAATTAAACCTGACGTACAAAAATTTGCAAAGATAAAAGTAATTGGACTTGGTGGAGGTGGAGGCAATGCTTTAGCCTCAATGATAGATTTACAACAGATTCAAGGCGTGGAATTTATTGCCATTAATACTGATGCGCAAGCACTTCTAGCAAATCAGTCACCTACAAAAGTTCAAATTGGAGAAACTTTAACTAGAGGATTAGGTTCTGGAGGAAGTCCTGATATCGGTCGTCAAGCTGCCGAAGAATCATCGCAAAAAATTGAAGATGTTATACAGGATGCTGATATGGTTTTCTTGACTGCAGGAATGGGTGGAGGCACTGGTACAGGGGCAATTTCCATAGTTGCCTCAATATCACGTAAACTAGGAGCACTGACCGTTGCCGTTGTTACTAAACCCTTTAATTTTGAAGGTACCAGAAGAATGATGGTTGCCGAAGAAGGAGTTGATGAACTTCGAGATAAAGTTGACGCCTTAATTGTAATACCTAATCAAAGATTACTAGAGGTAATTGATCGTAACATGTCACTTCAAGATGCCTTCAAAATGGCTAATTCAGTTCTTGGACAAGGAGTTCAAGGGATATCTGATCTTATTGTTATGCCTGGGCTTATTAATGTTGATTTTGCCGATGTTAAATCTATTATGACTAATGCCGGATCTGCCTTAATGGGTATTGGTCAGGCAGGAGGAGATAATAGGGCTGAGGTGGCAGCCAGGATGGCTATCGCCTCACCCCTTCTTGAGATTTCAATTGAAGGAGCAAAAGGAGTACTTTTCAATGTAGTGGGAGGATCAGATTTGACTATGGAGGAAGTTGATAAAGCTGCAAAAATTATTTCTGCAGCAGCAGATCCTGATGCCAATATTATCTTTGGTGCAGCAATTAAAGAAGACCAAGAGCATTTTGATCAAATTAAGATTTCAGTTATTGCTACCGGATTTGATCAAAACAGAGTTAGAATGCGTGAATATGTAGGATCTGTTGGAGGAACTAACCCGTTACCCCAAATGACATTTAATCAACCAACAGCAGAAGAAAATACTTCTAATCTGCAAAACGATTCATTAACTTCAGACGATACAACTATCAAACCGAGAGAACCAGAAGAGGACGATGAAAGCAGTCTAGATATTCCTGCATTTTTAAGACGCAATAATTAGCTTGACGGATTCCTGGGAAATTGTTAATATATTAACAATGAGTTGCAAATATATAAATATTATTACTGAAATTATTACCTCTCCAAAGGGAGGGTTATTTACCTAGTCTGAGTAACAGAGTAGGAGAGAAGATAACCTCCCAAAATGGGAGGTTTTTTTATGGGAAAATATGAAAAATAGAGAATTTGGAGAAAGTTTAATAAGATGTACTGATTGCCCAATTCAAGAAGGAAGATTATGCACACCTTATAAAAGTGGGGCAAGTAAGTTGGTTTATAATTTATTACTGCCTCCTATAGGATTACGGAAATATCGTGAACCATATGAAGAACTTGAAACGATTGAAGATTGTTTGAGAAAATTGAGAGAGCAATGCAACAAGATAATACAGAAACAGCTAGTTTAGAATAAGCTTTTTTGTTAGAATTGTGAACATATGCAGAAATTTAAACAGGTTTTATTACAAGTAAATCTTCCTTCTTTGGAAAAAGAACTATTGGAATACTGGGAAAAAGAAGGGATTATTGAAAAATACTTAAAAAGAAATAAGACTTCTAACCAAAAGTTTTCATTTTTAGATGGACCTGTTACAGCCAATAATCCGATGGGAGTTCATCACGCTTGGGGTAGGACTTATAAAGATGTTTGGCAAAGATTTTATAATATGAAGGGTTATGCAGAGCGGTTTCAAAACGGTTTTGATGAACAGGGGTTATGGGTAGAGGTTGAAGTTGAAAAAGGATTGGGACTTAAAAGCAAAAAAGACATTGAGAACTTAGTTCCCGGAGATAAATTCAAAAGCCTGGAAAAATTTATTGAGCTTTGTAAAGATCGGGTAAAACAATATTCTGCCATTCAAACAGAACAGTCTAAGAGACTCGGCTATTTTATGGACTGGAATAATTCTTATCATACATCTTCTGATGAAAACAATTATGCAATATGGAATTTTATTAAAGTAGTTAATGAAAAAGGCTGGCTTTATAAAGGGAGAGATTCTGTCCCTTGGTGTCCGAGATGTGGGACTGCTATCTCACAGCATGAGATTTTAACTGAAGATTATAAAGAAGTAATTCATGAATCAGTTTATTTTAAGTTACCTATTAAAGGGAAAAAGAAAGAATATTTAGTAGCTTGGACTACAACTCCTTGGACAATTCCTGCCAATATAGCTGTGGTTGTTGACCCAAAACAAAATTATCTACAATTAGAGCTGGAAAGTGGCGATTTAGTATGGATAATGGAAAAAAGACTTGAAGAGCTTGGAAAACTAGGAGCTTTGTTAAAGATAACTAAACGGAAAGTTGTTAAAGGTAAAGAATTGGTTGGGTTTCAATATGAATCTCCTTTTGATCATTTGCCAAGAGTTAGTCAGGCTTTGGGGGGATATGTTCACCGGGTGATAGAGAATGATGAACTAATTCTACCGATAAGTGGGGAAGAAGGTACAGGTTTGGTCCATATGGCAACAGGTGCTGGATCAGAGGATTTTAAACTTGGGCAAAAATTAGATTTACCGGTAATTGAAGTAATCGATGAGGAAGCAAATTATTTGAATAACATGGAGAATTTTTCTGGACTGAATGCTAAAAAACACCCGGAATTTATTATCGATTTTTTAAAGAGTCAAGAAAACGGAAAATTTTTATTTACCACAGAAAGAATAAAACATA
>CAZDEH010000037.1:0-7434 GCA_964504665.1 uncultured Gammaproteobacteria bacterium | reverse complement strand
ACATTTCAAAGTGCAAACTAGGTTTTTGCTCTTCTACCTAGATTGAGTAACTTAAATTACTTAAGTAGCCTAACCTAAGTACAAACGCTGTGGACCCGAGCGGGCTCCTGCCCGCTAACGCCTAAGCGTAGCTTTGGCAGGCGGGCGAACCGCTAATCTCCTTGGTGGACCCAAGGAGATTCGAACTCCTGACCTCCTCATTGCAAATGAGGCGCTCTACCAACTGAGCCATGGGCCCGACCCGATTTTAAGTTCTAAATATTTAATTTTTAATTATGGAGGGATACAACGCTGTTTTGGCCTTCCTTGCATCAGGAAGACCCGAAGCAAAGAGGCTAATATTTAATTACGTTGGTTCTCGACATCGTTTGTGAACTGATCACTGAAAGAAATTCTACCAAAACCAGGTTCACTTGTCAATCTGGAATCTTGTGGAATAAAATACTTGACAAAAATTATATGTGTATGTTAATGTGTATGTGTATGTTAACCAAAAGAGCCCAAATATTATTTGATGAGCAGTTATGGGATAAACTTGTGAAGCTAGCTGAAGCTAGAAAAATTTCTGTGGCTGAATATATCAGGGAAATTGCAAAAAAAGATATTAATGAAACAAAAATGCTGGAACAAAGACGTAAGGCTGTTGAATCGATACTTAAGCACAGACCTAAACCTTTTAAAGGGAAGATAGATTATAAAGCCCTGATAAATGCCGGAAGAAAATATTAAAATATATACCATCGATGCTTCTTTTATGCTTGCTTTTCTATTACCAGATGAGCAATCAGAACAAGTAAAAGTAATTTTTGATCAATACCTACAAGGAAGAGTTAATTTTATTGCTCCTCTAATACTCCCTTTTGAAGTAACTAACAGCTTAAAAAATGCTATACCTAAAAGAATAGCTCAGCGAAATGCCATAATTATCATTAAGGATTTTCTGAAGCTTAGAATAGAACTTATAGAAACAGATTTAGAAAAAGTATTTGATTTAAGCTTAACCAACGGTCTTTCTGTTTATGATGCTTCATATCTTTATCTTGCCCAAAACAACAATGTTCCTCTGCTAACACTTGATAAAAAGTTAAAATCCCTTTTCTAAGTATTAGACTCGTTTGTCAATCTATCTCATAGAAAAATAGAAAATTAGTTATTCCTTCTATGAATTTGATTTTTGTTTAAATCTTCTCTAGAGACCACATCTATCAATGTCAAATTATTGCCAGACTCTTGTTGTAATAATATCCTCCAGCCACCACATCCAACTTCGAAAAAAGGCTCTCCCTGGGGACCTTTCATCCTCGTCATCATTTTTAGCTTCCCTGAATGACCCATCTCGGCAAAAGAGTCTAATTTTTTTTGGCATCTGTCAATTTGATCAGGATCACTTATACACTCTGATATCTTTTTCCCTGAAATATTATATTTTGGAGCTACCTCTTCCATTTCTTGAAGAGGAGAGTCAGTTAAAGTAGCCACAACAACCATCTTAACTCTTTTTAATTTACCGACTTGGTATTTTCTCTTTTTTCTAGGGCTTGTAGTATCTTCTACAATCTCTTGTTTTTTGGGGACAGTTGGAACAGATTGCACTATGACTGGAGTTTTAGCCTCAATATCAGGATATATTTGTCTAAGACCTTCAAGTAATAAAGGAAAAGTGTCAGTAATAAAGCGGTTTATTACCCCAGGACTTTGCAACCCTAAAACAACCGGACAACCATATAAACGTCCTGCCTTGTCCATTTCCAAAAGAAGCCTTGCTCTCTCATCAAAATTAAAAGCCATCATTAAAGTTAATCTATTTTGTGCTGTTAAAGTCAGCCCAACACCAGGAAGGGTGGGAAAAGCAATTGCCTGAGTTCTTTGTCCTTTCCTCAAAAGGTCTGCTGATAATCTGGGCTGATACAAGGAAAGGTTTCCTAAAATTGCCTGGGCTTTTAAGGCTATCTCATTCTTCTCTTCTTCTCTATAACTCAGTCCTCCCCAATTTTTTTTAAGATAATCTTCTACCTTCTTTTCCTCTCTTACATCATAAAACTGATAAGGTTCTATCTTTTCAGGAAGGCTCCCATCTATATAAGCCTCATTAATTCCGGATGCTAGCTTTTTACCCAACAGAAAAGAAAATGCTATAAAAAGGGAATCCTGTAATATTCCTTCTTGGAGTAGTTTTGTGGTGGAGGAAGGAGTAATTCCCAGCCTGGCAGGAATATAACTTTGTAAACCAAAATAAGTTTCTTGTAATCTGAAATTCAACCTAAACATAGTAAATTCATACTTATAAGAATCAATACTGGGATCAATCATAATATTTACATAATGGTCGAAGTAATCCATCAATCTCTGGCGGAGAGGTCGTAAAATCTGAGGCGCCTTACTCTCACCTTCTCTCCATTGGTCAAGAGCAGAACACGTAGCCAATAAAGCCATCTGGGAATTAAGAACTTTTGCTTCTTTGTTTTGATAGACAAGAAGGCCGGATCTCATCATCCGATCAATTCTCGTAATATTGTCCTTAGACAGGGGTAACTCCATACCTTCTATATCACTTAGAGAAGTCCCATTAATTTTCCGTGTGTAGCGATCCTGTTTGTTTAGATATTTCATTCCCTCCCTATTCACCACGGGTTGTCCTGTTTCTTCCTTATAATCCTGGATCCTTGGCAATATATTGCTAATATCCCTGACTGCTGTTAAGTAAGAACAAGCCTCTTCTCTTCCTTGTCTAATAGTCCGCCAGACAAAAGGGGCTCCCATTTTAACAGATGTTTCCCTAACTGCTTGTTCTAATTTCAAATATTTGTCCAGTTCATCCATTGAAGTACAAGCTTGTTTAAAAAGAATTTCTCTTGGAGTAATATCTACCCTTCTTTGTCCACTCCAAGCCCTTCTTTGTCGACGGTTTGTTTCAACTTCGGTAGCCATAATAGGCGCATTATATAAAATTTTTCACAAAGAAGCAAACTATAGGATCGATTAATGACAGGTCATGCAGCCACCTTTGACACAATAACTGTATCCGGCATATTGAATAGCCCCAACTTCTGTTTCTAAATTAGCACAAAGGTAATAGGTAGCAGAGGCTCCTTCCGGCCACGCCCTGTATCCGTAATTATAATTTTCCGGCTCACCGCTCAAATCAGGCGGTCCACCTTTATTTTTAGGGTCTACCGGCATTTTTTTAATATATCCCCCTCCTTCTAAAATAGCCACAATATCATTATCCTCTTCTTCCCACTTACCGTTATTACAATTACTCCAGTTAATCCAGGAAGGTGTATTATGACCACAATTACCAGGACCGGGGAAAGTTCCAGTAGCAGAATAATACATTTCCACTGCGGATCGAATAGCAGCTAAATCTGACATCCTCCTTAAATCGCGCACTTTGGCAGTAATTTTTCCATAAAAAACTAATCCGATAGTAGCTAAAATAGCCAGAATAGAAATAACAACTAACAGCTCAATTAAACTGAACCCAAATTTATGTTTTGAAGCATTTAACACATCTATCTCCCAATATTTATTATTTGCTCTACCAATCTATTGGAATATCCGAACTCATTATCATACCAAGCAAAGACTTTCACCAAATCCCCATCTACCACCTGTGTTAAAGATAAATCAACTATCGCAGATTCGCTTCTTTCAATAATATCTGATGAAACTAGAGGTTCCTCGCTCCAAGTAACAATCCCCTTCCACCGCGGGCTTTTACTGGTCTCTTTAAAACTTCGATTAATTTCTTCCACACTGGTTTTATTTTGCAGGACACAAGTAATGTCAGAAATTGATCCCACAATTACAGGTACCCTTAAGGCTCTGCCATCAAATTTACCTTTTAACTGAGGTATCACTTCAGTGACAGAGATAGCAGCCCCGGTAGAGGTAGGAATAATATTGGTATAAGCTGCCCTAGCCCGCCGCAAATCATTAGATTTTCCTCCGGGTGGGGGTCCGTCAACTAAATTTTGTTCAGCAGTCACAGCATGGGCTGTGGTCATCACCGCTTTTAAAACACTGAATTTCTCCTGGAGGATTGCCATCACCGGGGCAATACAATTAGTGGTACATGAAGCATTACTAATCACATCTTCCCCATGATATTGATCATGGTTCACTCCCATAAGATAGGTAGGCACAGACACCCCAGATTCTTTTATCACCTCGGTATTAATCACCCCAGGGGTGAGCCCTGGCTCCCCTGGGGTGGAAGTTTTCGCTGGTGCAGATAAAATTACTTTTTTAGCTCCTGCTAAAATATGTTGCCTTAAATCATCTTCTTTGGTAAATCTACCTGTACATTCTAATATTACATCTACCCCTAAATTACCCCAATGGAGATTTACAGGAACCTTTTCAGCAGATATTGGATACTTTTTATTATCAATAACAATACTTTGTTCTTCTACAGAAGTAAAAACTTCCTTACTCCATCTGCCATAAGCACTGTCATACTGGAGTAAATGTGCTAAAACTTCTGCGGGTGTTAAATCATTAATGGCTACTATTTCAATAGTATCCGGGTACTTATCCAAGGCAATTTTAAAAGCACTTCTCCCAATCCTCCCAAAACCATTTATACCAACTTTAATCATAATATATATCTATCTTAGAACAATCAAAGTAGGTTTGTAAACTAGAACTAATTTGCTTTCTAAAACTATTTTTGATAAACTATAGGTTAAGATGTCAGTTGAAACAGCTTTATTTAATAGGAGGGATCTACTTGCTCCTTTTGCCAAAAAGAGAAAAACAGAAACCCCACCATCAAGAATTTCGAAAATAGGTTCAAAATTAACTCATCCTCAACCACCTAAAAGAGGTAAAGAAGGAATTAGTAGGCGCTACTTTATCGGTGGTGGCTTAGTCTTAACTGCAGGGGTTGCTAGCGGTATCTTAAAACCTTGGGATTGGTTTACCTCTAAACCTGAACAATCAAAACCAGAATCTCTGGAATCCTTAATTACACAGGCTAAAAAAATGGAGGATGAATATAAAGATCAAAATTTATCCAATAAGGCTATCCGGGAAAAATTTGCCGATCTGCTTGCAGGTATCTTTTCCTTACATTATCCGGAATACTTTTCAAGAAAACAATTGGAAGAAACTACTTCCTGGTCAGATACTCTTGATCATTTTGTGCGTCAAAGAATGGCTTCAGCAGGTAAAACCGGAATACCAACTGCCACTCAGCTAGAAAATGAACGCGGAACTTCAGCCATGACTGATAATAGAAGGCGTAAAATAACTGTTAATGCTGCGGCTGATGTTTTTCAGCAACGAACTATAGTTGCCAGTAGAAACATCCCTAAAGGTTGGAATCCGCTTAAAATGTTATGCATCTCCCTACTCCATGAATTTAATCATTTAGTTAGTGAAAGTACAGATGAGCTTATTTTTTCTATAATAGACCCGAGTAATCAATACAAAGATAAAAGGATTGAAGGTTTTAGATTTATAGGAATAGATCAAGCTGGTGGCTATGCAGTATCTTTTAATGATTTACATGAATCTGTAGTAGAACTACTGGCAAAAGATATAAGTCTTTCAGATTTTGGTTCTCATCTGAGCGACATGCCAAGTGAAACACCAGGAATAACTATGGATGTAATAATTAATAACCTGGAACAGGTCCTTCGGGTCATTAATATGAGTCATCAAGAACTTGCTAAACTCCATAAAAGTTCAAATATTAGAGAATTTTTATTAATACTTGCTAATAAAGCAGGTGCAAGCAGCGCTATACCTTTAGAAGATAAAATCAAATTTGGATCTAGAATAGTAAGAATTATACTAGCAAACGATCAAGGTATACTACAAATCTATTTAAATTCTGTCCGGTCAACCAATCCTTCTAAAAACTAACAATAATGAGAACTATTCTATAGATCTTTTACTTAATTCTTTGACCTTTTGTCTAAAAAAAGATTTCAACTCATCCAAGGTTAGTTGTACAAAATACTTGACAAAATATTGTACAAATATGATATACTGTTAGTATGAATTTACCGAATCCCAAAATCATATCCATTTCAGAGGCCCGTGCCAAACTTTCTGATTTAGCAGATAAAGCCTCCGGAAACAATTACTTCCTTTTAACCAGAGGAGGCAAGCCAAAAATAGCCTTGGTGGATATAAAATATTTAGAAAAACTGGAAAAAGACTTAGCTGGGATTTACCAAAAAACTTATATTGATCCTCAACTTTTACCCCTAACCCGAGAATTCTCTGATGAGGAGATCAATAGATGGCAAGAAGAAGACAAGATTTAAAATTAGCCTTTTTAGACTCCAGTGTACTTTTTAGTGCTACTAATTCTCCTACAGGAGGTTCAGCCAAACTTTTTACAGTTGAAAAATTAATACTATGTACCTCAACTTTAGTTTTAACAGAAACTGAAAGAAATATCAGAAAAAAACTAGAATTTTATCATTTGGAAAGATTCTTTACCTTAGTAAATCAATTGAAAATTATCAAAGCTACACCCCATCAAAAACAGATTACCCAAGCTGAAAAAATAATTGTCCAAAAAGATGCTGTAATTTTATCTTCTGCCAAACTGGCTAAAGTTAATTTAATTTTTACTCTTGACCAAAAACATTTTTTTACTGAACTGGTTCAAAATTTTGTCAAACCCACCCAAATTCTTACTCCCAAAATCTTCTTTCAAAAAGGTTGGAAAATCTAACCCCAAAATATTCAGAGAAATTCCCTTTCAAGGGTGTCTCGTTCCCAAAAATTTCTGTTTCCATGAGTTAAGTATTTTCAGACTTTAAGACTTCTATTGTAGGCAAGGAAAAAGTTAGTTGTAAAGCCAGAAATTACTGTTCAAAACAATATTACAAGAATATATATCTCCTAAGGAATAATAACTAATTTAATAGTAAAAGAGCTGCCTCCATAAAATATGCAGTCTGGAGGAGTTACAGCATTATTACACCTTTGGGCATCAGTATTAAAATACGTAAAATAAGTCCCGGGTATCTGTGGAGATCTTGCTATAAAGGCGGTTGTAAAGCTACTTTCTCCTGGTTGTATGGTACCGAGAAATACATTTTTAGTACTTACTACTTGCCCCTCAAAGTAATATTGTAAGATATTAGAACGGGTACCATTTATTAAAGGATTATCAACCCACACCGTAGTATTAGACAAAGGATAAGCTGTTCTATTCTTATTACTGATTTGAGCCGATAAGAAACAATTTACCATGCTTTGACTACAAGTAAGAGTAAACATTCTCCCACTTTGATCAATACTTAATTGTCCATCAAAGGGTTTAGAATAATTATATATATTTAAATCAAACGCACCCACTCCTGTAAAAGAAATATTAGGAATTGGGGTTGGAGTAAGTGTTAGGGTGGGCAATACAGAGCTATCTATTAAAGTAATTTTATAGACAACAGATGGACCGTTATACCAAAC
>CAZDEH010000036.1:0-7727 GCA_964504665.1 uncultured Gammaproteobacteria bacterium | reverse complement strand
TTTTTTACAATTCACACCCCGGAAAATTTCCTGTCCATCTCTGACTATTACCCACCATTTGTCCATTTAGTAGTGACCTTTTTTATGCTTATCTTTGGCAAAAATATCCTGATTGGTCCTTTGGTGGTGACTGGGTTTTTCTTAGCGGCAATTATTTTTATATATTTTTATACTGTAGAACTGTTTAAGGATAAATATGCAGGGCTGATAGCTGCACTATTATTTTCCTTTCTGCCCAATATGTATGCCTTATCCAGGCAATTTTTACTGGAAATGCCGCTTCTGGCTATGGCCTTAGGCTCTCTTTTTTTCCTGGAGAAATCAGATTATTTTCAAAACAGAAAACATACTGTCTTTTTTGCTATTTTTTTAAGCCTGGCTTTAGCTATTAAATGGAATATTGCTATTTTTCTATTTATTCCTATTGTGGTCAAACTGATTAGAAAATTTCCAGATCTGGCTTGGAAAAATCTAATTATAACTCTCGGAATAGTTCTTCTGAATTTACCCTGGTATATCTATAATTTACCGATCATTTTACATGCAGTCAGCTTTACCTCTACTCCGGAAGCAGCAGATCCACAGCAAATATTTTCTTATGAGAGTATTAAATTTTATCTCTTTATGATTACCAACCTCCAATTAACCTGGTTGGGCATGGTAGCTTTTATAGTATCAGTAGTTTATTTTCTAAAAAAACAGAGAAATTATCTGCTGTTTACTTACTTATTTGTGTATCTGGTATTAACCTTCATTGGCAATAAAGATTTAAGATACGTGATCTTTTTGGCTCCTATTGCTGTTATTGTTATTGCCTATTTTTTAGCGAAATTAAGACACAAATTAGCAGTACAAATTTTAACAGCTGTGCTTATTTTTTATTATATTTTTTACTATTTCAGTCTGTCTTTTGGATTAATTGTGAATCCAAAAGAAGCAGATTTTCGCCATTCCATAGAAATTCCTGCCTTTGGCTGGGTAGATTTGATTAATTTAGGTAAAGACACAGGCGCATATTTAGCTCCGATCTTTGATCAAACAGTTTGGCCCAATTCCGTGATTGCCACAGAGATGTCAAAGCATATTCCCCAAAAACAAGTTAAGATTTTAGTTCTGTGTGAGAAGCCCTATTTTAATCAGGTCGATATGGAACTAGAAAGACGAAAATTAGGATTTGATAAGATCCAATTTTTTGCCCCTTATGAGTTGCCGCCTTTTGCAAGTAATGAATTATTAGAACAATATTTATTAAGTTTTGATGTGATGTTGGTAGCTCACAAAAATCTGGGGTTTGAAGGAGGAATCAGATATTATGCTGCTCTTAAACAAATTGCTAGCTATTTAGAAGAGAATCAATCACCTAACTTGACCAAAATTAATGAATATCCTTTACCAGACGGGGATCAGTTGAATGTGTATAAACCTACACAAGATTTGCCATGAAATATTTTAATATCAGAGCTTTCTTCCCGCTGCTTCTTCTAATAATTACTTTAATTATCTGCTTTCAAAACTATAAAATAGAGACCTATCTGTCCGGTTGGGATGCTATTCACCCTGAATTTAATTTTCCGGAATATTTCAAAAGGGTTTTTAGTGTTTGGCAGGAACATCAGGGTTTAGGAGCTCCAGCTGCCCAGGCCCATGCTTCAGAAATACCAAGGTTAGTCATTTATTATTTAAGTTCTTTGGTTTTACCGATGTCTTTTTTGAGATATAGTTATTTTTTTCTAACTTTACTAGCTGGAGTCTTGGGAATCTATTTTTTTGTCCAAGAACTAATTAAACACCAGGATAGTACTTTAACAAGCCTGCAAAAAGATTCTGTGGCTTTTTTATCTGCTTTATTTTATTTATTAAACCTAGCTACTCTGCAAACATTTGTGTTGCCGCTTGAGATGTTTGCCACTCATTTTGCTATTTTAGGATGGATTTTTTTGTTCTCCATTAGGTATATCTTGAACGGTAATAACAAAAATCTATTACTCTTTGCTATAGTCATTTTATTAACAGCTCCAATTACTCACACCCCAACTTTGTTTTATGTTTTTTTTACGGTTTTTGTTTTATTTACAGTTACTCTATCTTTTCTGAAAAAGAAGCTAAAAAGAGGCTTATTACTACTAATTTTAACTCTGCTGATTAATTCTTTCTGGCTTTTGCCGAATGCTTATTATGTGTTGAACTACGGTAATAGTGTTACTGAATCTAAAATCCATTCTCAGTTTTTTGAAAGGGCTTTTCAGGTAGGTAAAAATTTTGGTAACCTGTATGACACCGTTTTACTCAAAAACTTTCTCTTTGATTGGGGAGAATATAATGATAAACAAGGTCAATTTAGCTATATCTTACAAGATTGGGATAACCACTTAAGACAACCGGGAGTTATTGTCATTGGGTTTTTATTTTTTGCCATATCGCTATTTGGTTTGGGGGTATCTCTACTTAAAAAAAATCCGTTGGGGATGTCTTTGTGGCCAATTTTAGCTATCCCGTTCTTTTTTATCTGTAATGATAATGCTTTATTTCAGTTTTTTAACGATCACTTATTTTCCCAAAATGCAATTTTTAAAGAAGCTCTGAGGTTTCCCTTTACTAAATTTTCCTTAATGCTGTCTTTTGCCTATGTAGCATATTTTGCTATTGCTATGAGTTTTATTCTTGCTCACCTGTCAAAATTAAGCAGAAAAATTAATCTCTTTTTAACTGTGCTGGTTTTAGTCTGGTTTAGTTTTATGCTGATATATTTTGCTTGGCCAATGTTTACCGGCAGCTTAATTAACTTCAAGATGAAAGTAAATATCCCCCATGAATATTTTGAAATGTTTAACTGGTTTAGCAATCAAGATCATGACACCAGAATTACTTATTTACCGATGAATACTTTTTGGGGTTGGACTTATTACGATTGGGGATATGAAGGGGCCGGTTTTTTGTGGTTTGGACTTAGTCAACCTAGTTTAAATAGAGAATTTGACCGTTGGATGGGTACAAACGAAGGTTTTTATTGGGAAGCGTCACAGGCGGTTTATGCTCAAAATTTACCTTTGTTTGAGTCAGTTTTGGCTAAATATAGAGTTAATTGGATTGTACTCGATGCTAACGTAGTTGATGTTTCGTCTGCTAAATCAACCTATAAAGAACAATTTTTAACTTTAATTCAGGGCTCTGGTAAAATTTCCTTCAGCCAAAAGTTTAATAATATTCTGGTTTTTAAAGTCCAAAGTACAGATTCTACTCAAAAATTTGTCTCACTTACTACACAAGTACCAGCAATTGAGCCCTCTTTTGGGTTCACTAACTTTGATCAAGGTTATTTAGTTGTAGGGGATTATAAAACTTCCCCCCAAGGGGATAAGATGCTGGAAGCGGATGTTTATTATCCTTTCCGCAGTTTATTTTCTAACCAATCATCAGAACAACATCCTTATTCTGTCACAGAAAACGATACAGAAATTATTCTAAGTAGCCAAGTGCCTCAGACGATTACAAATTACCAACTCTATTTACCCTCACAGACCAGTAAACTTGTACCTTGGTTTGACGAAAATAAGCTGGAAGAAGAGGGTTTTACTATCCCAAAGGTGAGTTTTGATGGTTCTTTGCTACAAGTGAGGATTCCAAAGGAAGCCAGAAATTTGTATAGTGCCGTGATTGACCCAACTAAGCAGGTAACTGCAGATAACATAAATTGTGATTATTTAGCTTTTAATCAAAACAGGTTTGAAGGACAAGTAGAAAACCAGATTTTAGAGTCAGAACAGCTCATGAGACTCAAATCCCGCCATGCCAGCAATTGCAGCGCCAGATTTACTCTGCCTCAACTGCCACACCACCTGGGATATTTGATCAGCGTGTCCAGTAAAAATGTAACAGGAAACAGCTTGCTTTTTTGGCTGGAAAATTTGAATGCCAGACGGGCAGATCTGGAGTTGTATTTGCCCAAATATAGTTCCCTGCAGACTGATTACTTTTTTCAACCTCCGATGGAGGAGTTTGGGGCAGGTTATACTCTACATTTTGATAATTGGTCTTTTAATAGAGATGAGACTGTGAATGATCTTGGTAAGGTAGCTGTCTATCCAATTCAATGGGATTTTTTAACTAACATTGCTTTTGTCAAACCTAATTTTGAAGATAATACACAAACCATTCCTCTTCAATTTGTCAACCATCAGGCTCCGTATTTATATACAGTTAAGATTAATGACGACAACCAATCTAAAATACTCAATTTATTTCAATCTTTTGATTCCGGTTGGCAGGCTTGGATTTATCCGGGAAAATTTCCGCTGCAGCGCGTAGAAAACCATCTTAAAATCAATAATTGGGCAAATGGTTGGGAAATTGGACCACATCAAACTGGAACAGTGATAATTTTTTACTGGCCACAACTGTTAGAATGGAGTGGATTTATATTGATATTGGGAACGTTTGGAGTGCTAATCTGGAAAAGATTACAACGTTAAGCTAAGATATTGTTATGGAAGAAAAAACTGATTCAATTGATAGGTCTGAACCCAGTGAAACTAATCCGCCTCATAAAGCATCGAGGGTCTCCAGAAGAAAATTTCTCATAGGAGGTGGTTTATCACTTGCAGCTAGTTTATTCGGTATAAATAAGTTACAAGATCATTCTACTCAAAAGCCTCTGGAGAAATCTTTGGAAAATACGAAAACAGGAGCGATAGAAGTTGAAAATTCCATTTTAAAACTTGGGACAGAAACAGAGATATCTTTACAACCAAAAGGGCTTTGGGATGTGCCTGATGAGCGGATTCCTTATGTAACTTTATCTAATAATGAAAGAGTCTATTTTTTGCCTGGACGGGCAGCCAGTTATACCATCCGTGGGCATAAAGATAAAGATCCAGTCACACTGTTAAAAGATCCTGCAGTTCAAATAGAGCAAGCCATTGGTCCTGATCGGTCAAAGCCATATAAAAATGGTTATTGCACAATCAATAATGTATTTCAACCAGATAGCAGTAACTTAAATTATTTATTGGCTATTACTGAAAATGAGCAACATCAAGAGCTCTCAAATGGTGAATTAAATTGGCAAAAGTTTACTGCCTCTATTGGTTGGGCCGAGTCACAAGATGGGGGACAGACCTGGGAAGACCGTGGTCAAATTATTAAAGGGCATGAAGCTTTGCCACCAGCACAAACCCCTTCAGGTTTGGCAGTGACTGGCGCCGGACAACCCAGTTCTATTATTAAGGATGGTTATCTTTATATTTATCACATAGATTGGCCTGCTCAAATAAAAGTTAAACACCCTTACCAAATATTTTTAGCCAGATGCAAAGTAGAAAAATCCGGATTAGACAGTATAGACAGTAATATGGAATATTGGACAAAAGACGGATTTAGACAAAATGCTATTCCTGCAGAACAGGTAGCTGTGATTAAACCCCCTTCATCGATTGACCAAGGAAGCCAGGCAGCACTGCCGAGCATCAGCTTTAACAAAACTTTAGGGCAATTTTTAGCTGTCTATGAAACCCAATTTGGTTTTTGTGTGACTAAATCTGAAGATGGAATAATTTGGTCGGATGGAGAAGAAATTTTACGTTTTCCTCAGCCTCAATATCCCCATCATCCAGGCGATATTTGGTATAGTTATCCTACTCTAATTAGCCCTTCTGAAGATACTGATACTGAAACTAATGACAAAGGATATCTAATTTGTTCCAAAGGAGTCTGGGGGCTTCAGCCCCATCAACCAACAGCCAGATCTTTTGATCTTAAATAATGGGTAAATATGTAATGGGTATTGACAAAATAATTTACAAGAATTATTATACCAAACATGATAGATAGTGATCAAAGTAGAACAAGTCGCAGGGATTTATTAAAAATTATGGGAGTTTCTGCTACTTCTTTAGCTTTAGGACAAAGCACTTTATCTCAACCAACCAAGGTGGAGGGAACAACTCCACTATGGCAACCAAACTGGGTGGGAGAAAATAATTGGCCAGTCGGTATACTAGGAGAACGACAAATTGTGGGGTTAGATGTAGGTGCTGGGCAAGTAGCCGTGCTATCAAATAGCTACACTAAAATCTTTATACGGAGGGTTTATCCACTTGATGGTCCAGTTTTCCAAGCTGTTGCGGATTGGGAACGTATTATTACCGTGGTTGATGGGGGGAGTCATGGTGGTGGTGTAAGTATGGAGTTAAATAATTCAGATAGCTGGAAGGGAGTTGCTGATAAACCAGCTGCCGGACGAAGTTTAACTGCTCAAGAACTGGGTATAACAGTCTTAGATCGGGTTAGGGAAGCAAAAAAAGATGGTGCGGTTAAGATAACATTGAGTTAAGATAACATTGATTAGAATAAATCTGGATTTGCCTCATTACCCTCAAATTATAGATGCTACCAGGATATGGGATATTGAGGCTTACCAGAAATCATTAGAATCGCTTGTGAGTGGGGCTTCTTGCCAGCTTCATTTTCCGGTAGTAGAAAATAAAAGTTAAACTCCTGATTAAACCCTTATCTTACTGTTGACAAAATAACCTATAAGTGTTACTATATGCAGCATGATAGATAGTGATCACAGAGGAACAACACATTTAAACAGAAAAGATCTATTTAGAGTTCTTGGAGTTGCTGCAGCTTCTGCAGCTTTTGGAGGCAGTGCTTTATCCCAACCAGCCAAGATTGAAGGAGGGGGAGAATCTCCATGGCAACCAAATTGGGTAGGAGAAAATAATTGGCCAGATGGTCTAGAAGGACAACTACACAACGTGGAGTTAAAAGTAGAAGCTGGACAAGTTTTGGCTCTATCAAATGGATCTACCGTGATCTCTGATGATAAGGGTCTGATCTATATCTTTGAACCTTCAGAAAGAGAGCGTGTGGCTCAGGAGAAAATGGTTATTATTCCAATTGTTGATGGGGGCTCTAAAGGTGGTACTGTTAACATGACGGTAATCAGTATAAGCAATTGGAAAGGATACGCTGATAAACCTGAGTCTGGTAAACCCTTAACTACTGAACAATGGGATATAGTGATTTTAAATCGAATCGAGGAAGCAAGAAGATTTGGTGCAACTAGAGCAACTGTAATCCAAATGGTGGCTGATCAAATACACCAGTTTACAAATGCAACTAAGATCATTGATCTTAGTACTTATATAGAAAGATTAAAATCACGTTTACAACCGACTTGTTTTCAAGTCTTCGTACCAAAAATAGAAAAATAATTTTATTAAACTTAATTTATTATGGAAAGACCAAAGTGTATAAAAACATTATTAAGAATAGCTGCAGCAGCTGCAATTGTAGGAGCAGCAGGTATTGCAGTTTCTGAGTCTAAATATAGTCCAGAAGTCAATGCAGCACAAAGTACTACTCCAGATTTCCCTTCATTACATAATTATGCTGATAAAGCTCATCCATACAAACTGCGTGATTATGAAGAAGGGGTGCAAATGATTTTTAGAGATACTGCTAAATATAGTGACCCATTGCTGGTTTATGGATGGGATTTTAACCGGCAAATAAGAGGGAGGGCAGAAGATTTTCAAGTGATAATTAACCCTACTTCAGGACTTACCCACTTGAGAAGTAGGATTTTGTAAAT
This sequence comes from uncultured Gammaproteobacteria bacterium, assembly GCA_964504665.1. GTDB lineage: Bacteria > Patescibacteriota > Microgenomatia > Daviesbacterales > UBA10151 > STC-54. The sequence continues at coordinate 130 of CAZDEH010000036.1, read as the reverse complement.
TCAAAACTAAACTAGTAGGACTATTAAATGTTTTATTTATATCTATAGTATCAGGAACAAATTGTAAATTAGAAGCTGACACTAAGGGAATAATACAAATCAAAAGTAGTAATATTTTAAAATTCATTTC
>CAZDEH010000035.1:0-8323 GCA_964504665.1 uncultured Gammaproteobacteria bacterium | reverse complement strand
ATTTGGGAGTGCCCCAGCTGTGGACACTTTGAGGTAATTGGAGGAAAAGAGGAGTTGCAGGAGCTTACTATTGAAGGCTGGAATAAGTTTGATGGTCATACACCTCACAAACCCTGGATTGATGAGGTAAAGATTAAATGTTCTAAATGTGGTGAAATTACTTCCAGAATTCCTGATGTAGGAAATCCATGGTTGGATGCAGGAATTGTACCTTTTTCAACTATGCCTGAGGATTGGTTTCCAGCAGACTTTATAACAGAGGCATTCCCCGGACAATTTAAGAATTGGTTTTATGTATTGATAGCAATGAGTACTGCTTTAAAAGGAACAAATCCTTACAGTAATTTACTGGGACATGGTTTAGTGATGGATGAAAAAGGAGAGCCTATGCATAAATCAACTGGTAACATGATCGAATTTAATGAAGCCGCTGACAGAATAGGTGTGGATATAATGAGGTGGGTTTATGTTACACAAAATCCGGAAAATAATCTTAATTTTGGATATAGTGTGACGGATATGGTTAAAAGAAGATTTATCTTAATATTTTGGAACTGCTATAAATTTTTTGTAGATTATGCAAATTTGGTGGATTGGGATTGTTCAAAAACACCAGGGGATATTAAAAATAAATTAACCGCTTTGGATAAATGGATTTTAGCAAGACTAACTGAAGTGACATTGTTGGTTAACGAAAAATTAGAAAAATATGATGCTATGTCTGCTTCTAAATCGATAGAAGATTTTGTAGTTAATGACCTTTCTACATGGTATATCAGACGATCAAGAGACAGAATTGGTCCAGGAGCAGATAAAATTGACGAAGGTATTTTTTTAAGTACCTTATATGGAGTTTTAGTGGTATTAAGCAAACTACTGGCTCCATTCATTCCATTTATATCAGAGGAAATATTTAGAAATTTAACACAAGAAGAGTCAGTTCATTTACAAAATTATCCTGTCGGCGATAAAACACTTCTAAACGATAAGTTAGTCTCTGATATGGAATGGGTTAGAAAAATTGTCGAAGTAGGTCATGCTAAAAGAAAAGAGGTTAATATAAAATTAAGGCAGCCCCTATCGAAATTAGTTTATTATAATTATGGAAGCCCTAGTATAGGAAGACTAAATAATGAGTTAGAAAAAATTATTGCTGATGAACTCAATGTTAAGAAAATTGAGTATATAAAATCTCCTGCAGATTCACTCAAAATTGACCTGGATACAAAAATTACCCAGGATCTTGCTGAGGAAGGTGAAGTACGGGAACTAATGAGACAGATTCAAAATTTACGTAAAGAAAGGAACTTGACATTAAAAGATAAAATCAATATCACGGTCTTAGATTTACCTAAAAACGAAAGATTGAAGCAGTTAGTTTTAAAACAAACAAATGCGGAAAGCATTAAAATTGGCGATAGTGTAAGCATAGAAGTTATTTAATCTTTTTATTTGCATAAATGAGTAAACAGAAAAGTTCTGTTCCTGATCTTCTTATAACCATACCAACAGTACTTTTGATTTGTTTAGGAATTTTAGTTATTTACTCTTCGGATCCAAAACTTGCTTTGCAACAAGCAACGATCGCTATTATAGGATTGTTTCTTTATTGGTTTTTTTCTTCGATTGAAATAGAGATTTATCAAGACTATTTAAAATATTTATATTTTGGTATTCTAGCACTTTTAATCATTGTATTTATTTTGGGTATCGAAACAAGAGGGTCAATAAGGTGGATACCGCTTGGGCCTTTTCAATTGCAGCCTTCAGAATTTGCTAAACCTATTCTCATTCTAATTCTTGCGAAATTTTGGTCCGATAATAAGTCGAGTTGGATAAATATTATAAAGAGTATTATTATCGTTTTACCTGTGGGGGTCTTGATTTTTAGACAACCTGATCTAGGGACTACTCTAACTATAGTGATGATATGGTTTTCTATGCTAATTGGATCAAACATCGGGGTAATAAAGTTGCTGTTAATTTTGTTCCTTTCATCAACCCTTGCCCCTATCGGGTGGCTCTTTTTAAAGGATTATCAAAGATTTAGAATTATTAGCTTTTTGTCTCCGGAAAAAGATCCTTTAGGAGTTGGCTATAACGCTATCCAATCGACTATAGCTGTTGGATCTGGAGGCATTATGGGGAGAGGTTTGGGTAGAGGAACTCAGTCAAGATTACAATTCTTGCCGGAGTTTAGAACAGATTTTATATTTGCCTCAATTGCTGAAGAATTTGGATTTGTCGGTTCAATAACCTTAATTTTTCTATATTCAGTAATCATCGGTCGTAGTTTAAAAATAATCAGTAATACAGATAGACCTTTTAATAGTTTAGTAGTTGTTGGGGTGTTAGGCATGTTATTCTTTCAAATTATCGTTAATATAGGGATGAATATTGGTCTTTTACCTATAACAGGTATTACACTACCATTATTATCTTACGGGGGAAGTTCACTTTTGGTGACCTTAATATGTTTGGGTTTTATTGCTTCCATATCTAAGTTTATTCATGTAACAAAAGGAGTTTAATTGACACCAACCTTAACTCAAGGTAAAATGCGTCTGGTATGAAATATAATATAATTCAAATTGGTAGCAGACAATATAAGATTGAGCCCGGTCAAACGATAGAAATAGACAGACTTGATTCAGACGTAAAAAAAATATCAGTTGAGAAGGTTCTTCTGACTGTAGATAAGACAAATGTGCAAATTGGTATGCCTTATCTTAAAGAAAAATTAGAATTGGAAGTATTAGGTAATGTGAAGAAAGATAAAATTAGGGTAGCAACATATAAAGCAAAAGCAAATTACAGAAGAGTTATAGGGCAAAGACGTCAGATGACTAAAGTAAAATTACTTGAAACTGTGAAAAAACACTTGACATAATTTTTCACGAAAGGTATCCTTAACCAATGGCACATACAAAAGCAGGCGGAACTACCAAAACAAATAGGGATTCAATCTCAAAACGATTAGGTGTTAAGCATTACGGCGGAGAATCAGTTTATTCTGGAAATATTATTATTAGACAAAAAGGTAATAAATATTTTCCAGGTATAGGAGTAAAACAGGGGAATGACTATACCCTTTTTGCTACCATGTCAGGTGTAGTAGAATTTATTAAGAAAAAAGGAAAAAACTTTGTAAACATTAATGGACGTTGACGACCAGGTTTATTTGCTGGATATTAATTTACTTGAACCAAATCCTTTACAGCCGCGTGGTTTAATTACTCCAGAGTCCCTTGCAGAACTCGCTGAATCAATCAGAGAACACGGAATTTTAGAGCCTTTAGTTGTTGCTAAAACTCCGGCAGGGTTTCAGATTATTGCAGGAGAACGGCGCTGGAGAGCGTCAAAACTCATTGGAATAGCAAAAGTACCAGTAGTAGTTAAAGAAACTTCTCCTCAGGGTATGTTAGAGATGGCGATTGTTGAAAATGTGCAGAGGCAGGATCTAAATCCACTTGAAAGAGCTCAAGCCTACCGACGTTTGATGGATGAGTTCAGTCTTGCTAATTCAGAGATAGCCCAAAAAGTAGGGAAAAGCCCTGCCTATATTTCAAATACAATAAGGCTATTAACATTGCCAGATGCGTTAAAAGACGCACTTATGTCCAGTCAGACAACAGAGGGTCATGTTAGAGCTCTTTCTGCCCTTGAAGACCCGCATCTAATTATTGAAGCTTATAAGGAAGTAATGAGGAAGAATCTATCTGTTAGAGGTGCTGAAGAACTGGTAAGGAAAATGAAATCTAAGTTTGGAGTAATTCCTAAGCGTAATGTGGATACTGAAAGTATGCATATTCTCAACGAAGAAGTTGATAGAATTCAGGAAGGTTTAACGGAAGCGTTGACTCAAAATGATAAAAAAGCATCTGTAAAATATGTTTTAACAGGTAATCATGCCCGATTAGAAATCCGCCTGCCAGGTAGTCCTGAGCAAACTACTGAGTTAATGAGAAAAGTTTATAAAGCTGTTACATCCTATCAGGAAATTAATTAGATTTTATTCCTATATTGATCAAAGTTGCTTTGTCCAGTGGCCAATAACGCAAAAAAGCTTGTCCAATAATAAGATCTTTCTTTAAGTATCCCCATTGACGAGAGTCTGAACTGTTATCACGGTTATCCCCCATTACAAAATAGTTTCCATTTGGAATAGTTATTTCATTATCTTCTTTTAAAAAGTTTTCCCCAGAAGTTGAAAGATTAGCTGGTAAGTAAGGTTCTTCCAACTGTTGATTGTTTAAATAAACTGCTCCTCCTCGAATTTTTATCGTTTCTCCAGGAAGTCCAATTACCCTTTTGATAAATACTTTATTAATATCTAAGGGATCATGTAAAATGATTACTTCACCTCTTTTTGGTTCATTTAATCTAGTTGCTAATTTATTAGTAATAATATAATCTCCATCATAAAAATTTGGAACCATTGAGCTACCTGAAACCTTATGTGGTTCAGCAGCAAAAAAACGAATTGCCATTAAAATAGCAAACACAATGGCAACAAACTCAATTAATTCTATAATATTATTTTTTAGTTTTGTTCCAAAACCTTCTTCCTCAATTTGATATTCTGGTTCCATAGACACCTATTATCCGTATTTTTGATTTGTAAGACAAGGGGTGGAATGTTAAAATAGTTATCTTGATGGACGGATAACTCAGTGGTAGAGTGCTTCATTCACATTGAAGAAGTCGGGGGTTCAAATCCCTCTCCGTCCACCTTAAATATAAATATTTCCCGATAGACTATTTGATCAGGGCGGTAGTAAATAATTGACCCTCTTTCAGAAACTTCAAGATGAAGGTCTTTATCAATGGGATTTTGTCTAAAATCCACTGGGGAAAATCCAAGTTTTGATAATTGAGGAAGGATATTAAGAAAATAGCGACTGTTCCTTAATCTAAAAACGGGGAAAATAATGACAATTTTTCCGTCAGTTTTCAGTAAGTTTTTAAATTGATAGAAAGTATCCAGATATAATTTTTCTAAAATAGTAATTTCATTTTCAATTTGAGTGATACTGAAATGTCTTGATTGTGGTGACCCCAAATATGGTTCAGTAATAATCGCATCGATACTTTTTTTATCTATGGCTTGACTTAATTTTTTAACATCACATGTAAATGTTTTAATACTAAAACCAGATCTAACCAAATTAGTGTATTGTTCGAATAACCATTCAATATTTTGATTAGTTTTTTGAATTTGCTCATTTTTATAATCAGTTCCAAGAATATTTTTATATCCTAAAAGTATTAATTCTTGAATGATTGTTCCGTTTCCACAGAAAGGATCCAGAATTGTTTGGCTTATATCTAAGCCGGAAATATTTATCATTATTTTTGCTAATTTGGGGGGGATCATCCCAGCTTTTGTGTCTCTTTCCGGTCTTTGATAGTCTCTAAAACTATAATCCTCAAAATCCTGGACAACTATAGTTTTTCCAAAATAAACAGTATTTTCTCCAACACAAATAACTAACTCAAAACCATCCATCAGTAATTTGTTTTTCACGATAGATACACTGGAAATATACCTTTCATGTGATTTAAAGAAGTTTACTCTGTAGGATGATGATAGAAATTTCTTTATTTTAGGTAAAGATTTGATAGCATATGGGTAAACTTGATTAATGTAAGTTACTGGAGCACCAGCGTTATAGATACTAATTCCAAACGATATTTTGGAAAGCTCGGGATCAAAAAGATTACTTAAAAAATTTAAATCTGTTATTAAACTATTAAATTGTTCTTGAAACTTTTCAAAAGAAATAGAATCTATAATCTGACCAACCTTTATTGTACCTCCAAGTTTTTTCATTAAACCTTGTAAGTCAATTTTCTGGTTAGATTCTAAAATAAGAATTTCGGCAGAAGATGTTATAATCTTAAAATTTATGTTCTCTTTCGAAAAAACGGTTAAAATCTCTATTTTTGAAAGTGTGTGATTATTTCCTAAGACAAAAAAATATTGGTGCATGGAGATAGTTTAGCATGAGCTGCGTTTAATCTCTATCCTTTTTCGCTACAATTAAAATATAAGACCCGAGATTTTTTATTCCTATGCTTTGCAAAATAACTTCATAAATTACCGAAATTATGAAAAATGGTACAAAAAAACTGAAGTATCTTGATCCGTAATAACTGATCTTTATTTGATCAATTGAAAAACCTTTTTTAGTAAAAATATCAACAATTGCACTATAGTAACAATGGTCATAATTTGTTTTAAATCCGCGGATATATTGACTACCGGGGACTAATGAACTCAATAAGAATTTAGTTAACTTGTGTGGGAATATTTGATTTAATATAGCAAAAATAGCAAATTTGCAGGAAAAAAGATGGATAGAGTACCCGTCTGTTTTTAAAATTTTATTAGAATTTAAAATAAAACCCGGAAGATTCTCTAAATGTTCAAAAACATAACGGGAAACGATTATATCAGCTGTATTGGGTTGAATTGGCAGCTCTTTGTTCACATCAGTGGTGATGGTTTTATTTGCACTAAAATTATACTCTAATTCTTTTTTATTTTTATCAACAACTATTAACTGATATCTTAATGCTGAATTTAAATATTTAACAAAGGGTGTTAATCTGCCGCCTCCGATGTCAATAATTACCGGTTGCTTTTTCTTGTTTGCATATTCTGCTACGAGTTTTGAATAAAGTTCTGTGAAATCAGGTTTATTTAAAGAAATAGTATTTTCTATCTTATTACATATATTACGATTAACTTCAATAAATCTTCGGAGATAATTTATCATACCTTTAACCTTGATTTATTATACCTTTATTACTAAAATTGATTCCAGTGTAAAAGAGGATGAATATATTAAAGTATAAGATATTTAAATACAAAGATTTATTTTGGCAATTAACCCTAAGAGATATTAGAGCCAAATATAAACAATCATTACTTGGATATTCCTGGGTGATTTTAGTACCTTTGATAAATTTAACTGTTTTAAGTATTGTTTTTTCTTTTGTTTTTAAAGTCCCGACTGGTCCTGTTCCGTATCCTGTTTATTTGTTTACGGCTCTAGTTCCTTGGCTTTTTATGTCTAATGCTATTGTTGCTGCTACAGGTAGTGTTTTAGCCAATTCTTCTCTGGTTACAAAAATTTATTTACCACGGGAAATTTTACCAATATCGGCAGTGGCTTCAAAACTAATCGATCTATTTCTAACCGCAATTATTCTGGGATTTTTTATGGTGATTTTTGGAGTGTCTTTTCATTTGACTATACTTTTTGTGCCAATAATATTACTCATACAGTTAATGTTAATAATGGGTATTTCTTTTATCTTATCAGCCAGTAACGTTTTTTATAGAGATATAGAACATGCAATCGGGGTAATCTTAGGAGTTTGGATGTACTTAACTCCGGTAGTTTATTCTCCAGATCTAATCCCACCGAATTTAAAAATATTTTTTTATCTTAACCCGATGGGAGGAATAATTGATGCTTATAGAGCCACAATTTTATATGGAGTTATTCCTCTGTGGCCAGCTTTTTTATATTCTGCTCTTTTTTCATTCACAATATTTATTGTTGGATATTTATATTTTAAAAAGAACTCAAAATATTTTGCAGAAGTTATATAAACATGAATAAAAATATTGTAATTAAGCTAGACAATGTTAGCAAGAAGTTTAAAAGAGGACATAAACTTCTTTTAAAAGAAGCCTTATTAGATCTATTTAGAGCACCAAGGCAAGAAGATTTTTGGGCAGTTAATAATGTTTCTTTTGAAATAAAAAAAGGAGAAAGCATTGGTATTATTGGAGCAAATGGATCAGGTAAAAGCACACTATTAAAACTGATTGCAGGTGTCTTAACTCCTACAAATGGAATAATTACAGTTCAGGGTAAAATTGGTCCTTTAATTGAACTCGGCTCAGGGTTTCATCCGGAGCTTACAGGCAGAGAGAATATCTATCTAAATGGGACTATTTTAGGGTTAACCACTAAGGAAATTGACACTAAATTTGAAGATATTGTTAATTTTTCCGGATTATCTGATTTTATTGATACTCCGGTTAAACATTATTCCTCAGGTATGTATATGCGGTTAGGGTTTTCCATAGCAGTTCATATCGAGCCTGATATTTTATTAGTTGATGAAATTTTAGCAGTGGGGGATGTTGGTTTTCAAAAGAAATGTTTGGATAAAATGAGAGAGTTTCATGATAAGGGTGTTACAGTCGTAATTATTTCCCATTCTTCAGACCTCATTAAATCATTTTGTAAGCAAGTAATTTTATTAGATAAAGGTAAGGTTATTACAGCTGGATCATACAAGA
>CAZDEH010000034.1:0-8588 GCA_964504665.1 uncultured Gammaproteobacteria bacterium | reverse complement strand
TTTAATTGAGGCAATGACTAACCGTTCGTTCGGATTCTCTCATGATGCATAACGTCCGTTTATTTTAGCCGGCTACTGGCTGGTTCAGGTTTCCACCTTAGGTTTACACCTTCGAGGTGTCAACTCAAACAATCCCCCAAGCAGCCCGCTTTCTTAATTACTTCTTAATTTCACCTGCTACCAGATGGACTACTACCCCAGGAAAATTTTCTCCAATTATTTTTTCAATCCCGGCAATATCAAATCCTCTTAGCTCGTCCTCTACTACGGCCTTTTTAATAACATTCCAAATGTTCCCATTCACTACTTTTTCAGTAATCTGAGGTGCTATTGACCCAAACTGTTGATGATCCTTAATATATTCTTCTAAATTATGGACATTCCCGGTAATCCTGAGCTTATCATTCTTTCAACTGCTGTACGATCTTCCCTATCTATTCTAAATTGCCTTGCTCCATTCTCTAAGTTTTCTCTACTCATATCCTCACCTCCTTTAAAAAATGTTTGTTATAATATATACCCATAAAAAAGATAGACGGTAAACTTCTGCACATTAATCTTCAAAAGTATCACCTCCCCATCCTCCAAAACTTCCAAACCAACGGATTCTTTCCGAAGGGTCGTTTAACAGTCTTTTTTGTAAAGCTTTCATAAACCTCTGACCATGCCTAACTGGATTAAATGACGCTAACCATTCAGCAGTTACTAATCTAACTTCAACATCAACTTCCCTGCTCGCTTTGGACAATTTAACAAAAAAAGCCCGGTTCTTCTCTCCTGTTAATTCCATCATCCGACCTACAGCGGCACATCTATAATTACTATAACATCCACAGTTAGCAATAACTGCTTTTAATTCATTAAAATCCTCCAAATTAATATCTAGTACCCTAGAAAGAGTACGCTCCTCTTGCTCTGTATCCAGAGGTTTAGTTAGACATTCCTCAACTAAACCTATTTCTCTCTTATTCATTTTATCACCTCCTTTCAAAAAATAATTAAGATACACACCGTTGTTAAAATTAGTAACATTATTCTTTTTGGTTTCATTTTTTGTTTTCCTTGTTTAAGGGTGTAAGTATCTTAGGACAGAAGACGTTTGACTGCTTGATTTAATAATGATAAAATAATGACGTTTATAACCTTAATATGAGATATAAATTTTTTGAAAGTAATTTTGGTCCTAACTTTTGTTCTCAAAAAGTTGAGGAAGTTAAAAAATTAATTAACTCCTCCACCTCTTTTACCATGGCAGGAATGCCTGGAGTTGGAGTAACTATCTTTTTAAAATACCTCGCTACCACCAATTTAGCCTATTTTATTTATGTTGATTCTTATCTTTTACCCACTCTTTCTAAAAAAGAATTCTTTCAAACCTTACTTCTGGAGTTAGGTGGAAAACCAAAAGGGGGAGATACAGAACAGCTTTTTCAAAACTGCCTGGCAGAACTTAAAATTTTAATAGGAAAACATCATAAAATTGTCCTTATTTTCAACCGTTTTGATCAACTTAAAAAGGAATTTTCCCAGGAATTTTTTAGCAACATTTGGTCATTGCGTCACGTTGATTCTGCAAAAATCATGATCATCACTACTTCCAATAAGCCTCTTTCAGAGCTTGCCCCTGAAACTATTACTGTGGGTCATCTCAATGTTTTTTCCAAAGTTTTGTATCTCCCTCCATATTCCCCTAAAGACAGTCATTTGATGGTTGAAATCTACATTAAACATAATTTAATCGCTGATAAAAGTGCCGCAGGAGTTGCTCTCCAATACTCTGGAGGACATTATCAACTGTTACAGATGATTCTAAAATCAGCCAGGGTCAGCAACCCCTTACAAGATCAGTTTATTAAAATTCAACTCAAAGAGTTGTATGAGTTTTTAGACCATCACCAAAAACAGCTGATCAGAAAAATTGCCCTGGGTAAAAAAATTGGGGAGATGGATAGCTATTTAACAGAAATCGGTCTGGTGGTGAAGAAAAAAGACCGTTATTTACTTTTTACTCCTTTACTTACAGAATATCTAAAGAATAATCTACCTGTAAGACTTCCAGCCAAAGAAGCTTTACTATTTAAGCTGTTGAAAAATAACTTAGGAAAATTGGTTAATAAAGAGGTAATTTTTAACACTTTATGGTCAGAGGATTATGATAAAGCTTCAGAATGGGCATTGAATGCTTTAATTTACAGACTAAGAAAAAATCCAACTTTTATAAGAAGCGGTTATACCGTGGAAAATTATAAAAAAGAGGGATATTTGTTAGTTAAAAACTAAACTACTTACTCAAACCTAATTTTTTAATCAAGACTTGATAGCGACCGTCATCTTTCTTTAAAAGATATTGCAATAATCTTCGGCGGCGGTTAACCATAGAGAGAAGCCCACGTCTTGAATGAATATCATGGGGATGTTCTTTTAAATGAGCAGTTAAATTTTTAATCTGTTCAGTTAATAATGCTGCTTGAACTTCTGGAGAACCGGTGTCACCCTTATGTGTAGCAAACTCTTCAATAATCTGTTGTTTTGATTTTATATCCAGCGGCATCTTATTTACTTTCTCAGGTTTTACCTCGGTGCCTGAAGTTAACCTATTTGGTAGGTGAATATTAACAGAAATAGGTTAAATCTGCAAGTGGTAAACGTAATAATTAGCCTATTTTGCTGCTTTTGAAGATTTTGGGGGTTAACCAGTCTGCTTCCGGAGTCATGGTTTGTGCTTGCTCACCCATGGGTATTTCTTCTGTAGAGGATGGTAAAACAGGCTCGGATTGACTTATTGGTGCACTTGTAACAGAAAAATTTTGAGGGTTTAGAAAAGGACTAACATTAAATCCTTGTTGAGGTTGAGGAGCTGGTTCTGCGGGGACTTCTGCCCAAACTGGTGTTGAGCCTAAGGAAACGGGTTCGATCGGAGCGGTGTTGGGAACTGATGAGGGCTTCTGACCTCCAACCCGGAGGGCGCTTGCCATGACTTCAAAAGTATCTGCATCCCCTGCTTGTAACGAATTTGTGGCAGCAAATAATCCTGCAATAATATCGCTGGCAATATCGCTTTCATAGGGGAGTGCCAAAGGTTGCAAAATAGATCCCATTATTTGAGCTAAGGACAAGCAATTCCCGTCTACCAGATTTACTGATCCAAATTGAGTGTTGTTCATCTGATTATCAATATTTAATACTTGCGTATTTGAAAAAACCTGAGGGCTGTTGGCATAAACTCCACCTGTTGCAGCCAAAGAACTTACTCCAACAGTAACAATCAAATCAAAATTACCGCCTTCATAAGCAGGAGTAGCAAAAGTAGGCTCAAATTTTTGTCCCGGGTTAACATGAAAAACCAGTTTTAAATCTGCTTTAGTAGGACCAGTTGGAGACCAGTCTAAGTTCTGCAGAGCAGGAACTTTTCCATCAGGGGCTACCACTCCACCTAAGGTAACTGTGTAATTACCGGCAGTGGTTTGAGGGATTTGACTTTTAACATCTCCTATCCCAAAAAGATGAGTAAATCCTACAGTTAACACTCCATCAGTTATAATTGAGACATTTTTATTTATACGCTTTAAGGATAAATAAAAAGCTAACCCTGCAGCCAAACGATCAACGTTTACGTCAGTCGGTAACACTATCAGGATATTTTGGGCACCAGTAATAACAGGTTGGATTTGGACAACTTGAGTGTCGTATTTCATCACGGGCAAATTTTATCAATTTAACCCATAATAATCAAGTGTTGGTTGACTAAAATTAATTTATTATTAATAATTAATATGTCCACACCGGGGGTGGATTAGACAGGCACCTGCGGATTTTAAATGATCTCAGCTTCAGAATTTCATATTTTCTATGCGATTGGCACTTATCATGTATCATGTTTTACATCTCTTAATAACCAGCTTCTTGATAAGGTTTATTATTGGGATATTCATTTTAAACTATAGCATGTAAACTTACGTTACATATAGTCTACCCACCCTAGGGGTGGATTTATATTGACACCCCAGGAATTTTGATTGAATATGCGATCGTTAGTACAATACAAAAAATTCAAAATCTGGGGAACGAGAAATTTAATAAACTCGGAAAGATTCTATGATATCACCTATTTTAAAATCTGCAATTGGATCAAACATCATCCCACACTCAGTCCCCTTTTCAACCTTATTAACTTCTTCTTTAACCTTTTTAATTGATTTTAATTTACCCTCATAAACTACCTCTTCCCCTCTGACAATTCTAATTTTTGGCCCTTTAGAGATAGTCCCATCTACCACCTTACATCCGGCAATTTTTTCCAGTTTTCCAAAAGGGAACTCAGCTATAATCTGACACCTCCCAAAAACTTCTTCTACTAAACCAGGCTTTAACATCGTTTCAACCACAGCTTCCATCTCATCTGCAAGTTCATAGATAATGTTATAGATTCTAATTAAGATATGTCCTGTATCAGCAATTCTTTGAGCACTGGGAATAACTTTCACATTAAATCCAATTACAATTCCTTTTGCTCCCTGAGCCAATTCTACATCAGAATCAGTAACATCTCCAGTTCCGGCAAGAATAATTCTTAAATGTTCCTTTTCCACATTGGATTTTTCCAAAATATCTCTAATTGCCTCTACTGACCCTTGTTTGTCTGCTTTAATAACTATGGTTAATAGCTGCTCCTGATTATTTTTTAATTTATCTACTAAACTGCTGAATTTTCTTTTGGCCTCACTGGGGGGAATATTTTCCTCATTAATCCTGGCTCCAACAGGTGGGACCGATTCAAAACCCAGTACTTCGATAGGCATTGAGGGAGTAGCTAAATTGACAGGTTTCCCATTCCAATCGAACATACCCTTAACTTTACCGTTGACATTCCCGGCAGTGATAATGTCATTTTTCTTTAAACTACCATCTCTAACTAAAACTGTAGCTATCGGACCTTTCGATTTATCCAAATTAGCTTCAATAATAACTCCTGTCGCTTTTTTCCCAGGATCTCCCTTAAACTCATTCATTTCTGCTACTAAATTAATAGTTTCTAGAAGTTCTGGTATACCAGTACCCACTTTGGCAGAAATTTGGACTATAGGGATATCTCCACCATATTGTTCCACTAAGATTTTTTGATCTGATAATTGCCTCTTAATTTTTTCCGTCTGCACTTTAACATCAACTCCCGGCAAATCAATCTTATTTATTGCTACAATCATGGGAGTAAGAGCTTTTTGAATATGTTTTATAGCCTCAACGGTTTGTGGCATCACACCATCATCTGCTGCTACAACTAACACAGAAATATCAGCAGCCTCTGCTCCTCTTGACCTCATTTTTTCGAAAGCTGCATGACCAGGAGTATCAATAAAAGTAATTATTTTACCTTCAGATTCCGCCTGATAAGCCCCTATTGCTTGGGTAATCCCACCGTGTTCACGCGAGGCAACAGAAGTTTTTCTAATAAAATCGAGTAGGGTAGTCTTCCCATGATCAACATGGCCGAGTATTGTGACAACTGGCGGTCTTGATGTTTCTGACATTTTTTCCTCCTTTTGACATTTGACAATAGTGGATGGAGGATTGAAGGTAGTAATTTGAAGTTAGAAAATAGATAGTAGAAAAAACTATCTTCCAACTTCCATCTTCAAAATGCTATTTTCCATTTTCCATCATCCATTGTCCACTTTCGATTTATCATCTGATTCCATATCTGTTTCAGCTTGGGCGGCGGCAGGAGCTGCTTCTTCCAGAGTAGACTCAGGCTCTATAGCACCTGCTTCCTGATCAGTTGCTTTATCAATTTCATCTTCAACAGTCTCTATAACCTCTTCTCTATTTTCAGCCTTTTCTTCTGTATCAGGTTCTACTGTTTTTTCTGTTTCTTTTTCTACCTTTTCTTTATCTTCGATAACTTTCTGTTCTCTTATATCCTCCAACCCTTCTATATCTATCTTCCAACCTGTTAGCTTAGCTGCTAACCTCACATTTTGACCACCTTTACCTATAGCCAAAGAAAGTTGGGATGTTGGTATTTTTACTTTTGCTAATTTCCCCCCGCTTCGGCTCGCCCCTGCTTCGCTCGACTCGCGTCGAAGCGGGTTGGGTGAGGTGGGTCCATCTTTTTCTTCAATTTTTACTGTCACATCTTTAGCCGGTGATAGCGCTGAAGCTATATACTTGGCAGGATCTTCCGAATAAGAGATAATATCAATCCGCTCTTCCCCTAACTCGTTCATGACAGCCTGAACTCTAACGCCTTTTTGACCAACTAGTGACCCAACAGGGTCAACGCCTTCCTGTGTGGAAATAGCGGAAATTTTAGTCCGGGAACCTGCTTCACGGGCAATGTCTTTGATGACCACTGAACCGGTTTTAATTTCCGGAACTTCCAGAGCAAAAAGTTCTTTAACAACACTTGCATCGGATCTACTTACAACTACCTCCGGACCGTGCCTACCTTCCCTAATCTCTTTGATTAAAAATTTCATGTGTTGTCCCTGATGATAATATTCGTCTCTGGTTTGTTCGAAAACTGGAAAGATACCTTCAGCCCGTCCAAGATCCACAAAATATGTATTTCCTTCCTGACGTTGAATAGTACCAGTTATAATCGTGCCTACTTTTTTCTCGTATTCATCTGAGATAGCATCTTTTTCCGCTTCATGTAAGCGTTGTAAGATAACCTGTTTGGCTGTTTGGGCAGCAATTCTGGCAAATCCCGGAGGAGTAATATTTTTCTTACCATCCATAATGGAAATTTCACCAGTAGCAGAATCAATTTCTGCTGTAAATGTGTCAAAATTCTCGGGAATTTCCATACTCCGGAGGGACAGATCCTTGCGGAAAGCAGCCAAGGCTGCCTGCTGAATCGCCTCAACAACCACTGTCACATCTACCCCTTTTTCTGAGGCTAATTGATTTAAAGCAGCTGCAAATTCTGTTCTCGCTTGTATCGCCATATCGGAGCCACTGCTTATGCCTTGATCCAGTGGCGAGATCGCTTGCAAAAATGATCTTAATGATCGTTTTTGACAAGGGCATCAAATTTATAAAAAAGGCGGGACTAGGCCCACCTTTATCAGTCCTTATCTTAACTCACTCATTTTAGTCTTTTCGCTTTACTAAGTCAAGAATAATGACATAATTAAGAAAATGTTTTATCGGTTATAATAAATTTAGTATGCCCCCAATAGAACCTAATCTATCATCAACTCAACCTAAAATTAATGAACCAATTAATGAGACTAGCGCGTTAAAAAGCAGATTAAAAGGTCACACGATTATGATAATAACTCTACTCATAATCTTTACTCCTTTTTTAATCTATTTAACCCAACGGATAATCTACAAATATAGTTTATATTCCACACAATATACTGTTCAAAAACAAATGGAAGCAGATAAAATCAAACAACAAACTGACTACCAAAACCTGCTTAAAAGACAAGCAGAGAGAAATCAACCAACTATGGTCGCAAATCAAGAAATAAATCGCACAGCACTAGGTGAATTTAATCTACACTTTATACTAGTAAAGTCTAATTCTTTAGACGAGTCAGCAATAACTCCACTTATAAATAAGCTTAAAGAACAAAATAGCAATTTGTATACCTCATTATTCTATTTAAACACTTTCTATGCTCAGCAAGCAGAAAAATATAATGTCAAAAATTTTAATGTTAAAATTAGCTTTGATGGAATTTATAGTCTGCAAACACTGGAAAAAGCTGGGGATATAGCTTATATATGGAATAAGGATCCCTTTGCAATAGCAAAATTACAGGATTCATTTAACCAATTATTGGCTGACCATAATATTAAACAGAACAAAAATGACTTAGTGATTTTTTTATATTTTGATGACAGTTTTGAAAAAAAAGATCCCTTAGCTAAAGATAGATTTTACGAATATAAGAAATTCAGATCCTTTGCCGAAGAAAATACAGGCATGGCATACATTAATGTTTATCGCTTTGATGCAATCTTTTCTGAAAACGTCACTGAAATAGCTGCACACGAAATATTGCATCTATTTGGCGCCACTGATAAATATGAGGAAAGTGAATCAGTTACCAGAATCTGTTCGGACAGAGGCAGAGGTAATTTAGATTTAAAACCGGCAATCCCTCAGCAAACAGCAGATATCTTATGCATGTATATAGAAAAAGAAAATGATCATTTTGTAAGAGCCCATCTATCAGAAAGAAATCTGGTAATTAACAAAATTACAGCCAAAGAAATCGGATGGATTAACTAAATCTTAGGGATATTAAAATTTATATTTATCTTTTAATCCATTATAGCTTTGATCAACTTTATCAGCCAGTACACTAAGATCACTTATAACTCCTTTATATTGCTCTTTAGTTGCATCGCTTACTCTGCTTAATTCTTTTGCTCCATCTGTTGAAGCCTGACTGTAGTCCTTATATGCTTGAGTAAAAGCACTATTATTTCTATTATTCACAGCATCTCTTGCTGCCTGAAGAAATATTCTTTCTGACTTTAAAGTTTTAATATATACTTCGTGATAGTTTTTAAATAATACATCTTCATTTAAACTTTCAAACTTTTTTATTATACCGTCTTCTTTACTAATA
>CAZDEH010000033.1:0-8937 GCA_964504665.1 uncultured Gammaproteobacteria bacterium | reverse complement strand
TCACTTACCCGAAGCTTACCTGAACTTCCACCACTATCCCAAGTACCAAAAACAGGAAGCCATTTTAATACTCCGAGACCGTTCAAATGGTCATCCTTTAGTAAACCTTCTGGGAGCTTATGCGGAAAAACATCACCATAGCGTTTCACAGGGTATTAATGGCTTAAAAACATTATTTCGTGTTCGCGGAAATATTTTACCAGTTAGTTTAATCGATATTCATCTTTGTTCTGAAACAATAAATGGTAAGAAATTTTCTGACGAGCATGAAATTGATGAAATTAAGGATGATCCAAATTTTAAATATGTAGATAGAATCTCCCGCATTTATTTTGATGTCAAACCTAAATTTAATCCTGAAGTAATAAAAAAAATAAAAAGTGCAGATAAAATTGTTTTTACGCCGGGCAGTCCATATACTAGCATTTTCCCACATCTGTTGGTCCCCGGAATAGCCAATTCTATTTTAGAATCAAAAGCAAAACTGATAGTTATTTTAAATCTGATGACTACCAAAGGAGAAGACCATCATCTAAATTCTGCCTCACACTGGTTGGATGTATTTCAATATTATTTAGGAGATCTCGATTGGACTCTAAAAACCGGAAAAAGCAGAATTAATTTTTTAGTTGCAAACCAGAACTTTGAAGATAAAGATATCCTAAGGATTTATCAACACAAAGGACAAACGCCGATTAAACTAAACGCAGTTACCTGTCAGAAGAAAGCTCCCGGTTTAAAGATAGTACAAAATAATATTGTTGAATATGATAAAAATACTAATTTACTTAGACACAATCCACAAAGGCTAGCTGAAACTGTATTAAGTCTTTAATTCCTTTTTTATGGGTAGAGTAATTGCAGTGAATATCCCCAAGGATGATCCCAATAATACCCCTCCTATTACATCAGAAGTCCAGTGTTCTCCCAGGTAGATTCTTGATACAGCCATTAAAAGTAGAAAAAATACTAATCCGAGCACCATCGTAACCCTCACCATATTATTTGCTTTAAAATAAAAAAATAAGATTAAAAATGCGGCTAAAAAAGAAGTCCGCATCATATGACCTGAAGGATAGGAATAATCTGTTTGTACATAGTGGCTGGGAAAATTAAAATCAATAAAACCGCGATAAAAAAAATGTGGAGGAGCAGGATGTAGAAGAAATGTTTTTCCAAAAATTTCGAAAATATGTGCTGCCCAGAATAAAAAAAAAGTAAAAAAAGTTAACCAGTATCTTTTTAGAAAAACTATAATTAAAACACCCAACCAAAATAAACCAGTTATTTCAGCGGATCCGATAATTGATAACAGAGAAAAAGGAAAGTCAACTTTTCTAGATATATGATCCTGTAACTTGACAGTATTATTAAAATCGATCTGATTAAATTTTTCTTTGGCTACAATATATGAAAACAACACAAATAAAAGAAATACAGTACAGGCAGTGAGCAGAAGAAATATTTTTTTAGACACCGATTAATTGTAACAGAAAGAAGTAATAATTTTCAGAGCTTCTTTTGTAGATCTTGTTTTCATAAGTTGAATTCTTAACATTTTAGCTTCAGGAAATCCAGAGATATAAGCTTTATAAAATTTTTTTAAAGTGTCATAATTTTTAGTCTCCCCCCAAATATGATTAAATAAACGGATATGAGATGTTAAAGCAGATATTTTCATCTCTGGAGTAATTAAGTCCGGATTAATATCCTGATTAAATATCCATAGATTATTAAATATTCCGCGCCCAATCATAATTCCATCAACTCCGGATGACTTAATTAAATTAAGCGCTTCTGGGTAACTTGTAACATCTCCGTTTCCGATTATTAAAGTTTCTTTTCTTAAATTATTTTTTAGCTTAACCGAGGTTGCAATTTCATCCCAGTTGGCAGGTACTTTAGACATCTCTTTTACAGTTCTTGCATGAATGGTAAGAGCGGGTAAATTAAAAGTGAGTAAAAATCCTATCCACTCTTCTGTCATAATTTTATTAAAACCAGTTCTGGTTTTTATGCTAACAGGTAATACTCCGGCTCCTTTTCTGGTTGCTTCAATGATTTGCTTAACCTTATCAGGTGTTTTAATTAAGCCTCCTCCTGCACCTTTTTTAACTACGTTTTTATCAGGACAACCCATATTTATATCTATTCCATCAAATCCCATTTTTACGATCATCTGAGCAGATCTATAGAATTTTTCAGGGTCTGTACCCCAAATTTGAGCAACTATTGGTTTTTCCTCTTTAGAAAATTTCAACCGTGGTAATAATTTATCTAATCCTTTTGAACAAAGTCCATCAATTGAAACAAATTCTGTAAAAAAGACATCAGGTTTACCGTATTTAGCTACGACTTGCCTAAAAACTGTGTCAGTTACATCTTCCATCGGTGCTAAAACTGTAAAGGGTTTTTTTAAAGTGGTCCAAAAATTCATAAATTTAGAAAAGGTGATCAATTGGAAGGTCTTCTACTGGTATCTTCAGACGGAATTGCCAATTTTTATCATTGATAGGAGTTTCCGTTCCCGGTATATTAATCCTGTCTTCAGTCAGCAGCCAATCCTGTATTGGTATGATTACCAAATGGGCAGGAGATTTAATAATTGCGTTTCTTATCCTCTCTGCAAATTCCTTATTGTTTGGACAGTATGGTATTTGTGAAGCATTCGAAAGCATTTTTTTCTGCTCCTCGTTTAAAATTTTTAAATAACCCAGTAAAGTTTCAGTATCATGTATAGTCGTATAAGCGACCGTTTGGACTGGATAATTTACAATATCTGCATATTCCTTATTTACCTTACCGCTATTCTCATTTAAGGCAAAACGAAATATCTTAATACTATCAATTCGCTTTTTCTTAAGACAGATGCGAAGATCTGTTAAGTATTCACCGCTGTCTTCGGCAAATACTTGCAAATTATTATGTTTACAAAATTTGATAAGTTTACTAAACACATCGGCTCCAGGTCCTCTTTGATACTTATCTTGCTTTGTATTTTGTAAATCTATCTCACCGTAGTTAAATAACCCTTTGGCATGATCAAAGCGGATAATATCAAAAAGTGATGCCTGATATAATAAACGCATTTTCCAAAATAAAATTATTTTTTCCTTATGTTTTTCTACGTCCCAGTTATAGAGTGGATGTCCCCATACCTGTCTTCCATAATGAGCCTCGGGTGTATTTGGTACACCGGATACAAACCGTAGATAGCCATTTTTGGAAATATTAAAAACTTCCTGATGAGCCCATACTAAAGGGCTATTAACAGTTAAGTAAAATGGCAAATCTCCTACAAGAAAGATACCTAATTTTTTTGCTTTATTTTTAAGTAGCAAATATGATTGGAATGCTCTCCACTGAATAATTATATGATTATTGATTTGACAGTTAAGCTTTTTTATCCAATATGCAAGTATGCTTGGATTCTGGTTAGGCAGACCCTTAGGCCAAGTACGCCAGTCGTCAGTGTGAAAAAAATCCGTAAGGGCACAAAATAACGCGTAATCTTCTATCCAATTAAGGTTTACTTCTTTAAAAATATTTATTTCTTTCTCTGTAGGTATTAAGTTAAGGTAAGTCGAAGCTAAATATTTCGGATTTAGGCCAATGCCGTAGCTTTTGTATGGTGAAGGTACGCGTTTGGTAAATCCGGTTTTTTCCAATTGGGTTTGATGTAAAGGAAGCATCTGCCAAGCAGATTGGTGAGTGTTTTTTAACCAATCCAAAAAATCTAGTCCGATGATAAATGTACCTTGGTCTTCATTTTTTTGTTTGAGACTGTAAAGGGCTGAAACAGGAAGAAGAGTGCCTATAATTTTCTGTTTATTATTCATAGGAATTATTAAGAAGAAGCTTCCACAATCGAAAGATATATTTTTTCTATATACTCCCGGAGCATCCTGGCTGCACTGTAGTTATCCAGGATTAGTTTTCTAGCCTTTTGCATATTTTCTATCCAATATTTAGAAACACCATTTTCATCTTTTTGATAATAAAGTGGAATGATCTGTTGTTCAAGACAATCTAAAAAGCTATTGCTAATATTTTCATTATCAAGTATCCAACCAATTCCATTTAAGTCTGCTTCATCTATCCACCCATCTTTTGTAGAAACTGGCAATACTCCGTTTAAAGCAGCTTTCATAGTACTAGTTCCACAGGCTTCATACCCAACTAAAGGTGTATTTAGCCATATATCACATCCAGCAGCCATCATTTGGGCAAGATGCAAATTATAGTTTGGTACATAAACAACTGTTCCTTGAAGGTGTTTATTTATTTTTTCCTGGAGTAGTTTTATTAGTTCTAAACCCTTAATATCGCTTGAATGAGCTTCACCGGCATAAATAATATGTACTATCTGATGATCTTTTTTTGCAAGTGACACCAGCCTGTTTAAGTCTTCTAACAGAACAAGTGGTCTTTTATACTCCACCATACGCCTTGCCCACCCCAATAAAAGTTCATCTTCTGCCCAGGTTTGTCCAGTCCTCTCCTTAACTTGTGAAAGAAGTTTCCGTTTGTTTGTTTGATGTGACTGCCAAATTTGATTGCTATTATACAATTTATCCCACCTATTTATATTAATCCCATTAGTAATGCTTATCATCGGATTATGAGGCCAGATTTTATATGCATTGACTGCATGTAATTTTGATACTGCATTGATATGTGCAGACATTGAAAATGAAAATGTAGTCATGGAAAACAAATTGTTATTTTGATCTTTTCCCAATGCTATAATATCATTAAGCGGTATCTGTAGCTCTTCATTTACATATTTACCCAGTTCGGAAATAACTAAATTTTCCTCAAACAGATCATTTCCAGCAATAACAAGGGTGTGATTAGTAAATATGATTCTTTTTTTAATCAAATCCTTTCCTTCTATGAATCCGATATGTCTTTGTTCCATTTCATTATGAATAAGTTCCAAGGAAAGCAAAGCAGCATGTCCTTCATTCATATGGTAAATAAGAGGATTTATTTCCAGCTTTGTAATTAGTTTTTGTCCTCCAATCCCTAAAATCATTGCTTGTTGCAGCCTAATTTTTTTATCAGCCACATAAAGATTTTTTGTAATTTCCCTATCTGGTAAAGAGTTATTCTTTAGGTTAGTATCAAGCAGGTAGACACTAATTGAACCTATTTCTATTTTCCATGCTTGGACGTTAACTAAACGATCTTCTATAGGTATTTGTATTATGATTCTGTCTCCATTTTTTGATTTAACCGGAGTAACTTTTGTGATCTGCTCCTTATTATTGACTTTTTTATTTATATAACCCTGGTGATAAAAGATACCAATTGCAACCATAGGTATGTTAAGAGAAGCTGCCTCTTTAATAAAATCAGCTGCTAAAATTCCTAAGCCTCCGGCAAAGATTGAAAGTTTATCATCAAACGCAAATTCTGCACAAAAATAGGCGATAGGACGCCTTTGAAGAAACTGATAGGATTTTATTTTATAAAAATTATTAAACCACAAAGTATTGTTATCCATTATTTATAATGTTGACCCATAGGCTGGATGTGGAGTCAATCCGGTAGCCCGGCGCCTTTCTTCAACAATCCGCTCATACCATTTATTATATTCTTTAGCGGAATGTTCCCAAGAAGAATCACATAGCATACAATTTTTAATCAGTTTTCTCCACAAAGCCTTATTTTTATAAGTGGTTAAAGCCTCAATCATTGCTGTATAAAAAGACCATTGTTCTTTACCAGTAAAGGAAAAACCGTTTCCTACTCCTGTATTAGGATTAAAATCAGTAATAATATCATTTAGGCCACCGGTACGCCTAACCACAGGTACTGCACCATACCTTAAAGCTTCCAGAGCTACAATCCCTCCAGGTTCAAAAATGCTGGGAATAAGTATCATATCTGCCCCGGAAAAGAGTTTTCTTGGCAACCTAAAATCAGGTCTAAGATGTAATCCTACTTGTTGAGGGAAATTTTTTTGAATTTCCATAAGCCGTTCACAATATCTTACTTCACCACCACCTAGAATGATAATTTGGACATCCTTACGCTCGGTGAGCAGATAATCTAACATTGGTAACAATAGATCAAACCCTTTTTGCTGAGCTAATCTACCGGAAACTACAAGAAGCGGGCGTTCTATATCCACAGTCAGCAAGAACTCACGTTGTAAATCTCTTTTGTTTTCTTCTCTAGCTTTAACAAAATAATTGATGTTGTATTTTTTTTTAATAATTAAATCTGTACTTGGGTTAAATTCTTTATAATCTAGACCATTTAAAATTCCGACGAGTTTTCCGCGGGCAGCCAATATCACCTCTGTTAACCCTTGGTCATATTCAGGAGTCAATACTTCCACAGCATGTGTAGGACTAACAGTGTTTATGGCGTCGGCATATAAAATGCCTCTTAACAGTGCATTTTGCGTCTTCAGTTTTGTAGATGTTAAGGATTCAAGTGGCTTATTTCCCTTATCTCGGTCTTTATCATTAATGAAGCGGAAATCATAGTTTCCTTGATAGGAAAAATTATGAACAGTTAAAATTACCGCTACTTTTTCTAAAAGTTTTTTATAACGCTTATCTGTTCTGGCAAGTTCGATAAAATATCCTGTATGCCAATCATTACAATGAATGATATCTGGCCACCAAGGCTCTTTTTGATTTTTATTTATTTTATTAAGCTGAAAAAGCCATTCTAAACATCCTTTTGATAAAAGTGCAAATCGAATATGGTCATCACTATAACCAAACACATTTTCCCGCATCTGATAATATTCATTATTTTGTAAAAAATATGTATACGGGATAATTTTCCCAACGGAAAAGAAACTTACGTCACATAATAAATTAGGGGATAATTCTCCGGAATTTCGTAGTGGTACTTTCATATTTTTTAAATATGGTTGTAGCTTCCAAACTCTTTTTGTAGTTGAGGCCTTATCCATCGTTCCGTAACGGGCGGTAAATATCCGGATATCGTGACCTAAATTTTTCAGAGCACGGGGGAGAAAATACATTACCTGGGATAAACCTCCCACGGAAACAAAAGGTGCAACTTCTGCAGCTAGCAATAGTATCTTCATTTGTGCTTATTTTAACACAATTTAAATTTCTTTGGGTAAAAACATGGGGATTAACTCGAAGATGAATTTTAAAATAATCAGTTACGATGTAAAATATAAAATATGCACGGAGCTAATTTTGAATTTCTAAATGAGATGAAACCAAAGTATCTTGAATATTTTTCCAATTGTAAAGTATTGGAAATAGGCTCTTGTACCAGTTGGAACAATAACCCCCCTGCCTTTAAAGGTTATTTTGATAACTGCGAATATACAGGAATTGATATTATTGAAGGAGAGGGTGTTGATATTGTAGTAAGAGCACAAGATACTGTTTTTCCAGAAAAACACTTTGATACTATCCTTTGTTTTTCAGTTTTTGAACATGACCCTGATTGGAAAGAAACACTTTCCCATAATCTTCCTTTTGTGAAAGATGGTGGGATGTTGTTTTTAGCTTGGGGTGCAGAGGGGAATAACCCACATAAACCATACCCTTTTGGGGTAGTGACAGAACGAAACTTTTTAGATTTTGTTGAAACATTACCGGTTGAGGTTATTGAGAGCTTCTTTGAATGTACG
Source organism: uncultured Gammaproteobacteria bacterium (assembly GCA_964504665.1). Taxonomy (GTDB): domain Bacteria; phylum Patescibacteriota; class Microgenomatia; order Daviesbacterales; family UBA10151; genus STC-54. The sequence goes on along the minus strand of CAZDEH010000033.1, from coordinate 1,301 downwards.
AGATATAAAGGATGTGCAAGAGGTGGATATGTTGCCATACTGAAGGTAAAAAGATCAGGAAAATATCACAAAGCTTCAATCTAAATACAATCACAAATATTACTTTTGATATAAACAGTCTATTAATTGTATATAAATAAAGAACTTAGTATAATCTCGAAAATGGAAATTTACGCATTAAGACATGGGATTACAGACTTAAATAAAAAAGGGATTCCTAATGGGCAGATAGATGAACCCCTTGCTCCGGAGGGGTTAGAACAAGCAAAGCAAGCAACGTCTCTTGTGCCTCCAAATACTAAAATTATTTATGTTTCACCACTTCTGCGAGCTAGACAAACAGCAGAAGCAGTAAATTTAGGCAGGAATTTACCAATTTCAATTAATGACAGCATAAAGGAGTTGAATATGGGATCTTTGGCAGGAAATTCTTGGGATACCTTAGAGGGTGGACAAGGGCTTAGAAAACTTCATCAAACGCTTGAGTTTGACTACAGACCTTATGGAGGAGAATCAGCAGTAGATTTTAGGAATAGGATTTTAGGTTTTCTTGAACAAATAAGATATAAGCATTCTACAAAATCAGTTTTATTAGTAACCCATGGAGTAATAATTCGCATGTTAACATTGCTTGAACAAGGCAAGCCGCTTGAAAAAACCGAAAACCTTTCACTACATACCTTCAACTTAGATAGAATATTTGGAGTAACAGGGTAAACTAAAGATTTTGCGTCGCTGAAGGATTTTAATTCTGAGCTTGTCGAGAGGCTCAGTTAGTACCCAATTAAAGGGATTTATGACTCTTAATGTAATTACAAATTATTTTAAACTGTTTCTCTGATTCATAATTATTCTTTTTGATATAAATAAGGTCTCTTGTTTTCAGTCAGGTCAAGAAATATGATGAAAATATGAAACAACAAGGTAATAATTATGATCAAATCAAGGAACTTCTCGAGATAATTAGGGATAAGGTTGATAAATTAGAGATGTTTCAGCAAATTACTTCGGAACAAGTTAGAACAATCAAAGATCAATTGTCAGTTATAAACAGAAAATTAGACACGCATTCTGGTTCTTTAGTAGATATTGAGTCCAAATTAGATACTTATGGGGACATGTATAAAATCAACCAGAAAAATATCGAGAGACTGGACACAAGATTAGTTATAGCTGAAGATAATCTTAACATAGAACTCCCAGAAGATCTAAAAGTCCCTCATTTTGCAGAATGATATATTAAGTTTCCTTTGGGGTGGTGTACGGGAGTCGAACCCGCTAAAACTGCCTCCACAGGGCAG
>CAZDEH010000032.1:3800-9234 GCA_964504665.1 uncultured Gammaproteobacteria bacterium | reverse complement strand
AGCAACCATTGGGTGGTAAAGCTCAGATGGGTGGACAGCGTTTGGGAGAAATGGAGGTTTGGGCACTCGAAGCCTACGGAGCAGCCCATATTTTGCAAGAAATGTTAACTATCAAATCAGATGATGTAGTTGGCAGAACCAGAGCCTATCAGGCAATCATTCAGGGTGAAGATATCCCCCAGGCTTTAATTCCGGAATCATTTAAAGTTCTGGTTAAAGAATTACAATCTCTGGGAATTAATGTTGAAACAGTTAATCCTAAATTAAGTGTTTTGGTTCCTGAAGAAGAAAAGTCAGAGGAAGCTGCTAAGTTGGCTGAAATACAGGAAGACATGGGAGCAAAAACTATTGAGGAAGTAAGTGAACTACTGGCAAAAGATTCTCCCATGGAAGTGATTGACTTAAAAGATCAAGTAGCAGAAAATGCGGAGGGAACTCATGAATAACGATTTATTAGATTTTGAAAGTTTGAGAGTAACTATTGCCAGTCCGGAACAGATAAAGGCCTGGTCTTTTGGTGAGGTTACCAAACCGGAAACAATTAATTATAGGACTTTAAAGCCTGAAAAAGACGGGCTTTTTGCCGAAAATATTTTTGGACCTACTAAGGATTATGAATGTTATTGTGGAAAATATAAACGAATAAGATACCGTGGTGTTATCTGTGATAAATGTAGTGTTGAGGTCACTCAAAGTAAAGTCAGACGTGAGAGGATGGGGCATATTACTCTGGCTGCTGCAGTTGCCCATAATTGGTTTGTTAAAGGTGCTCCTTCTAAATTATCTTTGGTTTTAGATCTTTCACTGAAGAGTCTGGAAGCTGTGATATATTTTGCTTCATATCTTGTCACAGAAATTAATTTAGATGGTAAAGAGAGTGCTCTTCAAAAATTAGAAAAAGATTTGGAAATTAAAAAAGCAGAAGCTCAAGATGTTTTTGATAAAGCTGTGGTGAGTTTAGAATTTGAACTCAAAAAGCAGATTTCCGAGATGAAAAAAGGTAAAAATGAAGGAGGAGAACTTGAGGCAGAAGATTTGGGGTTAAAGACTAAACAAGAAATTCAGAAAATGAGAGACAATTTGGTGGTTGGTTTTGGACAACTGGAACAGATTTATAAAGCTGTTGCAGATTTAACAAAAAGTATTAATTTTATGAGAGTGTTGTCTGAAGATGAGTACCTGAAACTAGATGAATATGGAGTAGCTGATTTTGTAACGATTAGTATGGGAGCAGAAGGGCTACTTGAAGTTTTGAAGAAAATTGATTTAGAGAAACTGTCTACTGATTTAAAAGAGGAGGTAAGAAAGTCATCCGGACAGAGACATGTTAAAGCAACCAAGAGACTTCGGGTTGTTGAAGGTATGAGATCAGCTGGCGTTGCTCCTGAATATATGGTGATGAGAATATTACCTGTGATCCCGCCTGACCTCAGGCCAATGGTGCAACTTCCTGGTGGTAGGTTTGCAACATCAGATCTAAATGATCTTTACAGAAGAGTTATCAATAGAAATAACCGGCTGAAGAGATTAATCGATCTCGGTGCCCCGGAGATAATTCTCCGGAATGAAAAAAGAATGCTTCAGGAAGCAGTTGATGCTTTGATTGATTCCAATCTAAAAACTACCAGGCGTGGAGCGGGTACCGGTCATGTTTTAAGATCTCTTTCTGATATGCTTCGTGGTAAACAGGGTAGATTTAGACAAAATTTACTCGGTAAAAGAGTTGACTATTCCGGTCGTTCGGTTATTGTCGTCGGTCCTCAGCTGAAACTAGATCAGGTTGGACTCCCGAGAGAAATGGCTCTCGAGATGTTTAAGCCTTCTGTCCTCCGGGAAATTATCGGTAGAGGTTTAGCTGCGAACATCAAAGGCGCTAAAAATATTTTAGAAATGAGAACATCTGAGGTGTGGGGTATTTTGGAGGATGTTGTTGTGGGTCATCCAGTGTTACTCAATCGTGCCCCTACTCTTCACAGGTTAGGTATTCAGGCGTTTTTCCCAGTTTTAATTGATGGTAGCGCTATTCAGATTCATCCTTGCGTTTGTGCCGGATTTAATGCTGATTTTGATGGTGACCAAATGGCTGTCCATGTACCTTTAAGTAAAAAAGCCCGAGAAGAAGCAATAAATTTAATGTTAGCTAGGGAAAATATTCTCAGACCCTCCTCGGGGACTCCAGTCACAACACCTAATAGAGAAATGGGACTTGGGACTTATTATGCAACGACGATTGATGAAACTATAGCACCTATTACCGATAGGGTTTTTATGCCGGGTGAGGCTATGCTTGCTTTTCAAATTGATAAGTTGAGACTTAGGCAGAAGATTAAAGTACGTTTTGACTCTGGTGAAGAATTTGAAACAACAGTTGGAAGAATTAAATTTAATGAATTGTTACCTAAATCTTATGGATTTATTAATAGTGCTGTTGGAGTAAAGGATTTACAAGATATTACGATGAGATCCTTTAATACTAAAGAAAATAGCCAGGAAGTGGCGGATTTAATTGATAATTTAAAAGATTTTGGTTTTTGGGGGTCAGGATTATCCGGTCTGTCACTCGGAGTGTTTGATAATACAATTATTCCGGAAAAAGATAAGTTAATTGAGGGTGGAGATAAAGAGGTCTCCGGGGTAGAAAATAATTTCAAAAAGGGTTTAATCACCAACGAAGAAAAAAGAGTTTTAACAGAAGAAATTTGGACCAGAATCGGTGATGAGATTGCAAAAAAGACCTTATTATCACTGACTCCGGATAATCCTGTTAGTATCATTATGAAATCCGGTGGTGCTAGAGCGACACCAGAGCAGATTAAGCAGCTTTCCGGAATGAGAGGTTTTTCTGTTGATCCAACCGGAAAAATAGTTGAGTTGCCTACTAAATCAAACTATCGACAAGGTTTGGCAGTGTTTGAATATTTTACTTCCAGCCGTGGAGCCAGAAAAGGTGTGGCTGATAGGGCAATTAAAACTGCTGATGCCGGATATCTGACCAGGAGATTAGTTGATGTTGCCCACGATGTGATTATCAGAACTGAAGATTGTGGAGATAAATTAGGTATAACTCTCCCGGTGCCGGAAGAAGGATTCTCTACTGCTATTTCCAGATTTTTAGGTAGACAGATAGCTACTAAAATAATTAGCCCAAAGACAAAAAAGACGGTTTTGAATGAGGGTGAATATTTAGATGAAGAAAGAATTAAAGAAATATATGAAGCTGAAGTAAAGGAAATAACTATTTTCTCTCCTCTTTCTTGTAAGGCTAAATATGGCGTTTGTGGAAAATGCTATGGTTGGGATTTTACTACCAGGAAACCAGTTGATATTGGAGTACCAGTTGGGGTGGTAGCTGCACAAAGTATTGGAGAACCTGGGACACAATTGACAATGAGGACTTTTCACTCAGGCGGTGTAGCATCTGGCGTTGATATTACCATGGGTCTTCCCCGTGTGGAAGAGTTATTTGAAGCGAGAACCCCCAAAAACATTGCACCTCTCTCTGAAATTGCCGGAAAAGTTACTGTGACAGAAACAGATATGGGCATAAAGCTTAGGATTAGGACTACCTCTAAACCTGTCGAAGAGAGAGAATATGTTGTTCCGGCTTCTGCTAATTTACTTGTAGAAGATGGGCAACTTATTTCTGCCGGGATGCAACTTGCATCAGGTCATTGTGACATTAAAGAAATTATTAGAGTTAGAGGTTTAAAAGATGCCCAACGGTATATTGTCGATGCGGTGAGACAAGTCTATTCGTCTCAAGGAGTACCGATCAATGAAAAACACTTTGAAGTGATCGTCCGTAAGATGTCAGATAAAGTTCGGGTAGAAAGTCAAGGAGATACAGCACTACTTCCTGGTGAAGTAATAGATAGGATAAAATTTGAGAAAGAAAATCAAAGAATTTTGGCCGAAGGAGGAGATCCATCTACGGCTTCAGTGGTTATCTTGGGTGTTACCCGTGCCTCACTTTTAACAGAAAGCTTCCTGTCAGCTGCTTCTTTCCAGGAAACTACAACAGTTCTAGCTGATGCTGCGGCACAGGGGAAGAAAGACCGTTTGTTTGGTCTCAAAGAAAACGTTATAATAGGGCGGTTAATTCCAACCAGTCCTGAAAGAGCTAGGGTGGATATGTAATATGCCGACAATAAATCAGTTAATCAGATTAGGACGCAGCGCCAGAACTAAAAAAATAAAAGCTACTGCTCTAAGGCGGAGTTTTAACTCGAGAGAACGGGCGTATAAGCCTTCATTTAATCCTCAAAAACGGGGAGTGGTAACTTTAGTCAAAACAATGACACCAATGAAACCTAACTCAGCTCTTCGGAAAGTAGCAAGGGTTAGGCTGTCAAACAAAACCGCAGTAACTGCTTATATTCAGGGAGAAGGTCATGATTTGGCTGAACACGGAATTGTACTGGTCCGGGGTGGTAGGGTAAAAGATTTACCGGGTGTAAAATATCATATCATCCGTGGAAAATTAGATATGGGTGGAGTGCAAAAGCGAATGACCAGCCGTTCAAAGTATGGAGCTAAGAAAGTAGGAGGAGTTAAAGCTGCGGCTGCAGCTTAAACAAATATGCCAAGAGCAGGAAAAATAATTAGAAGAATAATGAAGGCAGATCCAATTTATGACTCGAAGCTTGTTACCAGGTTTATTAACCGTGTCATGATGGATGGTAAAAAAACCGTAGCACAAACTTTAGTTTATAAAGCTTTTGAAAATATCGAAAAAACCGGCAAAAATCCCATGACTATTTTTGAGTCAGCTATTGCTAATGCTGCTCCCAAAATGGAAGTTAGGCCAAGGCGTGTTGGTGGAGCTTCTTATCAAATTCCACAAGAGGTTAGAGGAGATAGGCGTGAAGCTTTGGCCATCAGGTGGATTATTATGGCTGCTAGATCAAGATCTAACAAAGAATATCATTCTTTTGGTGAGAAATTAGCAGCAGAGTTAATTGATGCTGCCGAAGGAAAAGGTATTGCCATTAAGAAAAAAGAAGATATGTTAAAAGCAGCAGAAGCCAACCGTGCCTTCGCCCACTTCAGATTCTAAAACCCGTAGGTTCTAATATTTCTAAGAAGAAATACTTATTGAAGAAATACTTATTTTTGGCGTTTTCTCTCTATTTTGAGCCTAAATGACCCCCAAAATCCGTAGGTGCCTGCCTAATCCACCCCAGGGGTGGTAAGATAATATAAATTTTTCGGGTTATGATAATATAAATATTATGCAAAAAGGTTTTATCCTGATACTAGTTTTAATTGGAATAATAATTGTAACGTTAATAGCTGGTGGAGTATTTTATTTTATAAAATCTCAATACCCTTCTTCCTTAGAAGATGCTGTTTACAGACAAAATCCAATGATACTTCTCCCGACTAGCCTTCCCGAATCAAATAGTAAACCCAGCCCAGACATGAGTACGCTTAA
>CAZDEH010000032.1:0-3790 GCA_964504665.1 uncultured Gammaproteobacteria bacterium | reverse complement strand
AATAACAAAGATGAAACTGCCAACTGGAAAACATATACAAATAATTTATTGCAAATTAGTTATAGCGGGGGGATGTGTCCAAGCGGGGTTTGCTCTTCGACAAAATCCATCCTTAAAGATGGATCGTTTTTAGTTAATGGTGAATTAAAAACCAAGATTTCAGAGCAAGAAATTAATGAATTACAGAGTTTAATTGCCAGTACTGATTTTGCATCTGTCAAAGCAGTGAAATTTATTGGTACTTGTCCTACTGCCTATGATGGACAAGAACTAACTTATATCTTTTATACCCCAAAAGGTCTGGAAACGATTGCAAGCTGTCAGGTTAAGATAGACATAAACTCCCCTTTGTTTGCTAAAATTGATCAACTAGCCTCAAAGGAGTTTTAAATTTAATTGACATGAATCAAAAAGGTTTTGCTCCAATGTTGTTTTTAATTGGAATAATAGTAATTACACTGGTAGTTGGTGGGGGTATTTTTTGGGTTCAAAAAATAAATAGAAAGCCTTCAATAGATGGTCCTGTTCTTCATTTAAAACAAATCTCAGATACAGATAAGATTATTAGTCCAACAAGCAATACTGATCAAAATCAGGATGTGATAAAAAACGAGGCGACTCCTGAAGCGGTTTTATTGGCTGAACAGGATTTTGCTAAAATATCAGGACTTAATAAATCACAAATTGTTTATGATAAATTAGAAAAAGTTGAATGGTCAGATAATAGTTTAGGTTGTCCTAAAGAGGGTAACGTATATGCTCAAGTTATTACCCCAGGTTATAGAGTTATTTTTAGCTACAACCTACAACAAGTTGTATATCATACGGATTTAGGACGTAAATTTATTATGTGTCAACCTGCAGAGGGGAAAAGTTGTGGTGGGTTTGCTGGTGAAACAGGACCAATGGCTTGTCCCATAGGATATTATTGTAAATATCCGGTACCAATGTATCCTGATGCTTCTGGAAAATGTACTAAAAAATAGCCACCCTAGTTGACTTTAGGATCAATTTGTCTTAATATTAAATAGTTAGCCCCGCCTGTGGCAGGGGCTTTTTCTTTTAGAACAAGGTTCTAAAAGAACTCGACTAAAAGGAGAGTTCATATTATGGATACAAAACTGAAAGCAGAAAAATTAAAGATGTGGCAGGGAAAACTTGAAAAGCTTCGAAAAGAGTATGAAGATATTATGCAAAAAAGAGGTGAAGCTATGGCTATGGGCGATTTATCAGAAAACGCAGCCTTCCAAATGTTAGATGAAGATGCTGTAACTTGGAGAGTTAGGATACAAGAAATCGAAAAAATTATTAAAAATATAGAAAGTGATAAATAATCTAATCTATCAAAATGGCAATCACCACAAAAACAAACAGGGATTTTCCTTTAGATCAGATCCGTAATATCGGTATTATTGCCCATATTGATGCCGGCAAAACTACCACCACCGAACGGATTCTTTTTTACACTGGTAAAACTTATAAAATTGGTAATATTGATGAGGGAACAACTGTTACTGATTGGATGGAGCAGGAACGTGAACGTGGGATTACGATTGTCTCTGCTGCTATTACCACTTTTTGGACTCCAACGAGTGGTCCTTATAAAGACAAAGAAACCAGAATAAATATTATTGATACTCCCGGTCACGTTGATTTTACTGCCGAAGTAGAAAGATCTTTGCGCGTTTTGGATGGTGGGGTAATTGTGTTAGATTCAGCTTCAGGTGTGCAGTCTCAAACAGAGACGGTATGGAGGCAAGCTAATAAATATAAAGTTCCTTTGATAGCCTTCGCTAATAAAATGGATGTGGTGGGAGCAGATTTTTTGGGGACCATTCAATCTGCCAGAGATAGACTGGGAGCTAATGCTCTGCCCTATAACTTACCTATTGGTAAAGAAAATGATTTCAAAGGGGTTGTTGACTTATTAACCGAAAAAGCCTTTATTTGGCCTGCCCGCAATGCTTCGCAAAGCGATGCAGGCGGGGAAGGTGATGATACTGGAGCCAAATTTCACGAGACGGAAATTCCAGCAGACATGGTTGATTTAGTGAAAACACATCGGGAAAAATTAGTGGAGGAAATTTCTGGGACAGATGATACTTTAATGGAAAAATATCTTCAAGGCGAAGATATTTCTGTCAGCGAACTGAAAGCAGCCTTACGGCGTGCAGTTATCAATAATGAGATTGTGCCTGTTTTAGCCGGTTCATCTCTGCGTAATAAAGGTGTACAACTTATGCTCGATGGTGTAATAGAATATTTGCCTTCACCTCAGGATGTTTCGGAAATCGTTGGTGAAAATCCCAAGACAAAAGAACAGGAAATCAGAAAGGCTGATCCTGTAGATCCGCTTTCGGCTTTGGCTTTTAAAGTTCAAGTTGACCCGCACGTTGGAAAGTTAACTTTTATCAGGGTCTACTCTGGAACTCTAAAATCTGGTTCTTACATTTATAATTCTACTAAAGATATCAAGGAAAGAATTGGCCGTTTGATGTTAATGCATGCCAATGATCGGGAAGAAATTGAAGAAGCATATGCTGGTGAAATTGTGGCGGCAGTAGGGCTTAAAGACACCATTACCGGTAATACTATTTGTGATGAGACCCACCCTCTTATTTTAGAATCTATTGATTTTCCTGAACCAGTTATCTCTTTGGCGATTGAGCCAAAGACTAAATCTGACCAGGAAAAACTGGGGTTTGCACTTGGTCGCTTATCAGAAGAAGATCCTACCTTCAGGGTGAAATCAGATCATGAAACCGGGCAAACCATTATCTCCGGGATGGGTGAGTTGCAGCTGGAAATTTTAGTTGACCGGATGAAGCGTGAATTTAAAGTTGAGGCAAATGTTGGTCAGCCGCAAGTAGCCTATAAAGAGACCATTCAACAAATTGCCAAAGGAGAGGGTAAATATATCAGGCAGACCGGAGGTCGGGGTCAATATGGTCACTGTCTCCTGCGGATTGAACCTTTAGCTCGTGGATCAGGTCGCGAATTTGTTTCAGAAATTGTCGGTGGGACTATCCCCCGGGAATTTATTCCGGCGATTGAAAAAGGAGTTATTGAAAAAGAGGATACCGGTATTTTAGCAGGATATCCTGTTACCGATATCCGTGTTGCTGTTTATGATGGGTCATTTCATGATGTTGATTCATCTGAAATAGCCTTTAAAATTGCTGGATCTTTAGGGCTTTCTGAAGCAGCCCACCAGGCAGATATGGTACTGCTGGAACCAATTATGAAAGTTGAGGTGGTAGTTCCTGAAGAATATTTGGGAGATATCATCGCTGATCTATCTTCCAAAAGAGCTGAGATTCAATCAACTGAGATGAGAGGAAATGCCAGAGTAGTGATAGCTTTAGTGCCGCTTGCAGAAATGGGTGGTTACGCTACTATTATTAGGTCCATGTCTCAAGGCAGGGCAACTTATTACATGGAAGCAGATCACTATCAGGAAGTTCCCAATAATATTACTCAAAAAATCGTAGAAACCTCAGGTTTTACAGGCAGAGTAGAGCATTAGTGTGATAAATTGCTATAATTTTTTTATATGGAACGTCAAAATCGAGAGTTTTTAAATCAAGAATTAATAGACAAAACTTCAAATTCACAAAGAGGGCGAGAACGTTTAGGTCTGCTAGATCATTTAGGAGATTATGCGAGATTGATGCTTTGTATAGTTCCTGTGGCAATAGGTGCTGCAGTTTTAGAACAATCTCTTAAAGCTCAGGGTACGTTATGCATCATGAGAGAATCCGAACGAACGGTTAGTCATTGCCTCAATTAA
>CAZDEH010000031.1:4903-9602 GCA_964504665.1 uncultured Gammaproteobacteria bacterium | reverse complement strand
TTATAAAAATAATTTAATATTTCCAACTCCTACTCCAATAGTTGAAACACAGAAAAAAGTTACCCTGCTTGAAGGTTGGAGGACGGAAGAGATGGCTGCAAAATTGAATCAGGATTTAGAGATAAAAAATGAAGATTTTTTAAGTATAGCAAAAGAAGGGTATATGTTCCCTGACACTTATTTTTTTGAAAAAAACGCCTCACCCTCCGCAGTTGTCAAAAAACTAAGAGACACTTTTGATTTAAAATATGATAATAATTTACAGACAAAAATCAAAAAAATCGGTTTAACATCAGCAGAAGGCGTTATTTTAGCCTCAATTGTGGAGAGGGAAGCCAGGTCAGATGAAGCTAGGCGCATGGTGGCGTCAATCTTACTGAAAAGGTTCAAAATAAATATGGGGCTCAATGTTGATGCCACTATTCAATATGCTTTAGGTTATCAACCCCAGGAAAAATCTTGGTGGAAAAGGCATCTAACTAAAACTGATCTGCAGGTGGACTCACCTTATAACACTTATATTCACAGAGGTTTGCCGCCGACTCCTATTTGTAATCCTTCCCTATCAGCTCTTGAGGCTGTAGCGAGTGTTGATGTAAAAACTCCTTATCTTTATTACTATCATGATTCAGAAGGAGTTTCTCATTATGCCAAAACGTTAGAAGAACACAACCAAAATGTGGCTAATTATTTGTAATTCTTTCTAAAAACTACAGGATAATTGACTTCATTGTAGATTTACTGCTTAATATAATTACGTAGTAAATATTAATGAGGTTTACAAATTATTTTAAAAAAGTTATAGAATCTATCCAAGATTTGGTAAGTGGTTCTAGCACCTTAAATCAGGATGTGGGTTCTTGGATAAATAAATATAACCAGGAAGAGACTAGGAAAACCAGGTTACCAATTGTATTGTTTGCTTTAGGTATCCTGCTTTTTTTAGGTGTAGCTATTTTATTACCCTTTAAAGACCAACTGCTTAATACTTTATACCCTAAACCCCAATCTAAAGCTGCTGAAAATACAATTAAACCCCAAAAAGATGATGCCCAATTTGTATCAAATGAGCTGCTTGTTAAGTTTAAAAAACCAGTTAAAGACAAAATTAAAGAAAACCCCAAAGATACTGGAATCCCCTCCCTTAACCAGGCCTTCCAGAAACATAAGGTAAAAGAGTTTAAAAAAGCAGTTAAAGAAGGCAAAAATTCAGACAAGGATGCTGACATTTTTAGGTGGTATAAAATAAGCCTGGAAGGAGAAAGGAAACAAGTAACTGCAAAAGACCCTTTATCTGCTAATATCCAGAAACTTAAAACTGACCTTCTTTCTGACCCAAATATTGAAACCTCAGAACCTAATTTTATTGTTTACGCGCTCCAAACTGCTCCTTCAACTAATGTTTCTTTTGACCCTGACAAAAGGTCAATGGGGCAAACTGGAGGGTATATTAAAGGAGAAACTGTGACTCTAAATTTTTCTGCAAGTGGAGGCACCGGTATAGGTACCATCCATACAGCTGTAGCCAGTGGGGTCACCAGTTTAGAAGAGGCGATACAAAAAGGTATCTGGGGAAATTCTTATCAAGCAATACCATTTTCAGGAGGAACCAGAACAACAACAGCTCCTTTTTATATGGAATATTATGCTAAAGATAGTGATGGTAACACTGAACCAACTATTAAAGTGGCTATGCCCACTGATTCCACTCTTCCAATAAGCAGTATTACTCTTTCTAAAAATTCAGGATATGTTGAAGGAGAGACTGTTATAGTAGCTTTCACAGGTTTGGATCAAGGTTCAGGGTTAAAAACTATCCATACAGCATTAATTTCCGGTGTAAGAAGTGAATCTGAAGCAAAATCAGATCCTAATAGATGGAACAACAGCTATCAAAGCGTTCAAAATGGTGCAACAAGGATAGCTACAGCACCATTTTATTTAGAATATCTTGCTGAGGATAATAACCAAAACGTTGAATCACTTCATAAATTGTTAATACCCACCTGGGTTCCTAATGATCCTTACTATCCCACCATTGACCTTTGGAGTCTGAAGATAATTAATATAGAAGAGGCATGGGCTCAAACAACAGGGTCTGAACAAATAGTTGTTGCCGATATAGATACGGGAATTGACAGGAATCATGAGGATATAAAAGACAATATGTGGGTAAATGTGAATGAGATTGCTAATAATGGGATTGATGATGACCAAAATGGGTATATTGATGACTATTACGGTTGGGACTGGGTTAAATGCGAACAATTTGGAACTGATGGTGTATGTACTAAGACTAAATCGGAAGATAATGACCCTATTGATGATGCTGGTCATGGAACTCATACTGCTGGAACGATTGCAGCCACTGGCAATAATGGTCTCGGGGTGGTAGGAGTAAATTGGAAGTCAAAAATAATAGCCTTAAAATTTTTGAGTTTTGCTGGTTCAGGGTTTCTCGATGATGGGGTAAAAGCACTTATTTATGCTGCAGATATGGGGGCAAGGGTTTCATCGAATTCATGGGGCTGTAATTGTCAAAGTCAGATAGTAGAAGACGCTATTAAATATGAACATGATAAAGGAATGGTTATAGTTGTAGCTGCAGGTAATAGTACTACGGATGCTTTGAATTTTTCTCCTGCTTCATCTGATGATGCAATAACTGTTTCTGCCACCTATACGGACAGTGAAAGACCATCCTTTTCTAACTATGGAGAAAAAATTGATGTGGGAGCGCCTGGTGTTAATATCCTTTCTTTAAGAGCAGATGGAACTGATATGTATGGCGACAGGATAGGTTTCGTTCCAATATATGACCCAAATCCTAAATATCTCCTCGCTTCTGGTACATCAATGGCTGCTCCTCATGTGGCTGGTCTTGCAGCTTTGCTTTTAGCTAAAAATCCCTCATTAACCAATGAACAAATTAGGCAGATTATCAGAAATGGGGCAACAGACTTAGGTGCAACTGGCAAGGACAGTGATTTTGGTTATGGCCGGATCAACGCTGCTGGTTCTTTTGCCTTGATAGATCCAATACCGCTTGCTCCGGTTATTACCAGCCCCATAAGCAGGAGTACTATAATGGATACCCAATTACAAATTCTCGGAAGTATTCCTGGTCCTAATTTTGCAGAATATAAAATTGAGTTAGGTGAAGGTAGAAGTCCAACTAGCTGGCGTTTACTGGCAAGTTCAGATACCCAAGTTATAAACGGAGTTCTTGCCACCATAAGCACTAATGATCTATATAACACCTTGAACACTCTCCGCCTGACTGCCAGGGATACTAATGGAAAAGCTTACCAGTTCCAGGTTCATGATATTAAGAAGTTTGTTTCTACAAGTCCTGTCCCGTCTCCTATCCCTTCTCCTTTTTGTACAGATACAGATGGTGGGCTCAATTATGACCTAAAAGGGGTTGTTACTGGCAATGGTGCAGGCTGTAGTCCTGAAGGACGGAGCGATTATTGTATAAACTCTGCAAACTTGAATGAATATGTGTGCGCACCAAATGGTGATTGTCTGGCAACCGATAATACCTGTGAATATGGTTGTTCAAATGGCCAATGTAACCCTATTCCTCCCATACCATCTCCTACACCACAAAGCCCTGATTTAGTAGTGGAAAGCATCAATATGACACCTGCCTCACCTGTGGCTGGCAATACTGTTACTTTGAATGTTAGGGTTAAAAACCAGGGTAATGTTACCACTGGCGGAGGTTTTTGGGTAGCTTATTATTTGGATGGTTCATATCTATCACATCAATCAACAGGTGAGCTTAATGGTGGTCTGCCTATTGCTCCTGGCGCTTACATAGACATGTCTCCTGTGACAGTTGCATTAACAGCTGGAACCCATACGTTTAGAGCAGTAGCTGATCCTCCTCATCCTGGTGGACCTGATGGCTTTGTATTAGAATCTAATGAAAATAATAATGATAAAACAGTATCATTTACCGTATCTTCCCCCATCCCTTGTACTTTAACCTCTGCTTTTTGGACTGGTCCATATAGTCCAGTGTATTCGTTTGTTGAAGGTACGCAAGTATTTCTTAATGTGATAACTGCAGGTGAGTGTAGTGGTAAGATTGTAGTCTTTAAAGTCTGGGAAGCAGATATAATAGGAGCAGATCCAGCAAGAATAGACCCTTTACTTGCAGTTATAAATAACCAATCGGCCCAAACCAGTTGGATCTCAGAATATCAATCTGATGGGTTAACAGGAATAGCTGACCCTCCTGAATATTACTTTGAAGCTGGTGTGGAAGATGGTAATAATATTACTTCATCAGACCCTAAACTGGAAGTAACAGCAGTTAAGCCCTTTGACCCAGTAGTATCTTTAAACACTACCTGTACTAATACTGCTTACTCAGGCTCTGAAGTAACTATCTCCTGGACTAATCCTTCCTCTAGCCAACCAGTCTCTTGGGTAGATATTTCTGCAGATAGTAATTTTACTAACTTTTACCATAAGGATGTAGGAGGAATAACTTCCACCTTTGCACCCATAGGCTTTAATGGTTTTAACATAAGTGGGGCTTTGTTTAGTGTCCCTGGTACTACCTATTATGTGAGGCTGTTTAATGGTGCCCATTCTGCTACTGCCAGCTTTAAAATACCTTATTGTCTTACCCCTTCACCATCCCCACAAACTTCTGCTGAACGTGTGTTTATCACCTCTACTAGTT
>CAZDEH010000031.1:0-4893 GCA_964504665.1 uncultured Gammaproteobacteria bacterium | reverse complement strand
GGAGGGTTAGCTGGGGCAGACAGTAAGTGCCAATCTGTAGCAACTAATGCAGGGCTGTCTGGAATATACAAAGCCTGGTTATCAAATGGCGCTACCTCAGCCTCTTCCAGATTAGAACATGCTAATATTCCATATAAATTAGTAGATGGGACTATAGTTGCCAACAACTGGGCAGACCTGGCTGATGGGATACTGACAAACCCCATTAACAAGACAGAAAAAGGGATAGCAGCCACTTATTCCCCCTGGACCAATACCACTTTCAGTGGAGCTATTTCTGGTACCAGCACTGCTTATGACCATTGTAATAATTGGCAAACTGCCAGCTCTACCTACTATGGTACTGCTGGAAAACTGAATGTTACCTCAGACCTTTGGACTGAGTTTGATAGCCCGCATTGTAATACTTACCATTCCTTGTATTGTATTGAACAAGCAGCCTCTGATTTAATAGTAGAAAGTATAAATATGACACCTACCGCACCTGTTGCTGGTAATAATGTTACTTTTAATGTTAAGGTAAAAAACCAGGGTAGTCTAAATTCAGCTGGTTTTTGGGTTAATTTTTACTTTGATGGTGAGATGGTCTCCCAACAATCAACCGGTACTATTGGCCTTGCTGCCGGTGCCTCAAAAGATATGGATCCTGTCATCTGGACTGCTCCCACAGCATGGACCCACACATTCAAGGCAGTAGCTGATCCTCCTTTTACTGGTGGGCCTAATGGTTGGATTGCAGAATCCAACGAAGCCAACAATGATAAAACAGTATCATTTACTGTCAGTCCTGGATCGTCCCCTACCCCTGTCCCTTGTACTTTAACATCCGCTTCCTGGAATAATGCTTCTAATCCAGTAACAGAGGGCACTACAGTTTATCTTAAGGCTAATACTTCAGGAGATTGTCTTGGGAAAGGTGTTATGTTTGCAGTCTGGGAAGCAGATACAATAGGAAGTGATCCTGTAAGGATTAACCCTTCTCCTATTGCTGTTAATAATGGCACAGCCCAAAGTACCTGGATCTCAGAATACCAACCAGATGGGTTAGCAGGGATAGCTGATCCTCCAGAATATTATTTTGAAGCTAGTATTGATGGTAGCAGTACCATTATTACTTCCTCTGATCCTAAACTTCAAGTGACAGCAGTCAAACCCTTTACTCCTGCTATTTCTTTAAATACTTCATGTATCCCGAGTGGGACTACTACTTACTCAAACTCAGAACTGACTATCTCCTGGACTAATCCAGTAGGAGGTTCACCTGTCTCTTGGGTAGATATTTCCCCTGACCCAGGCTTTACCAACAGTTACCACAAAGATGTTTCTGGCACTACCTCTACTCCTGCCCCCATAGGCTTTAATGGTTACCAAGGGGTAAGTGGAGCCCTCCTTGCCCAACCTAACTCTATCTATTATGTGAGGTTATTTAATGGTACCCATTCTAATACTTCTTCCTTTACCATACCTTCTTGTCCTCAACCTTCTCCCTCTCCAGTCTGCAGAGAAGGAGTAAAGGTGATTGGCTATGCTTTAGATTGTGGTAAGGATAAATCTAAATCTAAATCTGCTTCCTATACCTGTTATGATGGTTACTCTTCTAAAGTAGGTGATGGTAAGAAGTGTGCCACCAATACCTTCCTGATGGACCTGGCCAAAAAAGCCTGCCAAGGGCATATTTCATGTACTCAGTAGAAGACTGGATGATATTAACGAGTTGGTACACAAATCGACAAAATGTTTAGTGAAGGATTAGACAAAGAGAGCTTCTTTAAACGAACCTTCTCAGAAGGTACTACAATTGTTACCAATTAAAAGTTATTTCTTAACTATTTTTGGATATAGATGAACTAAGATCCCTACTGCTATTAAAATAATTCCCCATTTGACTGGATGAGAGCCAAAGAGGGGATAGGTCAGAAGAGCTCCTAGCCCTATACCGACTATTAGATTACCAAAACAACAAGAGGGTTTACTGCAACATTCGCACATACTTTTAGTACTTTTAGCCAAATTCTTCACCCCCTTTGCCTCGCCGAAGTGTTAACAAAGGCAGACTCTATACTAAATGTACAATTAATCAGGTAAAAAGTATACCAGTAAAAATAGAGTTATGTTATTGTAGATGAATAGGGGCGGTGAAATTTTCGTCTGCCTATACGAGGACCCATAGCAGCTAGATCTCTACAAGATTGAAGTAATCCTTCGGAGTTTGTTTCTATTCTATCATCGTCTTTTTCATCATAACTTGTTATTCCTACTTGTTTCAGCTTCTTTTCTGCTCCGTCCAGCTTTTTCGTCAATGCACAAGCTACCCGATCATCAAGATCTGTTGGGTTTAAACCAATAGGATGAAGTTTCTGTAAAATCTTCTGAAAACTGCTTCTTTCGATTCTAGCCATGGTCCATAAGATAAGGCAATAGCCATAAAATGTCAATAGTAATAGTTTACGTATATTAATGGATTAAATCTCATCGTTGACAGATGATTATTTTTATGGTTAAATTACCCCCAGTGAAATAGTTTTTAAGAGGCATACTAGCTATGTATGTTTTTTTTCGTTGTATCCCTATAGAGGGAACTATAGGTCTTAAGGGAACCATCTACTGATGCCTAAATATGACAAACAAATAAATAATAGTCCCCGTGTTTATTGGGGTAATCAAAAGATTTTCAGTCAACGATTTGATTTAACGTACCTTCAGAAGGAATCCTATGCCTGGTTTATGGAACAAGGTATTGGTGAGATTCTTCATTCGGTCAATCCTGTATTAGATTTTACAGGTAAAAATTGGCATTTAACATTTGAAGAATACTCTTTAGGAAAACCCCGTTATACCCCCGATGAAGCAATTATGAAGGGGGTTTCCTATGATGCATCACTGCGGGTTAAAGTAGCCTTAATTAATCTACAAACCAACGAAGAGTATAAACAGGAAGTTTTCCTGGGTGATATTCCTCAGATGACTAATAAGGGAACGTTTATTGTTAATGGAATTGAAAGAGCAGTTGTGA
The DNA here is from genome assembly GCA_964504665.1 of uncultured Gammaproteobacteria bacterium. Classification (GTDB taxonomy): domain Bacteria; phylum Patescibacteriota; class Microgenomatia; order Daviesbacterales; family UBA10151; genus STC-54. The sequence continues at coordinate 1,880 of CAZDEH010000031.1, read as the reverse complement.
ACCAGATCGTTCGTTCACCGGGGGTCTTCTTCTCTTCGAATGTAGACCCGATTACAGGTAAAGTTTTATATTCGGCAGAACTTAGACCTGCTCACGGTTCTTGGTTAGAATTTTCTATCTCCAGATCTGATGTATTAACAGTCAAAATTGACAGGCGCCGGAAATTTGCGGCTAGCACGTTTCTTAGAGCTATTGGTTATTCCGATGATGATCAAATCAAAAATTTATTTTCTGATATTAATTTGCCGGAAGACCGTAATTTTGTTCAGTCTACTCTTGCCAAGGATACAACTACCAATACTAACGAAGCTCTTCTTGAAATTTACCGTAAAATGCGTCCCGGTGATCCCGTAGTTCTAGAAAATGCCAAAACACTTCTTTCTGGCATGTTTTTTAATAACCGCCGTTATGATTTAACCAGGGTTGGACGATTTAAGATTAACAAAAAGTTAAAACTTAATATTCCGAATACTCCGGAGAACTGGATTCTTAAAAATGAAGATATAATTGCCACCATTCGTTATCTCATTGATTTACAGATGGGTCAGGGAAGAGTGGATGATATTGATCATTTAGCTAACCGGCGTGTGAGACGCGTGGGAGAATTGGTGGCGCAAAACGCTTTTTGGATAGGATTGCTCCGGCTGGAGAGAGTTATTAAAGAAAGAATGAGTTTACTCTCCAGTGAGATGGAGATTAATCCAGGGAGTTTGGTTAATGCCAGACCAATTATTGCCGCTGTCAATGAATTTTTCCGTTCTTCTCAATTATCCCAAATTTTAGACCAAACTAATCCACTTTCTGAGGTCGACCATTTGAGAAGACTGACTGTGACCGGACAAGGCGGTATAACCCGCGAGAGAGCCTCTTTTTCTATCCGCGATATTAACCATTCTCAATATGGAAGAATTGATCCCATTAGAACCCCTGAGGGACCAAATATTGGATTAGTTACCTATCTAGCACTTTATTCCCGTATTAATGAATATGGTTTTTTAGAAACTCCCTATAGAAAAGTTATTTTAGAAAGAGGCAAACCCAGGGTGATTGATGAAGTTGTTTATCTTTCTGCTGAAGATGAAGAAGACTTTTATATTACTGAGGCTACTGCGAAATTAGATGAAAAAGGTTTCATTATACCCACACGGGTTCCGGTAAGATATCGGGGTAGTTTTTTTGAGACAGATGCAAAATCAATCAATTATATTGATGTGTCCCCTCAGCAAATTGTCGGTATTTCTGCTTCGCTTATTCCATTTTTAGCTCATGATCTTATGGGATATATCAAACCTGTTTTAGGTTTAAGTAGAAAATGCATAGTTGTTGATTTGGATAATACTTTGTGGGGTGGAGTTGTAGGCGAAGATGGTTTTGATGGAATAAAAATAGGTGATGACTCAATTGGAAGGGCATATGTGGAATTCCAAAAAAGACTGTTATCTCTCTATGAACGTGGCATAATACTTGCAATAAATAGTAAAAATAATTATGACGATGCAATAAAAATTCTTAATGAACATCCAAACATGATTTTACGTGAGGAGCATTTTGCATGCTTAAAAATTAATTGGAATGATAAAATTTCCAATTTGAAGGAAATTGCTGATGAATTAAACATAGGATTAGATAGTATGGTTTTTTTTGATGATGATCCCGTAAACCGGGAATTTGTAAGAAAAAATGCACCAGAAGTTCTCACCGTTGATTTTCCAAATGATCCATCTGATTTTGCAGATACTTTAATCATGATGAATGATTTTAATGTATTAAAAATTACTGATGAAGATAAAAAAAGAGGAAAAATATATCTTCAACAACGAAAACGAACAGAACTTGAAAAAAGTAGTTTAGATCTTGAAGAATTTATAAAACAATTAAAC
>CAZDEH010000030.1:0-9644 GCA_964504665.1 uncultured Gammaproteobacteria bacterium | reverse complement strand
CAGAGCTATCTATTAAAGTAATTTTATAGACAACAGATGGACCGTTATACCAAACGTTATTTTTAGAATACATCACTGTAGCAGAGCCTGTATAAGTCCCAACAGCTTTACTGGAGTTTATATAAGATCTAATAGTAGCAATGCCTCCTGGAACTATTCCCCCGGAAGACTCATAAAAACCTTGTCCTGAAGTAGGTTCGTTATACTTAATCTGCCAACCATTGGCATCAATACTGGTGATCTTAAACCCAGTACCATAAATCAAACCATATTGGGCATTAACTTTATCAAGGGTAACTTCCACTGTGTTTTTATCTACTTTTATGCCTGTAACTGGACTTGGTGTTGGAGTAGGAGTAGGAGAGGGCTTGACTACCACATTAAAAGTGGTTTGGGCTAAAGTTTTTTTATTTCTGGTTACAACTGCTGTAACTGTTGCAGTACCGGGTGTTCCTCCAGATAAATCAGCTGCTGCCTGAGGGCATGGTGTATTTACTCCTGAAGCACAATAAGAAGATGGAGCAACTTTTACCACATTAGCATTACTGGCTGTCCAAGTGTAAGTCATGCCACTCTGATCAGCTACTACAGCTTCTTTTTTATCTTTAAGGGTTAAAGTAGCATGATAGCCTGTTTTAGGATTTGATGAGCTATCAGTCAGATAGACTGTGGAGGAGGTAGAAGGGACTAAAGTATATTCTTGTTTGGGAGTTATGGGTCTTGAAACTGACTGAAGCGTTGAAGCTTTTGGAAAAAAGTTAGTTTGCTGCTGAACAAGATAAACACCTGCTGCTAACCCTACTAAAAGTAGTACCAGAATTAATATTTGAGCAAAACCTGCTTGTGAATTCTTTGGACAGTAATATTGCATTTCTTATCTTAATTTAAGCAAAACATAATAAATTTATCCTGTCAATATCACAAACAAGAAAAACGTCCCTGGCAGATTGTTTTGGCAGAATCTAGTAAAGAGGTATTTGTAACACACCTTTTACCATCCCCCAATTTTCCGGATAAACCATCATAACAGGTATAAGTAGCTGCTTTTGATTTTCCTTTTCCACAATCGTTAGCATAAGTAATTGTTTTTAACCCAACCTGACAAATTATAGGAGTTGGTGTAAGAGTTATGGGACTGGAAACTGATTTAGTTGGTGTGGGTGTTGTAGGACCGGATATGCTGGCTGCGTGAGATGGAGGTTTAGGATAAAGAGAGCTAAATAATTTATCTTTAAAAGGAGCGAAGTTGGCAATTGCCACAAATCCTAATATTCCCACAATAGCCACCATTATTAATATTGGCACTGATCCCTTTTCTTTTTTTCCCATACTTTTACACAACTTACGCAATTAACCCACTAATTTGTTAGAATTTAAGATAAAGACGGAAGTTAGGTGGTGACTCAAATTGGTAAAAAGAAAGTGTTCTAAAGAAAGCTACTGTCACTTTTTAATTGCTACACAAAACAATTTCACTGCTACTAACTTTGCTACTTTAACTGATAGTCTGTCTCATGACTCAGTCTCCAGGTTTTTGTCTAAAACCAAACTAACACCTAAAGTACTCTGGGAATATTCCAGCCGGTTTGTTAATTTATCTTCAGGATATTTAATCTGTGATGATTCAGTATTGGATCATCCGTATGGCAAACAAATTGGTCTGTCTAAATGGCAATACTCCGGTACTCATCACGATGTGGTATTTGGGATTGGTTTAACCACACTTCTTTGGACCGGAGGTAAGGAAAAAGATGAACATATTCCGGTTGATTTCAGAATTTATGCCAAAGATGAGGATGGTAATACCAAACTGGATCATTTTAGAGAGATGCTTAAAACAGCCAGGACCAGAGGATTTAATCCGGAACTGGTGCTGATGGATGGATTTTATGCTTCCTTAAGCTGCTTAAAACTAATCCATGAATATAGCTGGATATTTGTCACCAGATTAAAATCGAATAGATTAGTATCCATTGCTCCAGGTAAAGAAAACAGGCATCCTTTAAAAGAAGTTGAAATACCGGAAAATGAAGGAAGAATCCTCCACTTAAAAGGCTTTGGTATGGTAAAAGTATTTCTGATTGATTTCCAAAATGGAAACAAGGAATATATTGGTACCAATGACTTGACTCTTTCACTCAAGGACGCCAGAGAGGCTGCTGCTCAAAGATGGAAGATTGAAGAATATCACAGAGGGTTAAAACAAACAGTTGGAGTTGAAATGTGTCAATCAAGAGTAAAAAGAGCCCAAAGAACACATATATTTTGCAGTATTCTTTCCTTCCTGGCTTTAGAAAAGAAGCGGTTGGAAGAAAACATAACCTGGTATGAAGCCAAGAGGAAAATCATCCAAGATTCACTCTTTGCCTACCTTAAACAACCCATGATACCCTTACCTGTAAAAACTTAAAGTAAATTTTAGGGCAGTATACTAAACAGGCACAAATCTCATCTGGGATATATTCCTAGTGGTTAAAATTACAAAATCTACATTATCAAGTGCGTAAGTCCTACTTTTAGTAAGAGGCATTACAAAATAATTGTCAAGATATTAAACACAATCATTTCTATCAATTAAACCTGCCAACAACCAAAAATATATAATATGTACCACTGACTGGTTTTGGAACTGAATCCAGATGAGATATAAAATTAATGAAGCTAGTATTAGTCCTTTTGCCTTTTTTAACATTGCCCATACTAAAACAATCCAAAAATAAAGACCTACTATTCCTCCGAAAAAAAGCAAATCTAAAATATAATTGTGAGAACGGTCAATCCATAAGTTACTTATCCCATGGCGCCATGATATAGAAGAGCTGCGAACCTCCCCTGCCATATTTTCCAATCCATACCCTAAAAATGGTCTTTTGAAAATTAATTCTCCAACTACTGGCCAAATATACAACCTTTTTTCAGGATTTTCACTCCATTTAGACTGCCAAAGAAAAAATCCCCTCTCTGGAAACTCATGATAATACCAATCGTATCTTGGAGGCTTATCGAGTTCTTCCCAAGCTACTCCTGTTAAAAAATACCATGATGAAACGAAAGAGCCAACTATTACAAGTAACGAGACTACAGTTAACAGTAATCTTAATTTCCAACCAAACCTGCTGATTAAAAATCCCAAGCATAATGCTCCCAATAAACCAATCGCGGCAAATGAAAAGCTTACTATAATACCCATTACCTCCCCAACCATCCCCACCCACCCTGCTCTTTTTAAAATTTTTTCTTCAGATTTAATTAGATAATAAGCAAAAGGTAGGTTTAGTAATAAAAAACCTGCATAAAAATTAGGTTGTCCAAAACTTGAAACAACCCTTCCTGCATAAGTTGCCACATTTATCCCTGCCTGTAATAATAACCAATCCTTTAAAGCTAAAAAAGCAACAATTAGGCTGCTTAATGTTAGGACTAAACTCCAAACTTTTAGTTTTATCTTAGTTAAGGAAACAAAAAAGAAAAATATTCCACCTAAAGCATAAAAAATCCAGCTTTGATAATAAGGAGCTTGCCCGAAAAAACTAATCTTGGGGTTTACACCTAACAAACTTGTAATACCCAAAGAAACAATAAAAAGTAGAACTAAATTTTTGATCCAAGGATCAGTTTTAGTAAAAGATTGCTTAGTTCTAAAAAAGACCCAAATTAAAGCTGAAAAAGAAGTAACGGTAATAAAAAAGAGAGTTTTGCTTTCTTCATAACCCAAGGATTCAAAAGGAGGTATTAAAGGTATTAATAAAATAGTTGACAGAAGAATTGCTACCAAGAGCTTGCTCATCTAAGAGTTTTAAGAGAACTATTCTATAGATCTTTTACTTAATTCTTTGGCCTTCTGTCTAAAAAAAGATTTTAATTCTTCTAAAGTTAAGGGGGTAATCATTTTAGGAAGATAATCAAACCCTTCTACCTTCAAAAAATCTGATCCTATCACAAATGGATCCATTTCAATTTTAAATTTTACCCTTACTCCCTCCATTAAATCCCAAAGAGTAAAGTCCTGTAGTAAGAAATAAAGATCAACGAAATCTTTTACGGCAGTCCGTTGTTGTACAGTCAACAATTTATTCACAGCAATATCTAGTTTTGAGTCAACCATAATTCCATGAGTTACATTCTGTTTTTCTAAACGCTTATAAGGATAATAATTAAAGTCAACTTTTACCTTATGTTTGTGGGGAAAAATTAGATTAAATATATGAGTATTAACTACTGTCAAATAACTAACAGAGGATAATTTTAAACTCTTCTTCCAGGAATCAATTTTTATTACCACATCTTCCAGCTTAAATGGCGTTTCAGAAAAAAAATCTAAGTCAACTGACTCACGATGCTGTAAATAATATAAACTCAAGGCTGTACCACCGGTAAAATAAAAATTGCTTGCAAGAAAAGAATCTTTACGGAATTCATCTAGAAGATCCTTCTGTTCAGAAGTAACAATAGCTACTTTCCCCATATTAATAGTTCAAACAGGCGTTTACGTGTAGGGAGTAAGTTTAATTTATCCCAATTTTTTTTAACTTCAGCAAGTTTAATTTTTTCCTTACCAGGACCATAATTAATCAATCTTTCCAGAATTAGTAATCTTCCCCCAGGGGTTTTCTCCAGTTCTTTCCTGTCATAATCCCAAAGAAACATATGATGGTATTATACATCTATTCTGCATCCCTGCTACTGCCCTTTTGGCTATTATCTTCAATTGCTTTTTGAAGATCCTTTGAAACTGTAGAGTTATTTTTAATCTCAGTTTCAAATTTTCCCCGGTGGTCATCTAATTTTTTCTCTAACTCTATCTCACCTTTCCCTGATTTTTCCAGCCTTTTTCTAATCTCTGAAACATCTTTTTTATATTCTTTGATAGTTTCATTCAAAACTCGTTGGTCTTGACCATGTTTTTTGGATAAATCTATAATTTCATCCGCCCGGTGATCTATTTGGATGCTCTTATCTCCGGTAAGCTGAATCACTGCTTGTTCTGAAGCTTTTTTGACAGGATAAAGAATGTCCCCAGGCAAGGAAGCTTGAGCAGACCCTACTACCCCTGCCATCATAGCTACAAGTATCAGTAGCAACACCCCCACATGGGAGTATGCTGAAGACCAGAATAACGTCATCCCCCAAAAACTATCCTTATTTATTCTTTGCTGTAAACGCATCCACCCCCATAAGGTTAGCGCCTCTGGGGGTTTAATTTTAAGATATTCTTTTTTCAACTCCTGTAAATATTTTTCCATATTTATTAATCTGCTAAATTTTTCATTTTTCTCAAAATCCGATAGATCTTCACTCTTACTGCTCCTTCTTTTAAGTTTTCCATCTTAGCAATTTCTGCCATAGATAATTCCTCAAAAAATCTTAAAATAATTAATCGTCTATCCGCTCCTTCCAGTTTTGCCAAAATACTGCGTGCTTCTTGTTGCTCTTCTGTTTTTATAACGTTATCTTCGATAACCTCAGATGAAGGAATTTCATCTTCCATGATTGGATTTAGATAAATCTCCTTTTTTTTACGTTGATAATCAATCACATTGTTACGGGCAATTGTCAGTAAATAACTATTAAAAGATCCTCTTGCCGGAGAAAATGAAGGTAAGGATTTCCATACCTTAAAAAAGGTGTCTTGGGTCAAGTCTTCTGCCATGGCCTCATCGTAGATCATAAAATAAATAAATCTGTATACTTTTTTTAAAAAAAGACTATACAAACGCCCAAAAGCCTCCTTCTCCCCTTTTTGGGATCTTTGGATTAACTCGAAAATTTCTCTGGTCATATCCGGCAATCATATTCCATCCCTCACTATAATTACGTAATCCGCATCACTTTGTAACATTTAAAATTTTCATCCGTTTATATTGTTGAAAGGGGGTGAGATGAATGAAACGGTTAACAATTTTATCTACATTATCCGTATTGCTCTTAATCGGTCTGCCGATAGCAGTATTTGCCCATGGAGGAGGCGACAATGAAGGTAGACACGGCCGGGGTCAAGATGAGCAGAGGATCGAAATAAGAGCAGAGGAAGATGAAGTGGCAGAGGAGGCTGTAATCCTTTCTCAAGCCACTTTTGAAATCCGGGGCGAAATAACAGCAGTAGGTAGCGACACCTTTATGGTGGCTGGTCAAACTATCATTGTTGATCCTTCCATGGTAACAGAATTTGAGCAGGAAGGGGTATTAGTTGTTGGAAGCATGGTTAAGGTTGAAGGAATAATCAGTGGTGGAGTGTTTTTGGCAGAAGAGATTAAGGTAGAGTAGGTTAAGGTTACGTAGCGGCCGCTACAAATAAAGTCCATAAATGATTTACAGCAACTTTAATCATACCTGATGTGGTTCCATTCTTTTAACATTAATTTTATCAAAATCCTGATCATAAGAAATTATAACCCAATTTTTACTAGAAATGTCAGGGTTTGAGACAATAAGCGCATCAATGAATTTAATGCCATTTTTTTCATATAGAGATAGGGCTGTTTCGTGTTGGAATTTATCAATAATACTTAAACCTCTTAAATTTATAATACTCCTGAGTGCTTTAACTACTTCCGGTTTGGAAAACTTGTAATAAGAAAGAAGAGTCCAGGCAACCTCCGACAAAACTACACTTGAAGTTACTCCTCTGAGCTTATTGGTCTTGACATTTTGTAAAAGTTGAAAAGAGTCTTGGAAGCTTTTTTTGTCTTCTTTAATTAAGGTTCGGAGGAATATATTGGTATCAATGAAAACTTTAGGCATTTAATATCTGTTGAAATTTTTCTCCATCTCTTCTCTTGCTAAAAGAACAGATTTTTTCCGATCTTTAACTTTGAATTTACCTGCCAAATCTAATATATCAAAGGATGACGTAATTTTAATAGATCCTTTATCAGCCTCAAGATAAACTTTACTAAATGATTTTATGCCAAACTTATCCCTCAAGGATTTTGGTATGGTAATTTGTCCTTTTTGCGTTACAGTTGTAGTAAGTTGCATGTTTTCTTACCTTTCTTAAAAGTAATACTAACACAGAATCCTTACCTAGTCAAGTATTGTTACTACAAACTGTTCATTTTAAAGCTTCTATTGTAGGAAGTGTGCCTTTTGTTAAAAACTCCAGCATAGCTCCACCACCTGTAGAGGCAAAAGAAAACATGGGTAAATCGCCAAGAGCATCAAGATAGGAAATAGTATCTCCCCCACCAACAATACTTTCTGCTCCTGATTCTATAATCAACTGGGCTATTTTTTCTGTTTGGTTATTTTTTGAGACTTCCACTTTACCCAAAGGTCCATTCCATAAAATCATTTTGGCACCCCTGATAACAGGTTCCCATTTTGTCACAGTTTCCGGTGTAATATCTTCCCCATCCTCTATCAAATCAGCCAATAAAATATTGTCTGACGACTGACGACTGACGACTGACGACTCCCCAGCAATCTTCCCTCCTACTAAAACATGCTCAGCTATTTTAGCCATCTCAAGTACTGAGCCTAATTTATCTTCTACTTTTACTCCCCCAATTATGGCTACAAGGGGACGCCTTGGAGCCTCACGAACATGTTTTAAAGTTTCTACTTCTTTGGCAAATTGTAATCCTGCACAGTGTGGTAATAACATTGGTAAAGTGGTGGTTGAGGCAGTGGGGTGATGAGAAGCAAAAGCATCATTTACATAGAAATCCCCTAAAGCAGCCAGTTCTTTGGCAAAGTAGATATCAGCTTCCTCTTCTCCTTTTTCAAACCTTAAATTTTGAAGAAGCCTTAATTTTCCAGAATCAAATTCAGGCCCAAAACCATGACTGACTAGCCAATCATAAATAGGACCTACTGAGAGTTCATCAACTTTTTTCCCTTCGGGTCTGCCAATATGGCCCAAAATAATCACACTCCTGGCATGCTCTAAACAGAGTTCTAAAGTGGGCATCCCAGCTATTAACCTAAAATCTTCTATTACCTCTCTCCCCTCGATAGGAACATCAAGATCCATTCTGAGAAGAATTTTTTTATTTTTTACAAGCTCAGCAGTTACAACTTGCATAAATTTATCTTAACATAATTTTATGGGTTAGGGCTTGGAGCTTAGTTACAAGAAGAACGTCCTTGACAGGCTTTTTGAGCATTATTAAGTAAAGTGGTATTTTGCACACATGACTTTCCATTTCCTACTTTATTGGCATAACCATCATAACAGGTATATTGGGCTGATTTAGATTTTCCTTTACCACAATCATTAGCATAACCTATCACCTTCAATCCTACAGAACAAACCTTTGGAGTTGGGGTGGGAGTAGGTGGAGGACAAAGGCTTAAAGTAAAGGTTGATGTTACAGAATGTGAACCATTAAATAGTCTTACGTAGTAGGTAGTATTAGGTTGAGCAATCAAGCTACCTGCAACTCCCTGGAATCCATTAAAACCTAGAGGAGCAACAGTTGTGATTGTACCTGTGACATCTTTATGGTAAAAGCTGGTAAAGTTATTATCTGTGGAGATGTCAACCCAAGAAACTGGCTCTCCCTGTTGAGGATTAATCCAAGCAATAACAGCTTCTGAATCTGAGTAATTAGTAGAAGTACAGGTAACCTTCAAAGACACTACTGGGTCAAATGGCTTAACTGCTGTTACTTGTAATTTAGGATCACTTGAAGAAATAATGTTTCCCTCAATATTTGCTTCAAAGTAATATTCAGGAGGATCAGATATTCCTGCAATCCCATCACTCTGATACTCAGTTGTCCAAATAGTTTGAGCTACCCCTCGATCTACAACAGTTGATATAGGATCAACCCTGACCGGATCTCTCCCTATGATGTCATCTTCCCAAACTCTAAAGGAAACATTTTTCCCCCAACAATCCCCCGCAGTACCAGCATTAACATATACTTGTGTACCCTCAGTTACAGGATTAGATGGAGTAATCCAGGAAGCCGAGGTTAAGGTACAAGGGATGGGGGTGGGAGTTGGGGTTGGAGTTGGAGTTGATGTTGGAGTAGGTGTGGGAATAGAACTGGTACAGGTAATAGTGGCAGCTTGAGTTGGACTTATCGCCGTATCACCATAAACATGCCAATATACAGTAGCCCCACACTTAAACTCGCTCCATTTTAAAGGATTACTAACTATTATTGGACTCTGAGAACCATAACCAAAATCAGGATAAGCATTAGTCCAATCAGGCTGAGTAGTTATATCAATGGTATACATAGAAGACTGTCCTGAATCGCTAAAATTAAAAACTGCATCTCCTGGGATATATAGGTTTGCTGATAGATTACTAAATTGTCCTGGTACAGGGGTAGGAGTAGGTAGAAGGGAACAAATCTTTAAATATTGACTCTGGACACAAGCTGAATCAAGATCTCCAATTACCCCATTATTATCAATATCTGCAGGAGCACATGGGTATCCATTGGAATTATTCTCATCAGGGCTTTTCCCATAACAACTTGAAACATAAGAAAAATCAAGCCCATTTACATATGAATCTTTATTAACATCTGCAGCACAAATAGTACACCAAGGACCAAGGGACGGAGTGGGGGTAGGTGTAGGAGTCGGGGTAGACCTTGGGGTTGGAGTCGGCGTCGGCGTCGGGGTCGGGGTGGGTTCACTCCGGCAATCGCCCCCATAATATACCAGATATCCTTTCAAATTTGACG
>CAZDEH010000029.1:0-11450 GCA_964504665.1 uncultured Gammaproteobacteria bacterium | reverse complement strand
TAGCGCAGGATTATAGCGGGGGCAAGCCAATCGGTTATTGGAAGCTGGATGAAGCTTCAGGCACTGCAACAGATTCTTCAGGCAATGGCCTGACATTAACTAACAATAGCACTATGGCCTATGCTGGAGCAAAATTTGGAAATGGTGCACAATGTGACGGAACTGCTGATTATCTAAATACAGGCACAACTATTTCAGACATCAAAACAGTTTCTTTTTGGGCATATCCTGCTGCTGCAGCTAATAATTATTTTATAAATTTAATTAACTCTTCTGCTTATATCACTATCAATAGTAGTGGCGTTGTCTCAGCCACAGGTTTTACCTTACCTTCTATATATGTTAATGGAGTTTTAAATGGAACTGTTTCTGCTGCTACTTGGTCCTTAATTACTGTTACCACAACTACGGGTATTAATGCTAACGCTTTTGCAGCTGGATTAACTAATGATGGCTCCAACCATTTTTGTACTAACACCAGTAAGCTTGATGATGTCAGGGTGTATAACAGAGCACTCTCCCCCAAAGAAGCCTCTGATTTATATAACTGGGGTCCAGGACCATTAAATTATTGGAATTTTGAGGAGCACATAGGAACTTCAGTTAACGATATTGGGGGGACAACTCTGACAGGCGCCTGGTCAGGGTCAGGCAACCATTGGGCAACAGGCAAATACGGCAGTGCTGGACAATTAAGCAGAACCAATAACGATTATTTTGAAGCAAACTATATTACAAACCAAACTTTTAATGTTGTGAGTTATTCGTTTTGGGTATACCCTACATTGAGTGCAGACAGCCAACGTCTCTTTCAAAACACCGACGGTGTTAGTACATATATTTCCCAAGTTCTTATAAATACAGCCACGGAGTCTCTTTCTCTTGTTAGGTATAATACCTGGGGCGTAGATGGTAAGGTTTGGAATTGTACCTTTACTTCTCCTCTTAATCGATGGAGTCATCTTGGAATATCTCAAGATTCATCTGACCCAAACCATGTGTTGTGTTATGTAAACGGTGTTAAGGTAACAGATCTAGCTAACCCTTCAACCATTTGGGGGGCTGGACAGTATCCAACAACAGCCGTAAATTACCGAATGGGTTACGATGCTTCTGTAGGCTACGGAGGTTTTGTAGATGAATTTAAAGTATATAACTACACTCGGACTGCCAAACAAATCGTGGAGGACATGAATTCAGGACATCCTGCAGGGGGTTCACCTGTAGGATCTATGGTGGGTTATTGGAAATTTGATGAAGGGGCAAAAAATACTTGTTCCGGGGGGTCAAATGATACCTGTAATTCAGGAAATGGTGGGAATACTTTGGATGGGGCATTTGGGGCAACCACTGCAGCACCAACTATCTCTACTGCAGGAAAATTTGGCAAGGCTTTAAGTTTTGACGGTGGAGATTTGGTTACTGTGACTGATACTACTACTCTCGCTCCTGCCAACATCACCATATCTGCCTGGATTAACCCTACAACGGCAACCACTTACCAGACAATAGGTGGAAAATGGGAAAACCCTTATATCTGGTGGTTAACATTATCCCATTCCAGTTATACCAGCAGGGCGATCCAGTTCTTTCTTACTACTAATGGTGCTGACACTACAGTTGTTCAGTCATCAACTCTTCTTAACAATAACACCTGGTATCATGTTATAGCCACATTTGATGGATCAAATATGAATATTTATATTAACGGAATACTAGCGGGAACAACTCCTAAATCAGGGTCAATCTACCAAACAAATTCTAATCTTTATATTGGTGCTAGATCTGGAGATCTTGGGTTTACCGGCCTTATCGATGAGTTTAAAGTCTATAACTATGCTTTAACTGCTGATGATATAAAAATAGATTATAACAGGGGAAAATCCATAATTTTAGGGGCTGTGTCTGATAAATCAGGCAATCAACCTTCCTCTGCTGCTAATGATTACTGTGTGCCTGGTGATACCTCCTCCTGTGCCGGGCCAATTGGTGAATGGAAAATGGAAGAAGGATCAAATACTACTGTTAATGATACTTCAGGGAATGGAAAAACAGGAACGTTTGCGGCAGGTGCAGCTGCACCATCTTGGGCAGGGGGGAAATTAGGTAAAGCCTTAAGTTTTGACGGGGGAGATTATGTAGATATGGGATCCACAGCTATAATAGGTTCAGTAAACAACTACACTATTTCTGCATGGATAAACACTACAAACATCTCGTCAACCGGAGGAAAGACTATTTACTCAGAGACCAACAGTGTTGCGGATTCTCCTTATCTCTATTTTGGTCTAACTCAGGATACTGATAAGGCGCAGTTCCAACATTATAATAATACATACGGGTGGCAGCAAGTACTTGGAAATACCGGGCTTGGCGATGGGAAATGGCATTATATTACAGGGACTTTTTCTACCTCTCAAGGTTTGGCTATTTATATAGACGGAAAACTAGATAACTCTGACGCATCACAGAATAAAACACAAAGCAATGCTAATAAACCCCGTATTGGAGCTTATATTAACGGCGCGAGCACACTTACTGCTTACTTTAATGGCTTTATAGACCAAGTTAGAATTTATAACTATACCCAATCCCCTGCTCAAATTGCCTGGGATTATAACAAAGGCAAGCCTACCGGATATTGGAAACTAAATGAATGTACCGGTACAACTATTAATAATTCTATTGCCTCAACAAGGACTACTAATACTTTTGGCAAGACTACAATTGGGGGGACAAGGTCTGCTTGGGGTTCGGAGCTTTGGGGAACAAAATATAACTTATCTGAAGTGGGCCAGATTACAAAAATTACTGCTTATATAGAATGGGATGGTACTGGGTCTAATACTGTTGGGGCTGTTATTTATGATGATAACAGCGGTGTGCCAAATAACCTAGTAGCCCAAAGTGTTGGTACAACCTTTACTACCACTCCTTCCTGGGTTGAGTTTACCTTTTCCCCTGCCGTATCTTTGAACCCGGGTAATTATTGGCTCTCTATGCTCGGTACGGAAGCCGGAGTTTATGGTTACGATGATGCCGGCTTTACTAACCAGAATTTTAATAAAGACGGAGTTGCTTGGCCAACCCCCCCTAATCCAGCAACTGTGACAGGATATAATAATATTCAATCTTCAATTTACGCAACTTACGCTCCCTTCACTGCTGGTACCTGGTCTGGATCTGGAGTAACTAATACTTCTGCTGGAACTTGTACAACTGTGGATACTGCTACTGCCTGGTATAACGGGGCTTCCGGTAAATTTGGGGGGTCTTTGGATTTTGATGGGTCAGATGATAAAGTAACTATTAATGATAATAATGACTTTGATTTTGCTGCTACAGATAACTTTGCTGTTGCTGCCTGGATTAAACATGATGGGACTATAGCCACCAACCCTGATTATATTGTTACTAAACATGCTCTGACTTATGATACAGCAGATGGAGGGTATAAATTATGGATGGATGCTACAGGTGACCTTTGTTTTGGCATAGATGATGATGTTACCTGGGGTCCTGATATCTCTGCCTGTACTGACGGCGTGGATTATGATGACAATAATTGGCACCATGTTGTTGGGGTAAGGGATCAAACAGGCACTGATAAAATTTACCTGTATGTTGATGGTATACAAAAAACATCTACTTCAGACTCCACCACCTCAACACTGGCTAATGCTAATTCTTTATATATAGGTATGGACAGGGATGGCACATCCAATGGCTGGTCAGGCCAAATAGATGATGTCAGGGTTTATAAGTATGACCTAACTTCCACTTTAATAAAAATGATAATGAATGAAGGAGCAGGCACCAGATATGGACCATAATAATAAAGCTGGGTATGAATATCTCTTAGCTTATAAGATTACTATCCCCATTTATGATTACACTGTTATCTTTTGTAAACGCTGCCAGTCCCCTAACCACCCTTACTCTCCCAACTTCCCCAAAAAATAACAGGATAATTCTTAATTTACTCCATCTAGCCTGACCCAATTTCCTAAATTCGTTTTTATAATAGTGTTAAAATATAAATTATGCCAACCAATGTTTACTATTACACTACTTTAGACGGAGGAAACCCAACCAGAATATTCATTGAGTCACTCCAAGAAAAACAGCAAAGAAAAGTAACCCGTATCTTAACCTACATAGAAAAATATGGTCTTGTAACAGCTATCCCACATATTAAGAAACTAATTAGCACTCCACTTTGGGAAATCAGGGTATTAGGAGAAGATAGTATCAGAATCTTTTATGCCAGCGTACTTACCAACTCTATCTTATTACTCCATGGTTTTATTAAAAAATCCCAAAAAACACCACAGAAGGAAATAAATACTGCTTTAGCCAGATATACAGAATGGTTAACTGATCAGAAGACCAATTGACAAATGATATCATATATGATATCATTCAAATTATGAGAACAAGACCCGTTTTTACTTTACAAGACCATCTAAAAATACTCCTTAAAAATCCCAAATTCAGAAAAGAATGGGAAGATTCTGAGGTGGAATACCAATTAGGATGCAGGCTTATTGAAGCCCGTCTCAAAGGAGGATTATCCCAGAGGGATCTAGCCAAAAAAGTTGGGACTTCCCAAGCTGCCATTTCCAGAATTGAAAGTATGAACGCCAATCCTTCCCTTTCTTTTCTAAAAAGAATTTCTGCTGCTTTAGGCAGTAAACTCCAAATTTCACTTTAGCCATGTACATAACTTCAGCTGTCCAAGCCAAGATGGTATATACAGAAGGTGCTGGCACCAGATATGGACCATAGGGATTTAATTTACTCCGTAAATTTTTTTTGTAATAGTGTTAAAAATATAAACCACAAGAGAAAAAACCAAAACAATCACGGGCTGGCTGTCTACTCTGTAAACCCCACAAGATTATGGGAAATAGTAAAAATGCCCTACCGATACAAAAATTAAGACAGGAAAAAGAACTGGCAATATAAAAAGATACCCTAAAACTTCTTAGCCACACCAAGCGAGGCTTGGGAAGGTAAATTAATAAACTTATTTATATATAAGCCCTACAGTGGAAGTTAGGAAAGGAGCTAAATTAATCCTTCTGTTTTTAGCATCAACTGAATCTACTAAAAAGTTTGTTTTCTGATCCATTTGATAAGTTTGATCTTTCATTTTTTCCGTTGCAAGAAAACCTGGAATATTTTGTTCTAACTTGACTTCTATCCCATTTTGAGTAATATTTGTAATCACTCCTGTTACTACATCATCAACCTGATATTTTTCTGAAATTTCTGTAAAGGGATCTTTTATCATCTGCCTCAAAGATAAGTTCAATCTACCTAAGCTTTCATCTACTCCAGTAATTTTGGCAGTTATTTCAGCTCCTACCTTAAAACTTTTGGTCAGATCAATTTCTGTATTTGCTTCTGCAATTTCCCAGGTTGTTTCCTGGGGATAAACTATTCCTTCAACACTACCAACCTTGATAAAAAGTCCAAACGGAGTCACAGCAACAATCTGCCCCTTTACCTCATCCCCTATTTTAAAATCAGAAAGTTCTTTTTTGTCGATATCGTTTAAATTTGGTCTGGCTGAAAAAACTAGCTTGTTGTTGCCAGGATTAACCTCTATTACAGTTACTTTCAATTCTTTTCCCACTAAATCATTGAGGCTACTTTGGTTACTGATACTTTTTAAGCTGATTTGAGAGCTGGGAATAAACCCACGGATTCCATCAATAGAAACAATCAGTCCCCCTTTATTAATTTCTGTGATCTCACCCGCAAACATTGCTTTAGTAGCATAACCCTGAATGAATTTCTGCCATTTACTAAGATCAATTTTTCTGGCGCCATATAGCCTACCTGTGATATTTTGTGGCCGGAAGCGGCTGAGGACTATCTGGCCTGATTCATTTTCAGGGTAATCTACAAAGACCTCCAGCGTACTTCCGATTTTCAGGTGACTCAACTCTTCCACCGATAAGTCCTTTTTATTTAACACCCCTTCTGCTTTTGCCTTAAGGTCCAAGATTATTTCTGAACCAGTCATACTGATTACCTCACCGGTGATTTTTTCCCCGCGTTCAAAGGTAAGTTTCCTATCATCATAGGAAGCCATAAGTTGATCCATTAAAGAGGTCTTGGGGCTATTGGCTATTGGCTGGTGGCTAATTTTGTTTGGCAATCATTCATTCCTAACTTTCTTATTGATTTTAAAAAAAACAATCTAGCAATGAGCCACTGTTATGCCTCTTGCCGTAACTCTTTCGAGTTCCGGCAATGAGCTATTGTCCCAGGGCCTTTCGACCAAAGTATCGTCGCCGCTGAAGCGTTTGACTACTGAGTTCGGGATGGGACCCGTCTAGACTTACGTCTAGCCGAGGCTGATCAGGTCGTACCACTTCGCTCAAATCACCGGACACACAGTATAACAAATTTTAGTCTTAGAATCAACCGCCCTATTCAACCTGCTGATAAAATGATACACTAAGTTAAAATCCTATGGGAAAAGCTGAACAACCATTCTTGCCACAAACCCAGTTAATTATTTTATTATTTTTAATTGGTCTTACTGTCTTCTTAGCTATTACTGCAATTTTCCCTTTTAAAGACCGGTTATTTAGTTTCCTTTATCCCAAACCATCTTCTTTTGCCAGTGACCTGCAAACTCTGCCTCCTCCGTCAAATCTTCAGGCTGGTGTCATCTCCTATTCACAGATCAATTTATCCTGGACCTCTACTACCACGAGTGCTGTAACCTATGAGGTTTACCGTAATGATCATAAAATCGCTGCTGTAGAGAGTACTTCTTTAGGTGACGTGGGACTCAATCCTGCTACTTTATATAGCTATTATGTGCGGACAGTCAGTAGCAGCGGAAATTATTCGGCTAACTCTCTACCTGTTACTGCTACAACTTATGCAAAGCTTGAAGGAGGAATTATCACCGGGACAATATCTTCCAATACACAAAGTAAACTTCCGGGGGCAACCGTCACGGTTACGGTCGAAGGCACTAAAAAAACTTATAGCACAAATTCATATGGCGTCTATTCTATCCGTAACCTACCTAAAGGAAAATATACTCTGGATTTTTCAGCCAAAGATCACCGTGAACAGAGAGCTACAGTTACCCTTACTCTAAACCAACAAATTACTTATGACGTTATACTAAATGCACTGAAGAACTGACCATCATGATAGCAGCAGATACCAACAAAGATGAAAGGATATTATTTATCTACCTGGCTTTACTCATTCTTTCCGTTATATTAACTATAATTATCTTTTTGAGCCGGACGACCGGGTTTTCCTTATTGAATATCTTTTCCGCAAATGCTTCTATTGTTGAAGCCAGAGTGTCTATTACCAAACTTGGTTTTGATCCTGTCACTATTCTGGTAAAAGAAGGAGACCAAATAACTTGGGTAAATAACGACGATCAGCCTCACCAAATTGCTTCCGGCTCTCATCCCGTACATGAGGTTTTTCTGGGTATCAAGGGGTTTGAAAGCCCAGTTTTACAGACTAAAGAGTCTTTCACTTTTGAGGCTGAGAGAACCGGTAGTTATACTTATCATGATGAAAACGATCCACAAGGAATACAGGGAAAGATTATTGTCCAATAATGCCTCTCACTTCAAACCCGTAATAAATCCTTCAAAAACCAGGCTGCAGCTAATAATAAATTAAGAAAAACGAACATAATTATCCAATGGGAATATTTCAGCTTACGGCTAAACACGCCTATATAAGAAATGGTAGCTAAATAAACATTCACTGCAATCAGTTGTAATCTGGATGAGCAAAAGCTGGAGATAAGATAATTGTTAGGGGGTACCTGTGAACAAGACAGGAAAGAAAGATTAAAACTATCAAGGATATTTTCCAAATTCAAAGTGGAGGGAGATAAGAAAATAGTGAGGATCAAGTTCAAACCAATAAATATTGCTAAATAGGAAATTATAAAGATTTTAATATTTCTAAATGTCAGTTTCATAGCTTATTAAGGATCCTGAATACAATACAAACGTGAAACAATATTACAACCTTGAGTAGAATTATTAGTCCAGGTCGCAGTAGTAGAACTACTTAACCCTTTAATACCCGTTTTAGAAGGAGCACCGTTACCCCAAGTAAGACAGTGTGCCGTACTAATTGCCCCAGCTGTAGTTGTATTCGTCCAGACAGGACCGGATGCCACCGATGTATTAGCAGCAGTAATTGTGATAGCGTTCTGCAATGTATTGTCAGTCAAATCGGTCCAGTCATTAGCTACCGTCACACCATTTGGCATCTTGTAGGGTAAGGAAGACTTGTTGGTGATTCTGGTAGCAGCGCTGGTTGTTCCATCGCTTAACCAGGCTTTAAAGGTGAAGGATGATAATCCGGCATTATTTGCATCAGTTTGACATTTAGTATCTGCCCCGCTCAAACCACCTAAAGACCCGGTAGTTGCGGTCGCAGTAATAAAAACTAACTGATAAGTAGGCGCGGGAGTGGGGGTTGGAGTGGGGGTTGGAGTGGGGGTAGGGGTAGCCTCAGGTGGAGTGGTAACAGGAGCGGAGGTAGATTCAGCGGAGGAGTTACCGGCGGCGTCTTTGGCTTTGACTGTATATGAATAAGTAGTATTAGCATTCAAGGAGCCTTCCCCATAAGTACAAATTGCAGTACAGGTTGAGGAAGAAATATTAGTTTGTAAGACACCATCCCGTAAAATATCATAGCTCACCACTCCAATATTGTCAGTAGAGGGATCCCACTGCAAAGCTGCATGCCAGGAATCCGGCGCCACCGCCTGAACGTTTTGAGGCACAGAAGGAGAGGTTGTATCAGGAACCGAAGGAGTAATAACCGTACTCAAGGCAGAGGGAATTGAGCTATTCAAAGCCGCATCTTCCGCTACAATCTCATAGTCATATGTTGTCTCAGGGACAACACTGTTATCAGTATAAGATGTAGAGGTAACTGAGGTAACCTGTAAAAATTCTGGAGACGGTTGAGCCCGCCGTAAGACCCAATACTTAGTCACTCCCACATTATCAGTAGAAGCAGTCCAAATTAGGTTAACCTGATTATAGGATGGAGCTGAAGTAATTAAACCGGTCGGTTGAGACGGCGGTTCGGTATCAACAGGTAACGAGGTGGGCGTTGGAGTGGATGTTTCCGCTGGCGTCGGAATTGGAGTTGGAGTTGGAGTTATAGACGCATCATAGCTCCCTTGAACTGAGCGGATACAAAAACAGTTGTCTGCGGGAGTATCACAACTGGGATTTGGGTTAGATTCCAAAGCTACACAAAGTTGAAATCCTGTGGTTTCCGTACTCAGTTGTCCGAAATAAATTTTTCCGGCCGGATCTTCTGGAATAGTATTGGCTGCAAACGCACTACCGGAAAGCTGGTGGTAAACTCCGTTGTAACCCACTTCATATGCTCTAGCAATGGCTTGCAGATCTTCCTTCCTCCGGGCGTCTTGAGCCATACGATGCAGGTTGCTTAAAACTATCACTCCAATTATTGATAAGATGGCTATCACCGCGATACCTATCAACAACTCTACCAGGGTAAAGCCCATGATGTTTTTTTTATTTTTCCAACCTAAAGCTGGATGTTTTTCATAAAGAAGCCTCACAAGATTATTATGGAGAGATCAAGTAAACAAGTCAATGTTGGTTAGTAGCCCATACTTGTTTTCTTAAATCAGAGGATCTAATATTTTAAATAGAAAGAATCAATGTTTACCAATAACCAACCTACCATCCCACCTATCAATGAAGCGTATATCAGTCCTGACATTCCCCAGTCTACTTTTAAAAAGAAGTTAGTTTGGGGAATAGGTATTTTTGTGATAGTTTTAACAGGAACTATTTACCTATTTACCCAACAAAAACAGTTATTCTCCCGTTTTCTACCCCAACCACAACTTCAACCTACCCAGAACTTGAAAGGTTTTACTGCTATTCCCCCTGCTCCCGATAAAACCCAGGTGATGATCAGTCAGATAGGAATTATCCCCGCCGCCGTCCGGATTAAAAAAGGTACTTCAGTTGTGTGGGTAAACACCGATCAAACAGTCCACAAAATTTTCTCTAATCCTCACCCACTGCATAACTCACCCCCTACATTAAATAAAACCATTGCTCCTTCTTCCTCAGCTATCTTTACTTTCAATACTATCGGTACTTTTAGCTACCATGATGAAACAGATCCACTCAAACTTCACGGTAGTGTGATTGTGTATTAATAACCAAAATCTTTTTGTACTTCAAAATGTGAATACGACTATGTTTGGCTAACCGCTTTCCGACTACCGACTACCGCTAGAAGCGGAAGACGGAAGACTGTAGACGGTAGACAAACCGAAGGCTTGCCAAAAAATCTCAACGATGACCATTAGTATTAGTAGGCTAAACATCTTACAATGCTTACACCGCTAACCTATCAACCCGTCTCGCCTTACGGCTGACGAGGTTCGCCTTACGGCGACCTGGTAGTCTGCCAGGGGTCTTAAAGATTCCTTATCTTAGGATCTGCTTCGTGCTTAGATGCTTTCAGCGCTTATCAGGAAGGAACGTAGCTACCCGGCGTTGCACTTTTAATACAACCGGCACACTAGAGGTTCCCTCGTCTCGGTCCTCTCGTCATTATGTTTACTCTAATTTCTTAGAGGATCAGACTATATCTTCTCCGCCGACTTTACGCTGCGGAGTTGGCATATAAAATAAGTTTCTGTTCCAGAATATCTGGTACCTTATTTATAAGTCGTTACGGGGACATTTACTAAAACATTTGCCTGATGAGAAATATAGTTATATTCCCTCATCTTCTTAATCCAAATTACAACTTGTTCATTTAAAAATGATTTTTGTTGTAGTTTAGGAATAATTTTTAGCATCAAACTTGTTTGCTTTTTCTTAAATTTCAAAAATGGCTTTAGATTAGTCAGAACTTCAAATACTCTTTGAAATCCTTCTATTCTTAGCTCAGAAATTCCATCTTTGCGGGTATATAAATACCCACATCCCAAAATTTCTTTAAACCATTTCATCTTTTCAAGATGACGTTTATCTTGGTAAAAACATATTGTAGTTTTTATCCGAAAAACATCTTTGCCGGATTCTCTTCGATGTAACTGAAGCATAATACTTCCGTCACCATCCAAAAATCCTGCTATATACGCAAAATTAGTTTGATTTGCTTTAGAAAGTCTTCCCACGGTATTACCCATTGATTTTTATATATGGATTTAGTATAGAACCAAATTAAACCCAAAATCAAGAGGGCTTCACCGTTATTAGCCAATTTGTCAAGTCGAATCTCTTCGACTAGTAGCAATTGCTTACTAGAGACAACTTCCCTCAAGAATCAAAACGCCCATACTGGATAGAGTCCAACCTGTCTTACGACGGTTTGAACCCAGCTCGCGTACCGCTTTAACTGGCGAACAGCCAGACCCTTCCCACCTA
>CAZDEH010000028.1:7788-11898 GCA_964504665.1 uncultured Gammaproteobacteria bacterium | reverse complement strand
CACACAAGACGTCCACCAGTATGCGTATAATTAATAAACAGAGGTAAAAAGAAAAAGAAAATGAAGATGGTTGGTCGGGTAGTTTATTCTGAGCGAAGTCGAAGGAAGATTCCCCAAGAAACATTTTTAAGTATTTTAAAAAGCTAGTGTCTATTGGTTAAGTTATAAATGGGTATGTTTAAGCCTCAAAACAAGCATATCTTGAAGGAATAAAAATTGTAATCTTTTCTTTTTGGACAATAGTAATTTATGGGTGTAAAAGTTGAAACGATTTTTTTACGAATTGTAATTTAGTATAAAAAAAGCAGATGAACCAAAAATCAGTAGTAATAAAATAAACCCTAGAATCAGAATACTAGATAAAAGTAGCTTAAGCCACAAAGGCCACTTCATCCAAATCCACATTAATATTAATCCTGCAGGATAGAGAAATATAAGAAGGAAAATAGTTATGATAGTTTTTACGTCTTGTGATAAGCCAGAAGCTTGAGTCATTAGTATTATGATAAATAAACTATCTTAAAATATCGAGTGTTTATTGTACTGGGGTGTTAAGGGAAATATAAATAGATACACATAAATAAAATAACAAAATCTCAAATGATTAATACATATTTTGTCATTATGAGGAGTGAAGCGATAAAGAGCTTCTTTAGAGTCTTTGAAAAGTTTGATCTTAGTTGTATCATTCTTCCAATGAAAGAAAGAACTATTTTAGTTGTGGTGGCACATCCTGATGATGCTGAGTTTGGTTGTGGAGGAACTGTGGCTAAATATGTATTTGAGGGGGCAACTGCTTATTATTTAATTTGTACTAATGGGGCTAGAGGTAGCAGGGGGAGTGATATTAAATCTGATAAATTAATTAAAGTCAGAAAAAAAGAGCAGCTTAAAGCAGCTAAAGTAATTGGAGTAAAAGAAGTTTTTTTCTTGGATCATGGGGATGGAGAACTCGAAGCAGACTTACACTTAAAAGAAGAAATTGTGAGATTCATCAGGAAAATAAAACCTGATATTGTTTTCACCCATGATCCAACCTGGATTTATGAAATCAGTGATGGTCTTGCTTCTATTAATCATAATGATCATCGGAAAACAGGTACTGCAACTATAGATGCAGTCTACCCCTTAGCCCGTGATTTAACATCTTTTCCTGAACACATCGAAGAAGGTTTACAGCCGCATAAAGTATTAGAAATGTATCTTTTTAACTTTAACCATCCTACATTTTATGTTGATGTTTCAGGTTTTTTTAAGACTAAAGTGCAGTCTATTTTAAAGCATAAAAGTCAAATTGATAATCCAAAAGAAACTGAAATATGGCTCAGTAAACGACTCCGGGAAATTGGGGAAAAGGGAGGTTATGAATACGCAGAAGGCTTTACTAGATTGGTCTTAAGGTAGGTGTACGCATTGTCCACCTGACAGGTGGACAGATGGACGACTGAAATAGTAAGATAACAGCTTATGGATTCTTTTCAGGATTATATTAAACAAGATAAAACTGTATTAATTATTGCCTCACGTCCGGTGGATTTTGACTCGTTAGGATCTGGCTTGATTTTAACAAAATACCTTGAATCTTTGAAGAAAAAAGTGACTTTAATGCAAAGCAATACTCTCTCAGAAGAAGAAAAAGATTATTATTCCTTTTTGCCATATTTTAATGAGATTATATTTGGTGATACCAGAGAGGCTCTGTTTGGTAAAAATTTTGATGTGCTAGTTTTAATTGACGGCACTAATTTAGTTCAATATTATGACGAGAAAAGTCCCTTACGAAAGCCTAATTTGTCATTTTATAAAAAAGTGGTTCATATCGATCATCATCTGAATAATCCGGAAAAATTAGGTACTTGGACATTGCAAAAGAGACTAAGCTCTACAGCAGAAGTTATTTTGACAGAGATTATACCGGAGGAGTTTATTGATAAAAATCTTGCTAACTTAGGCTATGCTGCTATTGTGGGAGATACTGGTAATTTTAAGTGGAGCTTTCAGCCGGAAACTATGAAATTAGCAGCAAAACTGCTAGATAAAGGTGCTAGTTTTTTGGAAATTGTGGATAAATTCTTTTTTTCAAGAACCAGAGATTATATGGAAATGTTGGCTTATGGAATAATTAATTGTGAATATAATGCTGAACTTCAAACCCAATTTTTATTTATGCCCTATGCCAAATTACAACAAGATGGAATTAATTCACATAAATTATCTATCTTAAAAGAGGCTTTTCAGGAAGAGGTTGCCAGGACTGTAAAAGGGTATCCGCGGGGTTTTATGGTTTATGAGGAAGCCCTTGGTAAAATTGTTATTTCTGCCAGGGGAAATAATTTAACTAATAAGATTGATTTGCCTAAGATGCTCAAAGAAATTGGCGGTAATGGTGGGGGACATCTAAATGCTTGTAGGGCAGAAGTTGTGGGGGATTTTGATGAAATTAAGATAAGGTTAAGCAAGCTTATTTCAAAACATTTAATAAACTCTTGACAATATTTAGCAGTCTTGGTATATTACTGCTAATATGTCAGACTTATCTGAAAGACAAAAACAATTACTAAAAGTTATTATTGAACTTTATGTTAAAACAGGTGAAGCAATAGCTTCTGATACTATTGAAAAAAATTGTACTTTGGGGATCTCTCCTGCCACCATCAGAAACGAAATGGTTACTTTAACAGAGATGGGTTTTTTGAAACAACCGCATGTGAGTAGCGGGCGTGTACCTACCACCATGGGTTTTAGGTTATATATCAATGAGTTAATGAAGGAAAAAGAATTGTCTGTGGTAGATGAGGTTAATATTAGGCAACAGATGATGGATGCCAGGAGCCAGTTTAACAAAATGGTGCATGTCGCAACTAAGTCATTAGCAGACAAATGTGATACTTTGGCTATTGCCATTAATGGGGACGATGTTTATTATACTGGCGCAGCTAATATTTTAGACCTGCCTGAATTTTTTGATATTGAGGTGACCAGGTTTGTATTATCAATGTTGGATGAATCCTCTATTTTGCAAAAAGTGATTGGACTAGCTAAGGGTACTGAACCTTTACATATTATTTTTGGAGAGGAAACAGACTATGAATATTTACTGCCTACCAGTTTTGCTTTTTTAAATTTTGAAACAGGTAGAGTTGATCCGGGGATAATTGGTATAGTAGGACCAAATAGATTAAACTTTCCTATTGTTATACCATACTTAAAATATGTGGGGGGAGTATTAAATGAAGCAGGGGGATTAATAAAAAATGGCTAAAAAACAAGAAAATAATCAGCTAGATGAACTGGCACAAAAAGTGCAAGTTTTAGAAGATCAACTGAAGCGGGCGGTGGCAGATTATCATAATTTGGAAAAAAGAATAGCCGATGGTAGGTCAGAGTTAACTAAATGGGTGAGTGGAGATTTAATTATGAGGATTTTGCCTACACTGGATCATTTGGATACTGCTTTAGGTGGAGCTAGTGAAGAAGAGAAACAATCAGGTTGGTACAAAGGAGTGGAGTTGGCAGTTAAAGAGTTTAAAAAGGTTTTAGAAGAAGAAGGATTACAAGCAATACATCTTCAACCCATGGATGAATATGATCCGTCAGTTGCAGAAGCAGTAGAAACCAGAGAGGGTGAAAACAACAAGGTTTTAGAAATTTTACAAAACGGTTATAATATAAATGGTAAAATAATTAGACCAGCCAAAGTAGTGGTTGGTAAGAAAGAAAACTAAAAAATATGAAATGTCCAAATGATCAAGCAGAAATGGAAAAAGGGTTTATCACACAGTACGGTCAGATGTGGGCGAAAGGTAAACCTTTAGGGGTGAAATTTGCTGAAACCCTGAGCTTAGGTGGAGAATATATCTATGCTTATAGATGTCCTAAATGTGAGAAAGTAGAACTTACAACTAAAGAAGGGAATTAAGATATGGCTAAAATTATAGGTATAGATTTAGGAACAACTAATTCTTGTGTAGCAGTGATGGAAGGTGGAAAACCTAAAGTCATCCACTCTGCAGAAGGAGAAAATATTATTCCTTCTGTTGCTAACCCTGTCAAAAATATTGTGGGAAGGGTAGCCAAAAGACAATCAGTGGTTAATCCTAAAGAAACAAT
>CAZDEH010000028.1:7202-7778 GCA_964504665.1 uncultured Gammaproteobacteria bacterium | reverse complement strand
CGAAGGAAGAAATGTTATTCCATCGGTAGTTGATCCGATAGATCACGTTGTTGGAGACGTTGCCAAAAGACAATTAGTACTTAAGCCAAAAAGAACAATTTTCTCAATAAAAAGACTCATGGGAAGAAAATATACTGATCCTGAAGTACAAAGAGATATTAAATGGCTCCCCTACACCATTAAAAAAGGCAAAAATGACATGGCTATCGTGGATATTGATGGTCATGAATATACCCCTCAGGAAATTTCCGCCCAGATTTTGCAGAAAATCAAAGTAGATGCAGAGTCTTATTTAGGTGAAAAAGTGACAGATGCAGTGATTACGGTTCCGGCTTATTTTGATGATGCCCAACGTCAGGCCACTAAACAGGCAGGAGAGATAGCAGGACTAAATGTACAAAGAATTATTAATGAACCAACTGCTGCTGCTCTGGCTTATGGTCTGGATAAAAAGAATGCCCATACCATAGCTGTCTATGATTTGGGAGGAGGAACTTTTGACGTCTCTATTTTAGAGCTTGGTGATGGTGTATTTGAGGTAAAATCCACTAATGGGGATACTCATTTAGGAGGAGA
>CAZDEH010000028.1:2420-7192 GCA_964504665.1 uncultured Gammaproteobacteria bacterium | reverse complement strand
TTGAGCAAAAAATTATTGATTATATGGCTGATGAGTTCAAAAAAGAACAGGGGATTGATCTAAAATCAGACAGACAAGCTCTGCAACGGCTGCGCGATGGTGCTGAAAAAGCCAAGATTGAACTATCTTCTTCTACTGAGGCAGAAATTTCTATTCCATTCGTAACTGCTGATGCAACGGGTCCAAAACATTTGGAGATGAAATTATCCCGGGCAAAACTGGAAGATTTAGTTAAAGACTTAATTGATAAATCTTTTGTGGCTGTTAAAGCTGCCCTAAAAGATGCCAAAATAGAACCATCTAAGGTTGATGAGGTAATTTTGGTAGGTGGGATGACCAGAATGCCACTGGTGCAAAAGCTGGTTCAGGATTTCTTTGGTAAAGAGCCACATAAAGGGATTAACCCTGATGAAGTGGTAGCAGTGGGGGCGGCTATTCAAGGTGGAGTATTAGGAGGAGAAGTTAAAGACGTGTTACTCTTGGATGTGACTCCTTTGACTCTTGGAATTGAAACTTTAGGGGGGGTTAGAACTCCTCTGATAAACAGAAATTCCACCATCCCCACTTCTAAAACAGAGATTTTCTCAACTGCAGCTGATAACCAAACTCAGGTAGAAATTAATGTGTTGCAAGGAGAGCGGGAAATGGCTGCTGATAATAAGACATTGGGAAGATTTATACTGGATGGTATTCCACCAGCCCCAAGAGGGGTACCACAAGTGGAAGTTACTTTTGACATCGATGCTAACGGTATTTTGAATGTCTCGGCCAAAGATAAAGCCACCGGAAAAGAACAAAAAATCACCATTACCGGTTCCACCGGTTTGAGTAAAGAAGATGCAGAGAGGATGGCTAAAGAAGCAGAAGCCCATGCGGAAGAAGATAAAAAGAAAAAAGAAGAAATTGAGATTAAAAATCAGGCTGATACCTTAATTTACACCACCGAGAGATCTATTAAAGATGCAGGAGATAAGATGCCGGTTGAAACGAAAGAGGATTTGGAAGGGAAAATTAAAGAGCTTCAAGAAGCTGTAATTAAAGGTGATAAAGATGAGATTAAAAGCAAAAGTGAAAGTTTATCAGACGCCTTGTCTAAATTTGGTCAAACTATGTATGAAAAAACAGGTCAACAACCAAACACAGATGATCAAGATCAACAGGAACCTGAGATTAAACCTGAAGAAGAAATTGCTTCTGAGGAAAAAGATGGCTCGCCTCGCGCCAGCGGCGACGCAGGGCGCGGCGAAGCGGGTAAAGCAGATAAAGGGGAGGCTGTTGAGGGAGAGGTGGTAGACGATAGTGGTAGCCAGAAAAATTAAATATATTACTTGCTGAAGAGTTACTTTAGCCTCGGGAAACCGGGGTTTTTTAATCTTATGAAGACAAATCTAATTATAGAAAATTTGAGAGGATTTGAAATAAAGTTTCAAACCAGACCCGGAGTTTTTTCAAAAACAGGTTTGGATGGTGGAACCAGACTTTTAATTGATAATTTGGAAGTTATTGATGGAACCTTAATTGCTGATTTAGGAGCAGGTACAGGAGTGATAGGTTTAGTTTGTGCCAAATTAAATCCTTCCGGGCATCTTCATTTACTGGAAGATCATTTAAGGTCTTTTGAACTCATGAAAGAGAATATAAATTTAAATAATGCGCGAAATGCAGAAAGTTATTTAAGTGATCTGTTTTCGGCTGTCGTAAAGCGTAGCTATCATCAGATTATATCTAATCCTCCGGCTCAAATGGGTAATGATTTTCTGGAAGAGATTGTGAGTGAATCCTCCGAACATTTAAAAGCTGATGGTAGCTTGTGGGTGGTGGTACCTGGTAATATCAGTCCTGTGATGGAACGGTTGTTTAAAAAATATTTCGGTAACAGTAAAATAGTAGCACATGGCAAAGAACATGTTGTCTTAAAAGCACAAAAAAATGGCAAATAAAAGAGATTATTATGAAATACTGGGTGTATCAAAAAATGCTTCTGAAGCAGAATTAAAATCTGCTTATAGAAAATTGGCCAGAGCACATCACCCCGATGTGGATAAAACTGCGGGGGCAGAAACTAGATTTAAGGAAATCTCAGAAGCGTATCAGGTTCTATCTGATCCTGAGAAGAAAAAAACTTATGACCAGTTTGGTCACGCTGCCTTTACTCCTGGTGGTGGTTTTCCTGGAGGAAGTGGGGGAGCAGGAGGACCATTTGGAGGCTTTAAATCTTATTCTTATTCAACCGGTGGCGGCAATCCTAATGTTCAGTTTGATTTTGGGGGTTTTGAAGATCCCTTTTCTCTTTTTGAGCAAATTTTCGGCATGGGGGGTATGGGTGGTTTTGGAGGGAGAACATACCGTCAAAACCCAACCTATCAACTGGAGATAGATTTTGAAGATACTGTTCACGGAACTACAAAACATGTGCAGATTCAGGATGAATCTGGTCACAAAAGGGAAATAACTATCAAAATTCCAGCTGGGGTGGATAACGGTACCAGAATGAGATTTGAGGGAATGGATATTATCTTTAGGATTCGACGTCATCCTGATTTTACCAGAGATGGTGCGGATATTTTTTCCGAGATTAACCTAACAGTTCCGCAAATTATCCTAGGAGATGTAGTGGAAGTTAAAACTGTGTGGGGTAAAGTAAATCTAAAAGTATCAGGCGGGACAGAACCAGGAGCATTAATTAGAATTAAGGATCAGGGGATGTCTAATTTAAGGGGTAGTGGAAAGGGGGATCATTATGTCAGGGTAAAACTGGAAGTTCCTAAGAAATTATCCTCAGAGGAAAAATCTCTCTATGAAAAACTTTTAAGTTTGAAATCTCACAAAAAATCCTGGTTTTAACCACTCAAACTTTAGCTTTACAAACCGGGTTTGTAGCCTAATGTATAAAGAGATAAAAACTTATCCTCCAAAAAGAAGGGTTGGTTCTAGCTTTACCCTATAATAACTTGTATAATTTCCAAAGTTTATTTATACTTCTTGGGGAAAAATAATATGATAAGACCTAAAACATTTAGAGAACAGCACAGAGAAGAACAAATCAGATTTTATGGGATAGTAGCAGAAATATTAGAGAGTGGATACGTTCTAAGAAGTTCTGACCTTAGAGATGCGCTGAGAGAGTTAGGTTTGCCTGATTTACTCGCTGAGAGGGCTGTAACTGGTTTTAGAGATGGTAGTTTTACCGAAATAACAAGTGTGCCTGTTACACGCGAAAAATATAAAGGAAAAGGAATTTGGTGGGACAAACGTCTAGATCCTGAAAATGATACAGATATATCTAATGCGCGCTCTGAGGTGGATGCTGAATGCAAAGAGACGGGCAATTATACCGCAAGTTATAAAAGACACTTGCGTGAGAGAAGAGGTGCAGAGAGAGATTAAGAACTGTTTTAATCTGCCTTAAAGCCCCTAGAATATTAAATTTATTTTTAAAGGTATTTTTTCAATAAATTGTAAAATTGATTATTGTTTTTTCTTAAAACTGCTCATATTAAAAGTAAGAATGAAAAGTTTTTCTAAAAAAGCTTTAAGCGTTGGCTTTAACAAAACTAAAAAAATCTGTCCTCTAAAAAGAAAAGTTGGTTTTAATTGGTGCTTCTTGTAAAGGTTAGCGCTTTAAACATTTATATTATATAATCCCTTTTGTGAAAGAATTAGTAGATTTAGTCAATATACCTTGTGAGGCTTGTGGAAAATGTTGTCCTAACACATGTGAACACAAACAAGGATCTTTATGCCTAGCACATCCAACTATGGTGGGAGAGCCGGTGTCAAATGATTTAAGAGGTGATGACTGTATTTGTTCCCCATGGGAAATTTTTCAACACTCCGTTTATTGTCCTCCTGTAGTGGAAGCTATTGAACAATTGGCTGGAGTCAAGATTACAAGTAAAGATTTGGGTAATGGGCAGGTAGGAGTTAATGGATTTTTAAGAATAATGAGTGCTATTGAGTGTCTATTTGATAGAAGACTAAGTATTTAATTTTCCCAGTAATACTTTTTTGCCCACCTCTATACTGACAAGATAAACTAAAGATAAGGCAGCAAGAAAAGCAAAGAAGAGGAGGGGCGGAGAAACAAACCCTAGAGAATCAGCTAAGGGAGAATAAGGTAAGTAGATACTGAGTAAAATAACAGCTGTACAAGCTGCTATCAACCACAGACTAGGTTTGCTTTGATAAAAAGGGATCCTGGTAGTTCTAACGCTAAAGACCAGAATCATTTCGCTAACCATAAACGTTAAAAAGATACAGGTTCTAAAAAGCGGTGTAGAAGCATATAAAACTGTAGTCAGAAACCAGAGGGTAATCCCAATAAACATAGCACTTAATATCCCAAAGAAGATCATGTAGTTTTTAATAAAACCCAGATCCCAGTGTTTGGGTTTAATAACAGATTCAGGGTCAACATTGTCTGAGGTGATGGTCATCTGAGAGATATCATATAAAGCATCTTGCAGTAAAAGCTGTGAAGGGGTGATGGGTAAAAAGGGCATAAAAAATGAGGCACCGGCTAACGATATCATTTCTCCAAAGTTAGAACCTGTGTATGTCAAAATATATTTCATAGTGTTGCTAAAAACTTTTCTGCCTTCAATGATACCGGCCAGAACAGTTTTTAAGTCTTTACGCAGTAAAACCACTTGAGCAGTATCCTTTGCCACATCAAGAGCAGTATTTACAGAAATACCAACATCAGCTCCATGAAGAGCTAAAACATCATTAATTCCATCAAAATCCCTGGCTTTACTTATTATAGCTGTACT
>CAZDEH010000028.1:0-2410 GCA_964504665.1 uncultured Gammaproteobacteria bacterium | reverse complement strand
TAATTCCATCTCCCATATAGCCTGTTACATGACCCATTTTTTTTAAAGTTTGGATAATTTTCAACTTCTGCTCTGGAGTAACCCGGCTAAAGATGGTTGTTTTGTCAACCAGTATTTGTAAATCAGCCTCGCTTAAAGAATCAATAACTCCACCTTGAATTATATTGCCAACATCCAGACCGATACTGTCGCAAATTTTGGCTGAAACTATTTCATTATCACCAGTTAAGATTTTAATTTGCACATTTAAGCGTTTGAGTTGATCTAAAGCCTCTTTGGTACTGGTTTTAATGGGATCAGAAAAAGTGATAAATCCGGCAAAATCAAGGTTCTCCACATCCTCAAAACTGTATTTTTGTTTTATATTAACGATTTTGGAAGCAATTGCTATCACATTAAATCCAAGTGAACTAAGATTATGGTATCTACTTTGTAAGTGCTGGTGAGAGCCCACTAAATTAAAAATTACTTCGGGAGCACCTTTGGCAATTAAGATTCTTTTTCCATTTTCTTCTACAACTGTAAACATAATTCTTCTCCCAAAATCAAAAGGTTCTTCAAATACTTTATTAGCCTTAATGACCAGGTTTAGTTTATTTGTCTGCACGTATTCCCAAAGAGCAGCATCATATGGGGTGCCGACGATTTTATGGTGTGTAAGCGCGGTATTACAAATTAATCCAAGGCGTAAGACACCCTCATCTCTCATACCTTTGGCATTCTGATAATCCGCTACGGTGATTTTACCTTCGGTGAGTGTGCCTGTTTTATCCGTGCAAAGAACATCAATATTTCCCAGATTTTCAATAGCAATTAATTGTTTAACCAAGACTTCTTTTTTAGCTAATTTGCCTGCCCCATGAGCTAGTGAAACAGTAACCAAAACAGGCAGTAGTTCAGGCGTCAGTCCTACAGCAATAGCTAAAGAAAACAGCAGAGAATCTAAAACACTTCTCCCAATAATCATATTGGCAAAAAAACTGGAAACAGAGGTTATTACCATCACCCAGGTTAATAACCCTCCATATTTAGATAAACCTTTCTGAAAAGAAGTTTCCGGTTTGATATATGAAGTTTCAGTAGCAATTTTTCCGAACTCACTATTTTTACCAACGGCAACAACCACACCTCTACCTGATCCGCTTTGGACAATTGTTCCCATAAACGCGATCTTATTGTTCTCTTCAGATTTGATAACTGGTAAACTTTCTCCGGTTAAGCTTGATTCGTCAAGCTCTAAATTAGCAGTGAGTATTAGCCTTAAATCAGCCGGGACAATACTGCCTGGAGTAAGTAAGACAATGTCACCGACTGCAATCTGGAAAGCCGGAATATCCATTTTCTCCCCTTTTCTGATGACAATTGCTGTTAGAGAAACTCTTTTTAATAATTTGACGATTGCCCGGGCAGCAAAAAATTCATTCCAAAATCCCAACACAATGCTAAGTAAAATGATACCAAAAATATAATAAGAACTAATTTTTTCACCAAGCAACATGGAAATGAATGTTGTGATAGCCAATACTAAAATTAAGGGATTACTGGTAAATTGACGGGTTAAAATTCTTAAAGGGTTTAAAGAATGTGTCTGGATAGTATTTAGACCCCATCTTTTATGCCTCAGAGCTACTTCCTCTGTTGTCAAGCCTTCTTCTCTGGTTTGATACTTTTCAAAAATTTCTTCTTGCATCCTTTAATTATGCCATATTAAATTATGTTAATTATAACTTCTTGTTGACAGAGGTTCTCTCCAAGAAATACAATAAAATTATGGTACTGCCCAATAACCAAAAAGGTTTTCTTCCCCTCTTTATTGCACTATTTATAGCAGCTATTCTTATTGCTGGTGTCGGAGGCTATTTAGTTTTTAATAACATGAATAAGCCGATTCAAATTAAAGAGAAAGGCACTGTTGTCCAACCACTATTTCAGGATTTGAAGCGCTCGATTGGTGATGTTGGGGTGCATATTAATGAAACTCCAACTGGAAGAGATGCTGATTCAATGGAGAGATATTCACAAAAAGGCAGCAGTCTCATTAAAACTAGCAGTGATGCTGCAGATAGATTACGAACTCAAATGAATAAGCTTGATTTACCAGAAGTGGTAGATTATAAAAAGAATTTGACAGATTATCTTATTAAAGCGGATGAATTGATCAAATATGAAAAAGACAATGTGAAAATTGGTCAGGATTATGACTCTCCAATGCGGGATTACGAACAACTGACTAAAGATATCAGTGGTGTCAGTAGTTATATGTATTCCGATCCGGCAAAATATGTTGCAGAATTAGATAAGGCTATTAGTAAAGAAGACGGTATAATAAAAAAGTTTGAAAGTTTAAATGAAGATGGATTAATAAAAAGCTATCACGAAGTATATATTAAAACTTTAAAGTCAGAAAGAA
>CAZDEH010000027.1:5649-11923 GCA_964504665.1 uncultured Gammaproteobacteria bacterium | reverse complement strand
AGGTTGGTCTTTGGTAGAAAGGGTTAAGATATTGGTAGTAGAGTTAAAACTAACCACTACCCCATCAGTAAATTTGGAGTAACTGCGTTTGGCGACAGGTATTGTATCAGAACTTACTTTGGAAGCAGGAGCAGTAGACTGACGTAAAGCTATAGCGGGAGGTGTTGGCAGAGGTTTCTTAGCTTTTACTAGCGTGAGTTGGGGAGCAGGGGTAGGTTGAGGTTTTAAGTTGAGATTACGTTTGTATGTTAAAGCTCCCGCAATAATGATGGCAGCAATTACGACAGTAACAATACCTACTAAGATTTTTGGATTAATATTACCTTTCCCTCTCATTCCTCTCACTTTTTTTCTTTTTTTTAATAATATTTTCATCAATTATTTTAATATATATCCATAAATTTTACTACTGATTGGGCTGATTGGAATGAACATCACCACCGGAAGTTTTTAAATAGGGAGGACAAGGGTCTGGATTACAATCTTGAAGTTCTGAGGCGCTACCACTACAGTCAGCTCCTCCACAAGCAGGAGCTGGATTAGTACAAGTTCTGACTCTGGTTTGAGTACCTCCTTCACAAGCCTCAGAACAAGCACTCCAAGCACTAAATTCAGTCCAAATGCCAGGAGTTTCTCCACAATCCTGGGAAGCAGCAGGTTTTACTCCAGCTCCAGAACAATATGAATCAGCCACCACAGTCCCATCAGACCTCTGGCACCAGACAGTTTGGGATTGGGTACAAGATATACAAGCACCTGCCCAATTATCTGTATTCCAGGAGTAGGTAGGTACCCAAGGGTAACAGTCTTTTTGATTGGAATAAATAGTAGGGCAAGAATTACCATTACTGTCTTTGGCTATTGAGTGTACCCACATATGATAGGAGCCACCTGATTGGAAATTAAATAATGAATAGGTAGTACCGGGATAGCTATCTAAGTAAACAACATATCCAGCTGTAGCCTCAGTCATCCTTACATAATAAGTGAGGTCAACCCCTGGTACTGATGATGGCACTTTTTGCCAACCCATATCTTGAACACCCGGTAAAATAGGACCATCAGGAGCACACCAAGTAGGTTCTGGTGGTGTTGCAGGAGTAGCAGGAGTAGTAAAAGTGGTAGGAGAGCCATATAACATAGAGCCATATAAACGGACTTGATAAGTATGACTAGGATCATAGGTTAAACTGTCAAAACCTGTGCCGTTGGTGGATACATAAGCGTTAGGAGTGCGATCGACTGTTTGCTTCCAATGCTCAACACCAATTGCAGTATCAGTAATTACCACATAAGTAGCAGGATTGCTAGTATTTGTCCAGGAGATATTAATTCCTGAACCACTATCCCCGGGGGTAATACAGGAATTTACATCAACAGAAGGGGTAGCAGGTGGGCAGGTAGGGGTACTACAACTGATGGTCTCTGTTCTATTACCAGCTACAGTCCAGGTACCATCAGTTCTTTGGCACTCATTTCTAGCTTGAGTTTCAGGACCACAAGTTCTGCTTTTTACGCCAGCTTGACCACAGGCAGTTACTGAACAAGCACTCCATTCAGACCATTGGCGGGCTGGGCAAAGAGGTATGGAAAAAGCAGGCCCTTGTGCGCGTGAGATCTCGTAACCATCCGGGTATTCCGGGGTGGGGGTTGCCCAATAGTAACCTATCGGAATATATTGTTTTTCCGGGGTAATGAATAAAGAACCGGTATTAAGAGGGAGGTTGTTAGGGTCTGCATTAAACTGGTCTGGTATACCTGTACCAGAAGAATTAATACTATTTTTCCTCCAGAATGTTTGTGGCTGAGTTGTCCACCTGTCGATATCCCAATATGGATAGAGAAAACGTAAGCTCAGCCTAGTGACTGGGGCTGAGGGATTCTCTGTCCATATTAACCAACCCACCGGTCCAGTGTAGTCTTCGTTTATACAAGTTAATGCTGGTTCTTTGGTGAAAGCAGGAGTGCCAGGAGGGGAACCAGTAGGGCAGGCATTTATTTTAAAGGTAGCGCTGGCACCATTTTGACCGTTATATAACCTGGCATAATAAATGGTGCCATTATTTAAGTCAGTAGAGCCAGAATAGCCCTGGAAAGGATTGGTTGTCCCTATATAACCATTAAAGCCGGTAGGGGCAGAAGTATTGCTTAAAGGATAGACGTCTTTATGGTAGGCAGTAGTAAGGAAGTTTGAATTAGGGCTGATATCTACCCAAGTGACCGGACAGTCCGGCGTGCTAGTCCAACTTAAAGTGATTTGAGAGCCAGAATAGTTTCCACCACCGCCAATACAGGAGGTGTTATAGGAAATCATAGGTGCGGGAGGGGCACCACAAGAAGCAGTACAAGCACCAATATTAAAAATAGTCAAATTACTAGTTTGTCCGTTGTATAAACGGACATAATAAGTAGTATTGGGATTGTAAGTGAGGGTGCCTAAAACTCCCTGATAATCTCCAAAACCGACCCCAGTAGTACTAATTGCTGCGTTAGCACCGCCAGTGACAGCTTTATGATAGTAAGTGGTAGAACCATTAGGGAAGATATCCACCCAAGTGACAGGAGTATTATTATTAGTCCAGGAAATAGTAATACCTGCACCATTATACCCATTGGTAATACAAGCAGGTTGGGTAATAGTTGGTGTGGGGGGAGGAGTAATAGCAGTAGCAGTTACTAGGAAACCAGCTTGACAGGTGCCTGGATTACCAGCTCCATCAGTTGCCTTACCGGTAAAAGTATAGGTTTGTCCGGCTGTTAAGCCAGTGGTATTCCAAGAGTAATTTGGAGGAACAGCAAGGTCAGTAATTAAAGGCGCACTTACAGGACCACTTAAAGTTTTTGAGTTGATACCAGAGGCATCATTGGCTTCTACTCCCACAGAAACAACAGTGCCTGCTGGTCCAGAAGTAGGACTAAAAGTGATATTACAATTAGGAGGAATAAAATCCGTAGACCAACTAGCCTGAACAGGTTTAAAAATAAAAACACTAAGTAGCAGTATCCCCAACAGTAATATTTTTTTGGGCATCTACTACATTATGCAAAAGTGTTTCACAACTTGCAAGTTACTAAATTTGTAACCGTTCAGGGGTTTCCAAAGATTATTATTCTTGTCATCCCGAGGAGCTAAGCGACATAGTGACATTTAATTGAAAAATCCTGAACCGCTCACGAAATCTCTTGACAAGCGTACTGTTTCGTACTATTATGTACATATGACACAAGTGATGAAATCGTCCGAAGTAAGAGAACAATGGAGCCAGTTATTAAATAAGGTATTCCGTGGTCAAACCAGAGTAGTGGTTGAAAAAAGCGGTATTCCTGTTGCAGCTGTTATCTCCGCCGAGGATTTAAAAAGGTTCACAATGTTTGAAGAACAACGTGCTGAAAGGTTTAAAGCTTTGGATAGTATGAGAGATGCATTCAAGGATGTTCCACCAGAGGAGTTGGAACTTGAAGTAAACAAAGCCCTCACTGAGGTTCGAGCAGAAAAAAGAAAATCAAAGGCATGATTAGGGTAGTTTTGGATACGAATATTTTAGCTTCCGGTACGGTAAATGCTTTTAACTCTCCTGGTCAAATCCTTGATGCATGGCGTGCTCATCAGTTTGAACTAATTACATCGGAGCATATTTTATGCGAACTGGAGCACACATTCCAAAAACCATATTTTCAAAAACATATTAATACTAATAAAGTTAATGCCCTTATGGATTTACTCCGTACTGAGGCATTTGTGACTCCTATAATCATAAATGTTCAAGGTGTTGCTACTCACCCTGAAGATAATCTGATAATTGCAGCAGCAATTTCTGCAAAAGCGGACTATTTGGTAACCGGAGATGGATTATTACTCCGAAAAGTTGGTAAATCTTATAAAAGAGTAAAATTAGTTACTCCAAAAGATTTTCTTAAATTGCTTCCAAATTTGACATCTAGGGAATGTTAAATAAATTGAAATATTGCCATTCCCGATTATCATCGGGATCGCAATGACGGACTTTTGTATATGGATAGAGTACTATAGGTTTCCGGAGTGGGTAAAAAGTCACTATTAAGTTGCTAAATTTGACAAGTATTTACAAATGTAATACTTTGTAATAGAATGATTATCAGAAGACTTATTTGGGATGAGTGGAATATAGATCATATAGCAAGACATAATGTTGAACCAGAGGAAGCAGAAGAGGTTTGTAGGAGTAAAAATTTGTTTGAGCGGGGTAAGGATGGGGCATATCAAATAACTGGTCAGACAGAAACCGGTAGGTACTTAACAATAATTTTAGTACCACGAACAAATAGTTTTTATCTTGTTACAGCAAGGGATGCTAGCGATTCTGAAAGAAGAAGATATACAAAGAAAGTATGAAAAAAATAAAAGAAGTTCCAAAATTTAAATCTATTCAGGAGATGGCTGATTTCTGGGACACTCACTCCACGGCTGATTACCATGATTTTTGGCAACCGGCTCCTGATGTTAAATTTGCTAAAAACTTAATTTCAGTATACAAAAAAGTTGTTCCCATCAGGCTTGATGAAAAAACTAAAAAAGCTATAGAAAAAGTTGCCAATGCAAAAGGGATTGGCATATCAACCGCTGCCAGAATGCTTATCCGTGAACGCCTGGCACAGTTAAATATCATCTGAAATTGACATTTGGAGAAAGAGGAATACAATAGGCATAAGGGGATATACAGGTAGTTAAATATTCCCTCAACAAGAAATAGCTCATAATTGTTCAAGAATACCATTTAATCATGAATGAATTGAACAATTAGAACTCACCGAAGGCTTTAGCCTAGGTAGCTCATAATATTGACAAAATAACCAAATAATGATACTATAGGATGACTCATTAGAGTTAAACCTATGAAATCAAAAGATTTTGAACAAGGATTAGG
Organism: uncultured Gammaproteobacteria bacterium; assembly: GCA_964504665.1. Taxonomy (GTDB): domain Bacteria; phylum Patescibacteriota; class Microgenomatia; order Daviesbacterales; family UBA10151; genus STC-54. Next base: position 7,019 of record CAZDEH010000027.1, on the reverse strand, counting down.
TTCAGACAGTCAAGAAAAAGGATTTAAACAATCCTCTCGTGTAGAGGCAGGGATCTTTTCCCGCCAAGTTTCTTTGCCTCGTAGAATAAGGCAACTCGTATCTTTTATGGGGGCAGTTGTTTTACCAATCTTGAGTAGCAATTCTCCTGTATATTCTGAGATAAATACAGAATCTACCCCAACTCCAACTAGAGGGATTGAATATACTTTACCTGAAAATTTTCAAACATCTGCTAAAGCTCTTAATGCTGCTTGTGAAGGTTATACCAAAATAGCAGGAGATAAATACGGACCGGAAATAAGCAGAGAGTGCCTGGAAGCAAATCCACAAGATATTTCTGCTACAGATTATGTGAAAGATGCTACAGGTGATGTAACCGCTCAAAGAGCCGTAGTAAATCGTAATGAGCTGTGGGAAAGTAAAAAGGACCCTGCTTCAGGTGCTTTTTCTGATTTCAAGTTTATATCAAAAGTTTCTATGGAAAGTGTTAGATCTATGGTTTCCTCATCTGATGGTAACACTGTCATTTTTGGGGGAGAAGACCCTTTCCTTAGTGGGCTAACTGCTCTTCGAATATCTCCTGATGGAGGGAAAAATATGGGACCAATTGACTGGCCTTATCAAAATTCTGCAGCAACCATAGATTTATTTAGAGTTACTGACGCAAATTTCTTAGGGAATAATGGAAACTATGAAGGAGGCATTGGGCCGTTTATTATTTCAGTTGATCCAATTACCAAAAAGGCAGCGGTGAAAGCAGCCAGCTTAGCTACAATTCAGCCTGTTTCTATAAATATAGGTAGTGCACATGATTTAGGTATTGCTTCAGTTAATGCTGCAGATCATCAAGTAGACTTTATTTCTGTAGGATCATTTAATTTACAAAGTGGTTTATTGGCAGGCAAAATTGATTATACAACAGGGATTGGTTCAGTAGAAAATATTACTCAAACTATCATTAATGGTGTTCCTGTCAGACTTGGTTTTATGTATGGACATGATATCTACCCTGGTGATCTAGGACATACACATGTTAGAACTAGTGATATGGATAGAGCAGGTGTTTTTGATATAGATATTATTACTAAAGAGGGTAGTTTTTTCTCTTATGCTAATCTTTGTGATAATCAAAATATTCCTAGATATATAAATGGGTCTTTGTCAATAAGCACTGTAGATAGCTACCTTGATTCTAATGGAAAGCGCAATATTATACTTGGGGGAGGGTATGGAGCCTATGTCCCTACGGGTGGAACAACTGGTAACGCGATTATAGTTGATCTGGAGAGAACTAATTGTATTGCTTTAGAGCCAAATCTGACATCAGCAATAGATAGACAAAAAGATATATTAAGGAAAGAAATTAGTG
>CAZDEH010000027.1:0-5639 GCA_964504665.1 uncultured Gammaproteobacteria bacterium | reverse complement strand
GGGCAAATGGGGTATGAAGTAATTATCTGGAGATTTGGTAAGGCATTTATACCGGATGGACAAGCGCCAATATATACTGACAGGAACTTAGGTGGAGATAAAAATAATAATCCTGTTGACTATAAACTCTATTTGCCTATGGTAAGTAAGCAAAATATAGGTGGATGGTAAGAGGTTTATTGTGAAGGTGTTTTTGCAACACTGCTTTCTACTCCGGAGCTATTCATCACATATCCATAAGTTCCCCAAGTGCTAGAACCCAAACTTTTCTTTAAAGTAACATCAAATTTGGCATTTGACGGAGGAACTGTAGTTCCACTTCTTTTTATTAAAATTTCGTTACCATCTGTTGGTATATAAGAAGTGGTTAGAGGCCCATACCATTTATTATTAAAATACATATAATGGCTATCCGGTAGAAAATGTTTACCTACAACTGTTTGATCAGGAACTGAATAGATTACAATAAACCCTTTATTTGAGTAAGCACTATTTATTAAACTACTCAGACAGTTCTGACCAGTAACAGCAGTACAAGTAATTGGAGCAGAGGCATTATTGGTAAAAGCAGCTCCCACCAGAGCAATATTACTACCTGTAGCATTCTGAGAGATAGTTAAGGAGTTATAGTAATTTAGCCCAGCTGGTGTTTCATCTGATCTTAAACCGCTTTTGGTATAAGTACCAGAAGCTTGTCCCGGAGGACTGTCAGTAGTGTTAGCATTTATTTTTAAAGCACCTAAAGTGGGGGGGACTGGAGTAGGGGTGGGAGCAGTAACAGTAACAACTTTTGGACCACATTTATCCCCAAACCATTCCACTCCATCCTGGACCATTTGCCAACTCCAGTTGTAGGTCCCGGCAGTGGTGGGAGCCCATGAGTTAAAGGTCCGGGAAGCCAAACTTCCTGGTGGGGTATCAGAGGGTAAGCTAACTCTGTTAAAACCTCCCCAATTAGTATTATCTTGAGGATCCTGAGAGCCAAAATTGTAAGAATTTGCTGACCTCCAGGTAGTAGTCCCGGTATTTTTCATAGTGAAAGATGTAGTATAAGGTTGTCCGGCAATCATAGTGCTGGGGACAGAATAGGAATAACAAAGGGCATCCTGATTCTTGGTAACAATGAAGTTACATCCACCAGTGGTGGCACAGCTGCGATTTTGCATCCGCTGCCTTTCATAAGTAGATCTACTTTCGTTAGTAAGGGTAGTACCGGCGCAGCTATCACATGAGTCAACTGGATCACACTCAAAGGCAAGGGGAGGGTTGGATGGATTTACTATGTTAATTTTTTGATCAACGTATCCCTTTGCAGTTAGATCTGATCTTTTTAATCTGACTGCAAACTCCTGTAAGCCGCAACTCATCTCGTTATCAGTGATTATGTTTTGTGTTTCTGCTGCCGAAAAGAAATAATTACCATTGGCATCAGTAACAGTTGAATAACATACCCCACCAGGCGGCTCACTGCTAGGACAGGCAGAAGGATCAGGATCCAGAGTACTTTTACTATTTTTAAGAAAGACTCTAACTCCGCTTATAGGATTATTATTACGGCCAATTATTCTCCCAGTGGCTTCGCTACTAGTAACTGTTGCACCTGTATACCAGACTAGAGAATCAGCAAAAGCACCTACATTATTAGGAGCCCCTGTACCTGTGGTACCTGCACAATATTCACCTGAATTCCCATGACCCGGGGCAAGACAGGCATCATAATATTCTCTGTTTACAATGACCATCTGAACTGTCTTATCCGCACCTTCGGCGGAAGGATTCATCGAAATTGGTACTGATGAACCTGAGCAATTATTGTAAATTGCAACCGGAGTAGCACCATCAATAGGACAAGAGGTTCGATTTCCTGAGCAAACATATTTATATATATAGTAATTACAGGTGTTGGCTGTATCTTTTTGAGTCCAGCAAGACCCACCGTTAGTTGTATTGACATTGCACCTTCCTTCACTGCCTATAGGGTCAGGGTGAGGATAAACAGCCGGTCTATTATTAATATTAGTTTGGGTAGCACAACTGGCATAATCACTTAAGTAGTTTGTGCCGTTACTGCTATTATATTTATATAGAGCTGTAGGGCATCCAACTGCTTGTGCTTCTGAAAAATTAGGCAATAATATACCGCCAATACCCAGTAAGGTTGCTACTATAATTATATGTAGTATTTTTTTCATGGTTTAAAAAGTTTAGGGTTTAATTTTATCTGGGCTGTCTGGGTAGCTTCTATCTGCTGGATTTCCAAAATTAAGGATTTATTATTTTCAAACTTGATTGGCTCAGCGCTGCTACTGGCAATCACCTCCCCAGCCTCTACTAAACCTTTTTTGCCCGGGGTGCCTTTAAAAGAATAGTAAGCAATAAGGCCCCGTTCTTTGCTGATTAAAATGCTTTTTAGAAAATTTTCCACAGTTCCATCTGGGTTAGGGTGAGCTGAACTGATAGTTTCTACTTCTCCCTTGAAAGCAGCTTTAAGGGGGGTACTTTTAGAAAAACTTAGTATTAAATTGTTATTTTTAAAATTAGCAGCTGATTGGCAAAGAGTAAGGGTAACTGGACAGGTCAAAGTTAAAGCAGTGGAAATTTTAATATCTTTAGGATCAATCAGCGGGGGAGCAAAAACTAATTTTTGATCAGTTTTTGCAGGGGTAGTACCTGAAGGTGATGGTTTATTTTGGAAAAGAGGTAGTTTCTTAACTAACAGTAAGCCGGTAACTATTAATACAATAACTAATATTAAAAGACCAATTCTCAGCAACATCTTTTTACTGCCTACAGTATTTGAAGGAGTAGTGGGCAAGTTAGGATCCATAACCCTATCATATACTTATTTAAATTATATTTGCAATATCTATCGTAAGGTAGGAATCTTATTAGTCTTAAAATCAGTATCAAAAGCAAAAGCTTTATCAAAGGCTCCCTGTTTATATAAAGCAAAGCAAGTGCAATCAGTAAAACTTACATTTTTAGAATTTTGTTTTTTAAAAATCTCCCAGGCTAAGTTTTCATTTTCTTCTGAGAGTCTAATGATACTGAAAGCTTTTTTTAGGTAAGCACCAATTTGGTTTGATGTTTCTTTGCCTATTTTTTGGCTGAGTATAGTGACTATTTCAGCAAACACAAAATTAGAAGTAATGGTAGCAGTACCTTTTTGGTTTAAACGGGTAGACAGAGCTTGGGCTTTTGAGTGGTTAGCGTCTTTTCCGTCAAATAGGGAAATAAGAGCTGAAGCGTCAGCAAAAATTGTCATCTTTTCTTTTTTCTAAGTTTTTTTTCTGCAGGTGTTAAATAGGGTTCTGCATACAAGTAGTAATCATGATTGGTAGAAAGATCATGAGGTCCTTTCCAACTGCCTGCATATTTTTTACCAAGTTCAACAAGACCTAGTAATGCTTCTTTTGCAGAAGGATATTCTTTATCAATTTGTTTAGATAATAAATCTCTTGCAGCTTTAGAGAGAGAAGTATGTTTCCTTCTGGCATAACTTGCCAGTTGAAAATAGGTTTTTTCATCTAAATTTAATTGAGTTCTTTTCATACATCATACATCTTACATCTGTTTATTTGTTGAGTCAAGTGTTAAAATATCTGTACTATGAAACTAAATGCCAAGCAATTAAGAAAAGGTCTACCGACTTCCGACTACAGACTACAGACTACAGCAATTACGGAAGACAGAATGCATTTATCTAATACTGGATAATGTCTTGGATACCTATAATAATAGGTAGTATCTTTAGGCTGGTTGATGTAGGTGAAATTAGGTCTTGTTGAGAAAAATTCCTCCTTCTGCTAAAATTACAATCATGACAAAGCAGTATCTTCAAGATCAGATTGATTCAATTACCACTCAGCTTATTGACAAGATATAATAATTATGTAATAATTCTTATATATGATACAGCTAATTGCTAATGAAGATTTTACCAGTGTACAAAAAGTTCAAGCCGGAGTTACCAAGATTTTAGAAAAAGCTGAAAAGGATGGAAAATTTATCAGAGTGATGAGAAATAACGAGCCTGTGGGGGTGCTTGTACCTAACCGTGTTTGGGAATCATTTTTGGAAGATTTGGAGGCGCTTTCTTCTGAAAACTACATCAAAATTATTGCCAAATCAAGGGCAGATAAAGTTCGCTATTCTTCAACTCAAGTGAAAAAAATACTTGGAATAGATTAAATGTTTGATTACCAATTTACTAAAACTTCACTTAAGTATTTTAAAAAATTACCAAAAAATATTCAAATAAGAATTATTGGAAAATTAGATTATTTTTGTATGCAAGACAACCCCTTAGATTTTGCAGAAGTGTTAATTAGAAGTGATCTTGGACAATATAGGTTTAGAATAGGGAATTATAGAGTAACTTTTGATGTAGAAGCTAAAATTATTGTGATTCATGATGTTGATCACAGAAAAGATATTTATCGTTAAGGAAAAGGAATTTTTAACATGAAATTAAATGCTAAGCAATTAAGAAAAGATCTACCGACTTCCGACTACGGACTGCAGCAATTACGGAAGACGGAAGACAGTAGACGGAATGCAATTTATCTAATACTGGATAATGTTTTGGATACCTATAATATAGGTAGTATCTTTAGGTTAGCTGATGCGGTGAACGCTAAAAAAGTTTATCTTTGTGGAGGATCAGTAACACCTCCCAATCATAGAATCAAAAAAGCTTCCATTAACACTATGGAGATAGTGGAGTGGGAATATAAAGAAACTGCGCTGGAAGCGCTGTCAGCTATCAGACATCAGTCGCCAGATGTGCAGATTGTGACGATAGAACAGAGCAAAAAATCAGTTCCTTATGATAAGTTTGATTATAAGCTACCAATAGCTTTGGTAGTAGGGCATGAGAGTGATGGAGTGTCCAAAGAGGTATTAAAGATGTGTGATGGAGTAGTAGAACTGCCTATGTTTGGAGTAAATACTTCACTTAATGTCATGGTTTCTTTGGGAATTGTGTTGTATAAAGTAATGGAAAAATGTCGAACAAAACTATAACAATGCTGCCTGTCAAACCATTCCAGGAAACTCTTCATGGTAGTTTTTGTGGTCCTGCTTGCCTCAAGATGATCCTAGATTATTATGGGGTTAATAAATCAGAGCATGAATTAGCCCAGTTAACAAACAAAAATGATGAGTTGGGTATTTCCAGTCAGGATATGAGAATGGTGGCAGAAAATTTTGGGTTTAAAGTTGAAATTAAAGATTTTGCTACTTTTAAGGATATTCAACACTGGTTGGGAAAAGATATTCCGGTTATTGTGAATTGGTTTTCCAGAGGCAGATATGATTATGATGAGGATGAGGTGGCAGATGGGCATAACTCGGTAGTTGTGGGACTTGATATTGGGTATATTTATTTGCAGGATCCGGAGGTGGGTAGAGTTAGGAAAATCAGACGTGAAGATTTTTTCAGGGTTTGGTTTGATTTTTCTTCAGATCATATAGAAAAATGGGAAGATATGATTATTAGACAAATCATTGCAGTATATATAACTTATTAGAACTCGCCGAAGGCGTAGCCTGAGGATGCCACGGCTTTAGTTGTGGTATTTCATACGTTATGCATCATGAGAGAATCCGAACGAACGGTTAGTCATTGCCTCAATTAA
>CAZDEH010000026.1:2234-13698 GCA_964504665.1 uncultured Gammaproteobacteria bacterium | reverse complement strand
ATTATAGCTGCAAATTCTCCTGTTTGCCAACAAGCAGGAATTTGGGATTTTGAAAATATCCTCAAAAAATACCCTTTTCCTATTACTTCGATCGATTATACAAAAACAAGTACCTTTGGCCTTTTTCTACCGGATATGATTGAACATATGTATGATCTGATTGGAGGCAAGGGTATTTTTTATCTGAAACAGGCACAAAATGTTGCCGATCTTCCCCTGTTAAATCCTTTAATAAGAAACGGTTTTATTGACCAAATTTCCCAAACAGACATTTTCAGAAGACTTTTCGGAATTAATCAGCTTAGCTTTAATGGTTCATGCCCTATTCTTAACCCTCATAGTAGAGCTGAACACAGTATCTGGTTTTCTATCCTAGCTTCCAAAGGGTTTCAGTCACTTTGTAATGATGATTCCCAAGCATTAGCTGAAACTTTAAGGAAAGACTTCAAAAATCATAATATTCCACAGGATCGTCTAACTGACGAAGAAATAATTGTACATGGAGCTAACATACTTTGTTGGACCACTGCTCATCATGATGCTGCAACTTTAGCGGGAGGAGATTCGATTAAATATCTCCTAAAATCTCTCCACATGCCATATGATGAAGAAAATTTATTAGGTGATATGTTGTTTACTCACAACGAAACCTTCAATAGCCCTGATTTTCAGAAATACAGAGATCAATCGTTTACTCTCGCCCGAACTCATGGTTTAACAGAAACAGATCTTCGATATGCCCTAACTTGTATAAAAGGGTCAGATAGCCTGATTGGACTTTTAGTCAATTCTCCCAAAGATACTTTGGAGTTTGACCGCATATCTTATATTATTCTGGATTGGTACCGCGCAGGTTTATTTACTGTTGATTACCTACCCAGTGTTTTACCCTCCCTCAATCAACCTCATCTCCAAAGGCGTTTGGTTGAGGGAGCGATATATGAAAGTCAAGGATTGGATAATCCGGATATAGTCTATCACCATGCAGCTCCAATCTTCCCTTGGAATATACTCGATCCATCAAACGATTTGGTTTTATCTAAACAAGGTGAACCGGTTTTTACCAAACCAAACAAAATGTTAGCTTTGGCCTATTTGAGAGTGATGGAAATAATTTACTATTATGCTGGAACTAAAATGTTGGGGATGGAAAAAGAACTGCAAGATTGTCTAACCCTTTACATTAAAAAAAATGGTTTACCCGAGTGCTTAACTTTACCTAACTTACTTTCTTGTACCAGTGAAGAGTTATTTACAGATTTAGAACAGCTAGATCCAAAAGGTGAGTTGGGAGCGGTCGTTAGTAATCGTAATAGATGGAGAATGGCTACAACTTTTAGCGGATTTCGGACAACTGATCTGGATGAAGCAAAAAAACATTGGGGGTATTTTCCGATTAAAATTAAACCAGGTTTAGATACTCTAGTATTATATAAAAACAGAACCACGACCTTAGGCAAGTATGCTGGTCTAGATAACTGGAGAAACATTAATGATAACGCTGTTTATTGGTTGTGTGATGAAAGATCAAAAACACAAAAACCTTTGGGAGCAGCGTTGCTAAGAGAGTTATGGAATTATGGACAAAGCTCTTATGTCGTGATTGATCGAAAGGATAAAGAAGCAGAGCAGTTAACTACAAATACAGTTGATTGCCAAATTCTGGGTTTACCTTAATATTTTTTTGAAACAGCTACTTGCTTATCCATTCAAAGCGTGCTAAAATAACCTTACCTCTGAGAGATCAGTAGAGTAGAAAGTATTATTTATTAAGTAGGTCACTTCATGTTTTTAATTTTCCTTGATTTCAATTTGTTTTTCAGCGCAGCTTAACCATACACGAAAGGTGGTGATATTAATATGACAAAGATATTCGTAGGTAGTTTACCTTATAGTACAACCAGCCAGGAATTACAAAGCATGTTCGAATCATTCGGGCAGGTTTTATCCGCAACTGTTGTAATGGATAAGTTTACTGGACAATCAAGAGGTTTTGGTTTTGTAGAAATGCAAAACGATGACGAAGCTAATAAAGCAATTCAAGATTTAAACGGATCTGACATGAACGGACGGGCACTAGCAGTATCTGTAGCTAAACCAAGAGAAGAGAGACCTCACCAAGATAATTTCCGTAGAGATAACGGTGGTTATCAACAAAGAGGCGGCGGTTATGATAATAAACGCGGTGGTGGACGCAGATAATCTTTTAAACTTTATTTAAGAAGTTAACTATTTAGTCCTTCTGCTTGGCGGGAGGACTTTTTAGTTAGATGAGTTATTTGATCTCCAAGCTTGGTGTTGCTTTTTTTAATTGATCCGTAAGGTAATTCCAGCACTAAACTAAATTTTGGGTTCCAAAAAAATATCCTATTTGGGTGGATATTTTGCTTTAGTTTAACCACTTTCCAGGTAGAATTTAAAATTATTACATCTATATTATTAGATAAGCCAAATGTGTGAATACCAAATCTGGTCTTTAATAGTAGTGCATGATTATCTTTCTTTAAAAGTCCAAACAAAGAATCAACTATTGATGTGACAATTTTACACTCACAATTTAAAACAGTACTTTGAGACAAATTTTTAAGGATCACTTCTTAATCTTAGAGTTTAAATCTTTTTTTAGCTAGCCTGGCAATAATATCTGTTGCTTCCTGTAAGGAGAGCTGTTCACTTGTTTTAATGACTAAATCAAAATTAGCCGGATCTGTTATATCTTTATTATAAAGACTGGAAATAAATTTTTGGCTTTCGCGCTCAGTCTCTTCTGCGTCTTTCTTAGCTTCTTTCCTGGTCATATTTTCATATTCCATTAACCATTTTATTCTTTGTTCGTTTTCAGAAATGATCCTGATCTTTAAAGCATCTTTAAAGATAAAATTTGCTCCCCTTCCAACAATAATGGCATAACCCTGACTCCCGATATCACAAAGAATTTTAAGCAGTGTCCTATGATAAGAATCAAGACTAAAATAATCCTTTCCAATCCAACTTTCAAAAACATCCTGTAGATAAGAAGTTGCCTTATCTTCAATCTCCGATATCTTTTCAGTCGAGATATTTGATTCCTCAGCAATTTTTTCTACAATATCTTTATGGTAATAATCCCATTTTTTACCGAGTTTTTTTGCTAACTTCTGAGCAATAATTATTCCTCCTGAACCTTTTTCCCGGGATATTGTGATGATTGGTAAAACTTGAGGATCATCTTTTTTACGCATGAAGTCAAAATTTATAGAAGATTGCAGATTCTTATTAATAATTTTGAAGATTTTCATTCTGCTTACTAATTAATTGTATAACTTTACAGAGTTTATGTAAATATCACACATTTTATAACTATAGGTTGTTATTAGTTTTGGTTTTTTATATAATATTATTTATGACATCAGAGCTTTCAGCAGAAATACATTATTATCCTCCTGGAAAACACCCAGAAGGAAGAATATTTCGAAATGATAGATCTGATCATCTTTTGGCACTTGAATGTCCTTGGGCTTATCTAGGAACTTTGCGCTTCTCTCTCTTATCCAACCCTCGTCCACATTGTTATCTAGAATTATTGTACATACCAGAACCTTATCGTCAATCAGGATTTGCTACCAGACTATTAAAATCCTTTAATGGTTATCTGCAAAGCAATAATCTATTTGGGTTACTCTTAAACCAAATCTCTGATAGTCATCCTGCAAGAAAAATTTATGAGAGGAATGGGTGGGAACCCATGCCTGATTATCCTGGTTGGTATAATTTTAATACTACTGTTTGCCCAAATGTACGATTACTTCAAAAAGCTATTAAAAAACTCAGAGGCTCGTAATCCTCAGACTTTCAATATAGTAATAAATTTATCTTATTCTGTTAAAATCATTTTATGAATTGGTTATTTTCAGCAAAACAATAGAAAAGACCTGCTCCGCCGGTTGAAACAAGATTTTCCATGCTGCACCCCCTTGAAGCGTGAGATGAATTCCAGGATTTTGAGGCTGCATCATCATTTAAACCCAGCCTGTCATGATGACCTAGCATTGCTGATCCTTCTGTGCTTGAAGTCCAATTATTGCAGGTTGTATCACCACCAGTTGTAAATGCACGACCTTCCGGCGTAGAGCCTGTTAAAATATCATGGCGGTTAACAGTATCTCCTCTACCGCTTACCATTTCACCTTTTTCATTTAATGCTGTTTGTTTATTTATATTGTTATTACTGTGAAGTTCCTCTAAATTATTGGCAATAACTTCACCTTTAAAATTCATCCAGGGGCCGGTTCCGATTCTGTCGCTGGCATTAACAGCAGGAGAGTTATTGTTGGCGGTGGTGCTTAAATACGCACGCCATACGTGATCACCTGCACCAACAGCGTTTGCCAAACTTTGACAATAAGCATCTGCTCCAGAAAGTCCACTTAAATTAGCACCTTGGCCGGGATTAACGCTTGTTACAAAAAAGCTCATATCGTTTGGTGATTGTTGCTTTGTAGTTTGATTTGGTTGTCCAAAAGTCTGATTTGTATTATTAGTTTTTCCAGGTACTATAGAAGGTCTAGCAGAAAAGAAATTTAAAGCACCACCTACCACTAAAAGAAGGATAACTCCTACCAATAAATACATCCTATTCATTTGACTCTATAATGTCATAAATACATAAGATTTAAAGAAGAGTTAAGTAAGTTTTATGTATGTGAGCCGAATAACAGTCTATTTGAATCAACCTTAGCTTGATTAAATTGGCTTAGAAGAATATACCAATACTTTCTGATAATAAAGGTAGTTACTCAATCGGATAAAGAAAAACTTTTCTTCCATCACGTTTTTTTCTTATTGCTGCTGGTTCTTTTAATAATTCTCTTATAGCAGCTTCCTCCGTAGTTATTCCCAACTCTCTTCTAACATCACATGGGCGTATGCCTGGATACCGTTTAACTGTATTAAAAACATCTATAACAACATCATCTTTCCTTTTGCTAGTAGCTTGAGTATATTCCTGATAATGTTTTTTAATTGTAGAATAAGCATATTCTTGCCATGGAATTTCTTGCCATTCTTTCAATAAATTTTCTTCCCCTGCTAGTAAAATCCTTAAAGGTTTAACAAATCTTCTAACAACCTCTCTCCCTAAATCAGTTATTTTTAACTCCGATTGGTTTTTTCCACCTGTAAATGGAAGCGGGTCACAATAACATTGCTCCACTAATCCACACAATATTACCGATGCTGCATTTCTTAGATATCTTGAACCTGCTTCAGGAAATTGTTGTTTCAGAAAAGTCGAGGCCGTAGCAGCATCTAATTCTTGGCACTCAAACAACATTTCTGCTACTGCTTTTGTTAACAAGGCTCTTTTATTTACTGTTTCAGCTTGTGCTGGACTTACTCCTTCCTTAAGAACATATTGAGCAAAACCAGGAATTTCCGGATTAGTCGATTCATATTCAACTAAAGCAACAACCCTTTCTCCTTCTTTACCTAAATTAATATCCGTTAAAAATCTTAAATTATTACTAATTACTCCGGGTGAGATACCTAATTCTCTGGCAACATCTATTAATCTTAAAGTTTGCCCTGAAGCTGATAGCTCTAAAATCAACGCCCTATTTTCAGGTGCCTTTGTTCTATTTTTTGTATTTGTATTGGAGTGCCCAAATATTTTATTAAGTGGATAAGGAAAATCTACTGATTCTTGTAGTTGATGCTTAGCATATGCCTGAGCTACAATTCCAAGACCGGTGAGCCTAAAACCAGCATCATCTTCAGCTACTAATCCTGCACTAATCATTCCATACTTCAAATAACCTTCTAAAGTACTTCTATTTATCTCATCCCAACCTGTATCTCCCTTAAACTTCTTCCAAAGATCATAAGGTTTTAACGGTCTATCCAATGATAGGCAACAAAGGGTAGCACATTTAGGTCCAGAATTACCTACAGAGCATAAAATTTCCCCAAATCTATTATTGACGTTTTTATTAATTCCCCCTTGGACTCTTTCTGCACTATAAAAGTTTTCCTGCATAAGAACACTAATTCTATCAAACTAGACTGGTGTTTACCACTTAGGAATTTATCAAATTATTCCTGTCTGACGGCCTAAACTCCGAGTTTGCTTATACATTTGGATTAAAAAATGCATAGGTATGCATAGCTGAAATTCTTTAATGGATAGAGAATCTTAAAATCCGGTTGGAGAATTTAGTCTCACCGACCCAAAGGAAAGATCCGTCAAAGGCAAGTGATGCTGGCCAGAAGAGCTTATTCCTACCAATTTCCTGTTTTGTGTCCTGCAAGTTTTCTTCGCCCAAAACAATATCTGCAGACTTTCCCGCTAAGGCATCTGAAATGTTTGTCCAGACCATCACCCTGCCGAAACCGACATCGGAAGCAATCAGGTGGTTGTCCTTTGTGACCACGCTTCCCGGTCCATTGAACCTTATGGGAGCATTTTGATTAATTTTATCCGCAGGAACTAGGGCAAGTTGGCTTGAGACAGATAGTTTGTCAATTTCCAATACTCCAATGGTTTCTTTGCGGGCAACTATTCCCACTAAATACCTACCATCGCTGTCCAGTCTCCCCAAATCCTCTATGGGGATGGAAAATTTTGGTTCTGAACCTTCGTCAGGTACTCCTTCCCAAACATACAGCATGGTTGTTTTTAAATCTTCTTTTATAGCAGAAAGATAGAAATATTTATTATCTTGAGCCAGTCCGTTAACGCTATCAAATTCCACACTGCCGATTTTACCATTAAAAATTTTATCCGGTATCTCACCGTTTACAGGCAGCTTTTTCCAATAACAGATTGTTTTTCTGCCACCAATAAGCAAATTGCCGTCCCAAACAGAGTTGTCCACCGCATGACAGATGTCGTTAAATGTATAGACAAAATCAGGATAAGCTCCGGATTCATCCGGCAAATTTTTCCAAGCATACATTTTACGGTCAAAATCAGAAGTAGCAATTAAACTTTTACCATCTGTTGCCACTATCGGATTTGCCACAATATAATTTGTTTCCAGAGTGTTGGTATTAATATCCGGGCTACCAATGGCAAAATCTGGGAAGTCAGTTTGACTAGTTGGAATTTTATTGTAAACAACAACCTTATTTCCATTACCCATACCTATGTAAATGCGATCATCACCAAAAGCTAAGCCTGAACTGTCACCTGTTACAAATTGATACCCTGCGCCTGTAGTAAAAGACCCCATATTGGCAACCCCGATTGTTAAATCGGCTTTGTCTTTTTCTGTTTCCGGCGGTTTGTTCCAAATCATTAAAGGTGATAAAGGTCCAACCATTGCCAGTTTTCCATCAGGCAAAAATACTCCGGACTGCCAATCATTCATAACAAAATCATGAGGCACATCTTGAGACGGCCAGTTTTTCCAAACAAAAGTGGCTGCCCTGCCACCTTCTTGAGACTTCCCTTTAGCGGAAACCTTAGCGTTATGGTCGGAAACAAACAAATATTTACCGTTTGAAGTAATTGTCCGCGGGGTGCCAAAATCCTTGTCTCTTAAGATAACATCTGGCTTTTGATCTCCATTTTGGGGAAAGGTATTCCAAAGATAAACAGTTCCGGCACCATGCGTACTGGTTATTGCCAGTTTTTCTCCATCAGTCCAAGCACCCCACGGCCAAATAAGAGAGATTCCGCGCTCCTCACCGGGAGAGTTTTTGGTCTCAATGGTAAAATCTGCCGCCTTGGCATTAGATGTGGGGAAAGAATTCCAGATGAGAATTCGGGCGTTGTTGGTATCGGTTACCACCACCTTGTCGCGAGCGGCAGAAACACTGATTGGCCAATTTAGCTCCTCAAGACTTGTTCCCGGATTGTTACTCGTAAAATCTTTTTGTCCTAAAACAAGATCAGGAGGAGTATTACCATTGGTCGGTAATTTATTCCATATCAAGATCCGGTTATTCCATGTATCGGCAAGCAAAAGCCTCTTTCCATTAGTGGCAATACCGCCGGGATGATGAAATGAGAGAGCTCCTCCTGTATTGTTAAAATCTACTCCGGAAAGCATAATATCTGCGTCTTGTCCAGTTTTAAACCAACCGTTTGTTGGTTTTTGGGAAACAGTTTTGTATTTTGACCCAGTGGCTTTTACAGTTATCTCGCCGGGGCGTTTGGTTTGTTGGAATTGCGGTTCTCCTCCTGTATTTTGGGCAAGCCCAGGCACTACATTATTTTTCAGGTATAAAACCACACCACTCGTCAGTAAAATAAGGACCACCAAGGATACAGCTAGGGAGATTTTGACCAATTTGTCATTTTCAAACAAAGAACCTGCTTTTTGTAATCTTTCTGTCGTTTTTGCAAGTTTGCCAACTTTTTTAATTTCGTTTTCAGAAGAAAAATTCATAATTTAATCATAATCTAATCAGGAAATTTTTGTCACATAAACCATCAAGTAGCTACCATCCGCAAGACGGGCTACCGCTGGGTCTTTGAGAACACCGGCTTCATAACCTGAGGTATGATCTAAGTTTAAACGTACACCTTCTTCAGCAATCCAGTTTTCCCCATCCTTTGAGAAAAACGAAACAATTGTCCTGTTATCAAATGCATAAGCTCTATACCCTCCAAGTATCGCAATAGCATTGGCAAATATATATCCCTTGCCGTCCTTAACAAATTCTTTATATTCTTGTTGAGTAAAAGTTTTTCCGTCTTCTGAGGTTGCATGCCAGCCGTTTTCCATCCCACCGCCACCTATTCCTGCAAAAAAATGCCAGCCAGACGGAGTTCGCAGAGTAGAAGGATCCAGTACGAACCTACCTGAACCAGAAAATGCCACTCCCATTTTGGTAAAATTAATACCATCCTTCCCTTCGGCATAGTAAGTTCTGGGTCCTTGTCCATCTTCGGGGTCGGATGTCACATACAGCCTAAAGGTACCATCATCTTGTATTTGAATATCTGGATCAACTGCAGCAGCCATTCCCCCTTCAAATCCTATCAAACCAAGTTTTCTGTAAATCCAGGTTTTACCATTATCTTCCGATATGGCCACCGTTGTTTTGTTCTGCTCATCGGCTACAGTCCAGCAAACATAATAAAGGTAAATCTGACCGTTTTTATCAACAGCTAAATCGGGAACATCCCCCTGGTCGGTAATGACCTGATTGGTCCTGGTAAAATTCAACCCGTTTGCAGATCTGGCAGACATAAGACGCATTACCCATGACCCATTTTGCCCTAGTCCGGTAGTTTTACCGGTCGGCGGTGTAAAGTCAATGGATTTTTGCTCAAATTGTTGCTTACTTTCTTGTTGATTGGTTGTTTGTTGAAGTGACTGCGGTCTTTGCAAATACTGTTCTTGAACCAACGGACTTTGGGTGAAAACTTTCGTTTCCTGTTTTAAATACATCAAGATGGTACTAATAAGTAAAACGAAAATAACTAAGGATACGTACAAGCATATTTTTACCCACTTGTCGTTATGAAGTAACAAAGTTGCTTTGTTTAGAATTGATTCTAGACTCATTCTTATTGTACAGGCTGCCCTGTGTTAATTGATGGATCTGCTGCACGTTTTGTTGTCCACTAGGGACTGGGCCACTTCTGTCTGACCCTTGCGGTTTTTGTTGTAATCCACTTGGTAACGGTTGTTGACCGCTGTTTGGTTGTTGTCCTTCCCTCAATCCATCTTGAGTTTGCATCCCTGAGGGCTGGGCTGGTATTTTAGAAGCAGTTATTCTTCCTAAGTAGAACCCCGTTCCTCCAGCGACTAATAATCCAATCAGTATCCAAGTTAAGATTAATGCTTTAGCTGTTTTTGACAAATTGCTCACCCCCTAAAATTTAGACCTATATTTCAATAGGTTGTATAGTAAATACCTTTCTCATGTTGTCCATAATATATAAACCATGCGCCGTTTATTTTTGCCAGTGTTGGATCAGCAGGCGGGTTAGGTGGAAATTTGACCATAGGATTTTTATTATTTGTAAATTCAAAAACCGGTTCAGAGAAAGTTCCATTTTTGTAGATTACATAGTAAACACCGGCATAGCTCCAAAAATAAACTCTAAGTTCCGTTTGTCCTGGAGCATCCCATTCTACCCACTCCGCGCCATCAGCTGCTCCAAGTAATGTTTCGTTTCTTGAATCAATCGCCAGTCCTTTCTTTTCAAAATTTAAACCATCCTTTGAAGTTGCCCAAAAATAAATATGGATATCTTTATTGGGAAGTTTCTCGGAAGTTTTGTAGGGTTCATTAATCGTTCCGCGATAAAGCATAACGTAAGTATCATCATCAAGTCGAACAGTTCCTTGGGCACCTACATTTTCTAAATAAAATCCTGGTTCTTTTTTAGTAATTCGTATTCCCGGTTCATCAGTCCATTTTAATCCATCAGATGAGACAGCACTTTTTATAACGCCTGCATTTTGAAAATACATTCTAAACTTTCTATCTGGAAGTTTTACAACATCTGGGAAGGTAGCAAAAATTTTTCTGATTCCACTTTCTTTTTCCCAATTTATCCCATCAGCTGAAACTGCTGAATATACCTCCAGTTTATTTCCAGGCACTTCAGGTTCAATAGAATAGTATATGCGATATTGGCCATTTCCAAGATCAACTACCTCGGCATCTGCATATCTTCCTTGGATTACAACCCTTTCTTCTTGCCATTTTAGCTCTGATTGAGTTGCTTGTTTAGATTGTTGAGTTTGGGTCGGAAAAGTTAGAACTTGATTAGGTTTGTTGAAAAAACGCAAAAAAGCAAAAAATGCTATAGCTGCCACAACTAAGGTCACTATTATTACGAGGGGAGCAGAACCTTTTTCTTTCACAACTTTAGTATAGCACTTTAATTTATTTCTCATCTATTCTTAAGTTCTAATAACGATTGCAACCCCCTAAGATAAGAAATCAGATAAAATTTATCATACTCATTTTTAATTGATCCCCGGACAATATCAACCGCTATTTGAACGTCAACACCTTTTTCGTGGAATTTTCCATCGGACATTAAAAGATAACCGAGCTTACTCTCAATGTTTTGGTTTCTTAAGTGAGTAAACAGCTTTTGTTGATTTGAATAAAGCATTTCAGACTTTTTATTACCTTCATATTGCCTGATTTCACCAACATAATAAACTACTTGAAACTGATCACTTTTAACTAATGATTTAGCTAAACCATGGTAATCAAAGTTTGTCAGGTGAATTTGAGGCAAAATCTTCTTTACCTTATTATAAAAATTGCTACCATCAAATTGAACGAGGATTTTCTTCTTCACCATTTTATCTTAGATGATCTAAGGGTTTTACGCAATAAAAACCCCCAGCTCGAGTTGAACTGGGGGGAATTAGCGAATCAAATGTATTTCTTTCGGAAATACGTCATTATATTATCAAAAATAATGACAAAATGCAACTACAAAATCAATCCTCATTTTTCCGAAGAACCCGCTAATGGAAGAAGTTTTGAACAAAAATAATTATTCTTC
>CAZDEH010000026.1:0-2207 GCA_964504665.1 uncultured Gammaproteobacteria bacterium | reverse complement strand
AAACAAGCTAGCCAATGTGAGTTTGTATAGGCTGCGGGTATCCTACCTTAGTTCTATGTGGATACCTAAACCCCTGTTCTAATGCATGATCAAAAACCTCCAAGCTGGTAACATTTACACGCTCACCACTTCCAGTTATTATGGCTTGTGTCGGCAACACAAATCTTACAAACACATGATCAGTAACAGTTATTGCTAGATAAGAATCTCTACTATAACTTTCTGACGTTTTTTCAACAAGCTTCCAAAAATACAGACCAATTCCAGGCTCTTGCGGTTCTATTAGACTTTTCCTAGAAAACCAGTTGCCTATTTGCGGTTTGACATTGTAACCATTAAACATCTTCGAAGGGTGAACTGTCGGTAACCTATCTGTCACATAACCACTACCTTCACCGTCTAAACTCAGCCATCTTTCTTCTGCAGGTTTTAGACCTACCTTTAACAGTTTCTCTCTCAATACTGGATCACTTAAATCCTCATCTCTTGTATAGAGAAACGGCCATCCTTCATAACCTGTTTGTCCACGAACTATTTTCATATAAGCTTTAATGTCAAATGCTGGAAGGTTATCTATTAGTTCACAGATTGCCTTATTATCCTCAGAAGCATGGCTTTTGTCTTCTTCCATAGCTTTCTGCCTAGCTAGTGCAGCTTCATTTTGTAGTCTTTGAGTTGCAAGTTTAGCTGCTTCTTCCCTAGCTTGTTGTTTCCTTAATTGTTCTGACTGCTCAATAAATCCCATAATTGCTGTATTTTATCACGGTTGAATTACGAAATCAAAAATAAAGAAGATTGATGCAATAATCCAATCATGAGTTCGAATCTCGCTGGGGTTCTAGGTTATGGGCTTAAATTTGGTAAGTTTTCCTCAATTTCTTGAGGCTAAAAGTCTCTAAATACACAAATATTATTGGGTGATCCTGATGATATCTTACACAGACTGGAAGAGTTTTTCAAATTATTCCTGTCTGACGGTCTAAACTCAGAGTTTGCTTATGTATTTGGTTTAAAAGATGTATAGCAAAGTACAATAGCTTTTTTTAACCAAATTTAACTATAAGGCATGAAAAAGTTAAAATACATATGCGACATTAAGTAGTTTGGATCATTACGCCAGAGCTTACCCAATATTTAGTAGAATCAAAGGCTTGAAGGGGGTAAAAAGAATGCTTTCAAGCCTTAGGAAGTTCTCACAAAGTGAGATTGCAGGACAAAGGATGAAAATAATTAAAATGTATGAACAATATGGAGAAAAAGCCACTATTGAAGCTTTTGGAGCGGACAGAAAAGTTATTAGTAGATGGAAACTCCGGATGAAGAAGAATGCAGGCAGACTGGAATCATTAGTACCATATTCCACTAAGCCTCAACATTTTAGGACAGTTAAATATACCGCTAAGGTGGTGGAATATATTAAGGGGGCAAAGAGATGATCATCCGGGGATTGGTAAGGAAAAACTTAAGGTCTTTCTTGATGAATATTGTAAATTAAAAGATATTAAAACAGTGTCAGAGTCAACAATTGGTAACATTATTAAAAGACATAATATGTTCCACCAGAAGAAGGGTAGGTATTACCATAATCCCAGTGGTAAGTGGGCTCAAAGTGAGGCTAAAAAGGTTAAAAAGCTCAGAGTGAAGCATCCACCTAAACATCAGGAATTTGGTCACATTTTATCTGATACTGTTATCAGGTTAGATAATGGGTTAAGGAATTATTACATCTCAGCAATTGATGCTAAATTAAAGTTTGTTCTGACTTTAAATTACCAAAGATTAAGTTCCAGAAACATGAAGGATTTTTACTTAAGGTTTAAGACTGTTTATCCGGGAAACATTATAGATTGGCAGACAGATAATGGTTCAGAAAACCTTGGGGAATTTGATGATGCCTTAAAAGCAGATCAAATTCCCCACTATTTCTCATATCCCAGGTGCCCTAAAATCCAGACCTACATTGAAAGATATAACAGAACTCTGCAGGAAGAATTTATTGATAATAATTTAGATATTTTAGATGACAGAATATTATTTAATCAGAAACTGGCAGATTATTTAATTTGGTACAACACCATTAGGCCTCACAAATCCTTAGGTCTCAAAAGTCCTTTGCAATATTTAATACAGAAAGGGGGTATGTCGCAAATGTCCTTGACTTATACAAGGAATTGACAAATAAGATTATTTTTGGTTTAATATACTCA
>CAZDEH010000025.1:0-13815 GCA_964504665.1 uncultured Gammaproteobacteria bacterium | reverse complement strand
GAAATAAATAAAAAAGAGTTTGAGGAAATGAAAAAGGACTTGGCTTAATGTATAACAAAATTTGTTGCTATAATTTGTAAATATGGGGTTTCAATTTAAAGCTGGAATTGTTGGGTTACCAAATGTGGGGAAAAGTACTTTGTTTAATGCCCTTTTGAAAAAGAGGGTGGCTCTTAGTGCTAATTACCCTTTTGCTACAGTTGAGCCTAATATTGGTGTAGTGGCTGTACCTGATTTTAGATTAGAAAAATTAGCAGATTTAGTGGCAAAGGAAGAAGAGATGATTCCACAAGAGATCATGAAACAAGTTCAGGATGACACCCCAGGGGTGGATGCTCAAAAATACTTACCACCTCTTATTCCGGCAGTGGTGGAGTTTGTTGATATTGCAGGGCTTGTGAAGGGGGCTGCTGCCGGAGCAGGCCTGGGAAATCAGTTCCTATCACATATTAGAGAAGTTGATGCCATTATTCACGTTCTCAGAGACTTTGAGGACGCAAATATTATTAGGGAAGGAAGCGAAAATCCTGATGCAGATAAGTTAATTATCGAAACAGAACTGGGTTTATCAGACTTATCTGTGGTGGATAAATTAATAGTTGCCCAGGAAAAACAGGCAAAAATTGCCAAAGACCCAATTGAACAATCTAAACTGGAAATCCTCAACCAAATTAACAAAGAATTAGAAGAGGGGAGAGTTATAGGTAATTACCAGGTTGGGGATGAGAGGTTAAAAGATTGGTTTACCACTCTACCGCTGCTCACGATCAAACCTTTGTTATATGTCTATAATGTTGCAGAAGCTGAATATGCAGAAAAGTTAGAAGATCCTACATTAAATACATCAGGTGGGATAGTGATTTGTGCAAAACTGGAAGAATATCTGCATGAGTTGGGGATTGAACAAACAGGTTTAGAAAGGTTAATAGTAAAGGCTTATGATCTTTTAGGGCTGGTTTCCTTTTTAACAGCTGGGAAAAAGGAAGTCAGGGCTTGGACTATCAAAAAAGGCACAAAAGCTCCACAAGCTGCAGGAGTTATTCATACAGACTTTGAAAAGGGTTTTATTAGGGCTCAAGTTATAGAATACCAAAAATTAATTGAAGCAGGATCATACTCTGTTGCCAAACAAAAAGGATGGATCAGAACAGAAGGGAAAGCATCTGAGGTTAAAGATGGGGATGTCATTGAATTTTTAGTTAGTACATAATGAGTAGGTTTCTAAAATACAGAAAAGACCTCCTAGCTTTAACCCTGCTTTCTCTATTGGCACCTCTATTTTTCTATAAGTTAGGGCAATCTTCTTTGGTTTCATGGGATGAGGCTTGGTACGGCGATGTGGCCAGACATATCAGTCAAACTGGAGATTTATTTAATTTAATCTATAACGGAACTACTTTTACCGACAAACCCCCGGGAGGTTTTTGGATTGAAGCTATATTTTTTAAACTTTTTGGTGTTAACGAGTGGATTGCCAGATTACCTCAAGCTATAGCAGGTTTGGTTACTTTATATATGGTTTATTTGCTTGGGAGCAAATTGTTTAATAGATCGGTAGGCTTTATATCTGCTGTTTCCCTATCTTCATCTTTTTGGTTTCTAAGTAGGGCAAGATCCGGGAACCTGGATATTTTACTGACACTCTTTTTTGTCCTGACTATTTATCTAGCAGTATTAGCATCAGAAAAAAAGAAATTTTTTTTACCTCTAGCCTTAAGTTTGGCATTTTTAGCCATGATTAAAGGAATTGTCTTTATACCTGCGGTAATTCCGGTTTTAGCGGTACTTTTTTGGAAAAACAAACTATATAAAATCAGAGATTTTCTACTGCCTGTTGTTTTAACTCTTGGACTATTTGGTGTCTGGATACTGATAGTATTTATAAAAGAGCCATCCCAGGTATGGTGGCATTTTAACCATAGCGTGAGGGAATCAACAATGGAAAATAATTTTATTGGTAGTTTAAAACTTTTTAAAGAATACCTCCATAACGGAATCGGCAAATGGTTTTGGCCTGGAATACTGGGTGTAATATTGGGAATATTTTTGAAAGAAAAAAGGTTTTTGATTTTGGTCCTATTCTTTGCGCTTTATTCCATTCAGTTTATATTTTCGGAGAGACTGCAAATTTGGCATTTGATTCCTCTCCACCCATTTATGGTCTTACTTTTTTATGGGAGTATTTGGGTGCTTGGTGAAAAAATAATTCGGTCAAAAAGACTCAAATTTGTGGGTGGAATTTTACTATTGGTGTTTGCAGGATATTATTCTCTGTTGCAAATAAGGGCAGCATGGTTTCAGTTTATTGATATTCCTGCCTTTATTTCAGATGAAGCTATTTTGTCAAAAGAAGCAGGAAAAATGTCTGGGAAAATCTTACTTGATGGAGATTTTGATCCAGCAGGAACATTTTATGCTGGGCGTCCGGTGACAAAACTTTATAATCAGGATTTAAAATATTTATTTGCCAATGATCAAAACTTTTTACTTATCACTAATACCTGGAGGTTGGAAAATGAACGTGTAGAAAAAAATAGATATCAGATCTTAAAAACCGATAGAGACAAAGTACTAGTGATAAAAAAATAATTCAAAAGTGAAAGGTTAAAATGGTAAGGTTGAATTTTAGGCTGATTCCTAGTACAATTCCTAACAATGAATAAGTATGCGTTAACTGTAATAGTTAAATCTGAATTGGAAGAAAAAGCCCGTAAAGAACTTCTGGATTCTATTACCAAAAAAATGGGGGAGAATGTTAAAGAAGAATTATGGGGTGTAAGAGATTTAACTTACCCTATACAAAAGCTGACAAAAGCTTACTATGCTCATTATTTTTTTGAAACAGACCCAAAATCCATTTCTCCGCTTGACAAGTCTTTAAAAATAGAAGAAGATATTTTGCGGTACTTGATTGTAAGGATTTAAAAGGATTTATGGGAAGCAGGTCTTGGAATAAAGTAGAATTAATAGGTAATTTAACTAGAGATCCGGAACTCAGATATACTCCTACAGGTACTGCTGTGGCTACAATTGGTCTTGCCACTAATAGAACCTATACCAGTGACGGTGAGAAAAAAGAAGAAGTAGATTTTCATAAAATTATCGCTTGGGGAAAACTTGCAGAACTTTGTAATCAGTTAATGAAAAAAGGCTCCAGGGTTTTTGTTTCAGGTAGATTGCAATATCGTGAGTGGGTAGGTCAAGATGGAAATAAAAGACGTGATGCAGAGATTGTTTTAGAAGACATGATATTGATTACTCCAAAACTTTCTACTGAGTCAACCGAATCAGTTGAAGATGTGGTATTACCAGAGCCAATAGGGAAAAAAGCCGAAGAGGTTTCAGAGAAGCAACCTGAAGTAAAAGAAGAGACAGTTAAAGAAGATACCCCCAAAAAACCCAATGAAACGGTAGCGGATGAAGATTTACCGTTCTAATTAGTCTTGCCTTAGAGACGTAGTACTGATATAATCCTCCTCAGATCTTTGAATAATGGCAACAACCAGAAAAATTTTATCAAAAGGTATAGTTAAATCAATCAGCTCTCCTTTACTGCAGAAGAAGGACGTGGTGCCCAAAAAAGAGACTGATAAAAACGTTACACGAGAAGTTGAGATGAGATCTCCGGAGTCAGGAGAAAATGGTGAGAGATATCCTCAAATACGCTCAAAAAAGATTTGCCAATTTTGCAGCAATAAAACTGAACCACATTATTTTGATATGGTAGCTCTGCATCGTTTTATTAACGATCGTGGTCGAATAGTGGCTAGAGCCAGATCCGGAACATGTGCGAAACATCAAAGGAGAACTACCAGAGAAGTTAAACGCGCCCGCCATTTGGCATTGCTTCCTTTTACCGTCAAAGTTTAAAAATATACCCTCTATTCTTGCTCTAGCAATGCACTCACGCTATACTAGTGGTAATATGCCGGCAGTTCAAGGATTATTTGATTATTATCTAAAATTAGAAGGAATTGAAGTAGAAGATATCCAGAAATGGTTGAAAGTAAAAGAGGACCATACCATTTCAGAAAACAGACTCGGTAATAGAATTTTATACTCTCAGACTATCCCTCAAAATCAGAAAGATTTATTATTTGATTTTGCAATTCTCCGCAGAATTATCGAACAAAATCAGTCAAGATTCTATAATAAAAATCTTAAAAGAATAGATATACCAGAGGTATTTTTCGAACATTTTACCGATTTACAAAAATTGGTAGGAGTCTTTATTGATGTTATTTTACCTAGCGGGATAACGACATTTTTATTAAAGTTAAATCGATTAGGTCGGAAACAAATAGGAACATATATTAGACCGGAAAAATTACAGATGGGTGGGTTAATAATTATTGGTATAAAAAATCAGCAGTATCAGATTCAGGTGGGAAGTTTAATAGTCATTCCTGTAACAGAATCTAAAGTAGATGTGACTTTTACCTCTTCTACGGTAGAATTAATGAGTAAAAAAATCCTATCCATACAAGTAGTTGGTGGACAATTAGGATTGATCATTGATACAAGGATACTATGAATAAATTTTTTGTTAATATGCGGATGAGAATAAGCAAGGACGAGGTAATTTATATTCAACGTACACTACCCTCTGCTACGGAGGTAATAAATGTCAAAATTGGAGATGAAGTTACACCTCACGATATCTTGGCTGAGGGGAAGAAAGCCTCCGGTTTCAGGACTGTTAACTTAGCTAATGAACTACATGTTTCTTCTCTTGAGGCACCTAAGTTTCTCAAACGTGCAATGGGAAACAATATTTTTAAAGATGAACTGTTAGCTTCAAAAGAAGGTATTTTTGGCTTGGGAGGAAATATTCTTTTATCTCCGGTAGATGGAATATTAGATTATTATGATGACAAAACAGGCAGACTACGGATTAAATTATTTCCTAAAAACATTAAACTTGTTTGTGGTGTTTGGGGAGTTATTGAGGAAATTGATGAAGCTAAGGGGATGATCACCATTAAAACTATGGCTAGTTTGGTGTATGGAGTATTGGGTTCAGGAAAAAGTCGAGAAGGTACATTAAATGTCATAGGTTCGAAGGAAGTACTAGTTGGTTCCCGCCAATTGGAACAGACTATGAGGGGTCAAATTATCGTGGGGGGGGAAGTAGTCTTTTCTGATGGTCTGGAAAAAGCAGTTGAGCTTGGTATTGCCGGGATCATTTCAGGTGGTATTAATGCGAAAGATTATAAAGCAATTGCTGGTGGATGGAATATATACAATAAACAATGGTCGGATACTGGATTAAGTCTACTGATAACTGAGGGCTTCGGGTCTATTCATATGGGAGAAGACATCTTCTCGCTATTACAACAAAGCAACGGGAAATTTTCTATCATTGATGGTAACCGTAATAGATTAATCTTGCCAAGTGATGATAACAGTTGTATGATTTATATTCGCAAAACAAAATTATCGAGAGATTCTTTTGTGGAAAGGCTACCAGAGCTAAATATGGTTGACCTTCAGATTGGTCAAAAAGTTAGGATAGTGGGTCAGGATTATCTTGGGTATCAAGGAATTGTGGAGGCGATTGATAAGACTGTGTCTCAACTTCCTTCGGGGATCTGTTCAACCATAGTTCTGGTTAACACTAAATCTAAAAAGATCAGAACTGCTTATCAAAACTTAGAAATTATTATATGAAACGTTTAAATCTTAGTTTTTTAATAGTAGTTGTGCTGATTTTTATATTGGGATTTCAACTTGGCCACAGAGACTATACTTTAAGTTGGAAAAATTACCAACCAGTTTTGCAAGTGACCGATCAGCCACCTCAAAACAATAATATTGATTTTAAATTATTTTGGGAAACATGGAATCTTGTTTCCCAAAAATATATAGACAAAAAAGCAATTGATCCTCAAAAAATGTATTTTGGGGCTATTACTGGAATGGTAGCTGCCTTAGGAGATCCCTATACAGTTTTTCTTCCCCCGGAATCTCAAAAAAATACCAAAGAACAGTTAGGTGGATCATTTGAGGGTGTAGGTATGCAGCTTGGCTATAATAAAGATAAAAGACTCGTAGTTATAGCACCTTTGAAAGATACACCTGCCGAAAAAGCCGGAATAAAGGCGGGAGATATTATACTTTCAATCAATAAGAATGAGGTGACCAATATTTCTTTACCTGATGCTGTCAGTATGATTAGAGGTCCAAAAGGTTCGAGTGTAGCAATTTCTCTGTTTCGGGAGAATGAGGATAAACCAAGAGATGTATCCTTGAAAAGAGATACGATTATTGTCAAAACTGTGGATCTAAAGATGAAAGAAACTAAATCCGGGAAACAAGTAGCTTATATCCGGCTTTCCGGATTTGGAGAAAAGACTAATACAGAATGGAACGAAACAATAAACGAGGTACTAAGTAGTTCACCTCAGGGGATAGTTGTTGATGTTAGGAATAATCCGGGAGGATTTTTACAGTCGGCCACGTACATCGCTTCAGAATTTGTTGATTCAGGTCCTCTGGTTTTACAGGAAGATGCTAAAGGAACAAGAGAAGAGATAAAAGTTGTTAGAAATGGAAAAATGTTAAAAATGCCACTGGTTGTGATGATTAATAAAGGCTCTGCTTCAGCTTCAGAAATTTTAGCCGGTGCCCTGCAGGATAAAAAAAGAGCAATTATAGTTGGAGAACAATCTTTTGGAAAAGGTACGATTCAAACCACTGAAGATTTGCCTCAGGGAACAGGAATTCACATCACCACAGCCAAATGGTTAACGCCTTTAGGCAGATGGGTACATGGAGTGGGTCTTACACCTGATGTTAAGATAGAATATCAAGCAGACGAGAAAGACCCTTTAATAGATAATCAACTGGACAAAGCACTCGAGCTGTTTAATTAAAAAATATTGACTATGATCGCCAGTAATTTTCCTAAGTCATCGATTATTATAATTGTAGCTGTTATTGCAATTATTATTGCTAATGTTTATCAGAAAGTACCCTTTAATTTGTCTCAATTTAATATTAGTGGCAATATTACACCTGGGAGTCTTGTTCAACAAAAAACCCAAACTATATTAAAGGAAGAGAATGTTATTATTGATGTGGTTGATAAAGTATCTCCGTCAGTAGTAGCAATTGGGGCAACCAGGAAGATATTTAACCCTTTTGATCCGTTTACAAGCCCGAGAAATCAAAGTAGTACAATAGGAACAGGTTTTGTAGTTTCCGTTAAAGGTATTATCGTGACAAATAAACATGTAGTGTCTGATGTGACTGCAACTTATAACATCATTACTAAAAATGGAAAGAAGTATAGTACTAAGAAAATTTACCGGGATCCAATTTTAGATCTTGCCATAGTTTCTATTGAAGAGGATACTAATTTAGTAGCTTTAGATTTAGGTAATTCTTCTGATCTAAAAGTTGGCCAAACGGTTATTGCTATTGGGAATGCATTAGGCAAATTTACCAATACTGTGACAACCGGAATTGTTTCCGGTTTAGGTCGACAAGTTGATGCAGGTGATCCATTTTCAGGCGTTTCTGAAAGCCTGGATAATTTAATCCAAACTGATGCAGCTATTAACCCAGGTAATTCAGGTGGACCACTCCTAAATTCTGCCGGTCAGGTGATCGGTGTTAATGTTGCAACTACAGAGGGAGCACAAAACATTGGTTTTGCAATACCTATAAATTCTGTGAAAAAAATTGTTTCGGAGTTTGTCCAAACCGGTAAAGTCTCCCGACCGTATCTTGGTATTAGGTATCAGTTTATCTCTAAAGATGTGGCAATTATGAATGAAATTCCTCAGGGAGCGTATATCCAGGATGTCCTGGAAAATTCTCCTGCAGAAAAAGCCGGAATAAAAGTGGGGGATATAATTACCAAAATCAACAATGAACAGATTACTGATGCAACTAAAATTACTTCAGTGATTGCAAGTAAAAAAATAGGAGATTCACTTAATTTAACTGTCTGGAACGACAATAAAGAAAGATCAGTAACTGCATTTTTACAGGATATGCCAAGTGAGTGATATAACTAACTTTCAGTTTGTGACTAAAGTTCCGAAACTATGACCGGTTAGAATCTCATCTAAATCATTCAATTTATTAATATTAAAGACAACGATAGGAATTTTTTGTTTTTGACAAAGAGCAAAAGCTGTAGTATCCATCACATTTAAGTTTTTCTCAATCGCTTCTCGGTAAGTCACTTTAGTTAAGAGTTTTGCTAAAGGATTTTTCTTCGGGTCTTCAGAATAAACCCCATCAACATTTGTAGCTTTCAAAATAATGTCACAATTAAGTTCAGCTGCACGCAGTGCCGCCCCGGAATCTGTTGTAAAAAAAGGATTACCAGTTCCGGCAGTCAAAATAACAATCCGTCCACGGTTTAAGTGCTTTAAAGCTTTTCTTCTGATATATGGTTCTGCCACAGATTTTACTTCAATAGCAGTCATCATTCTTGTCGGGGCTCCTAGGCGTTCCAGAGCCTCCTGTAACCCCATACCGTTAATGATAGTTGCCAGCATACCCATATAGTCGGCAGTAGCCTCATCAACATGTTCAGCTTTATCTCTACCTCGGAAGATATTACCACCACCGACTACAAGTGCTAACTCAATTTTAGTTTGATCCCTAATATCGATTAAATCTTTAGCGATACTCTCAAAGGCGGCAAAATTAATACCATGCCCAGAGGAATCACCAAATAATTCACCGGAAATTTTAAGCAGTACGCGTTTGTAGTAGAGTTTGTCGTCTGACATAATTTTGCCTTCAAAAATTATAAACCAATTTAACTCGAGTTTACAACGGCAATTTCCTTGACAGTCCCAGAGTTAAACACTATAGTAAATTTACTAGGTAGATATTAATCATAGAAAAGAGGTGAACAAAATGGGCAAAGAAGAAGAAATACAAGACGGAGCATCAATTGAGTCGCAAAAAGAAGCTCCAAATCCTAGAATGTCACAATTAGAAAGAGCCCAAATAGAAGAGGAAAAATTTAGAGCTAACACAATGGCTAGAATGGTTCGGGAGAAAGCAACTCAAGCGAATACTAGGTTGGAAGAGACAGCTCATCCACGGTCATTTAGGCAGAAATTATTTGAAGGGGCAAGAACTTTTGTAGCTGATTTTATAAATAATGCCTTGCACCGCTAGAAGTTAACTAATAGTATCCTTTGTCTGTGGGTTAAGTCTTTTTTAACTTCTATGTTAGCCTCTGGAAAATATTTTGAGGCTTCAATAGCTGCTAATTCTCCATGTGTATAATCAATTTCACCTAAAATAAGTTTAGGTTTACACCTTCGAGGTGGAAGGCTAAACTTATTGATCTGTTGAAATAATTTTCTGTACAGATCAAAGCCATCCTTTCCACCATCAAGGGCAAGGTGTGGTTCAAAATCTTTGACAGAAGAATCTAAATAGGGAATTCTGGCAGAAGGTATATATGGCAAATTAGTTACAATGATATCAATATCCTGTAAGGTAAAATTCCTCGAATGTCCACCCCTGGGGTGGCATCGTAAAGCTGAAGAATTGAAAAAGGCTGATAGTAAGTTACTTTGAATGAAAGTTATTTTGTCTTTTACCCCCTGAAGTTTGGCATTTTGCTCTGCTATTTTTAATACTTTTTTAGAAATGTCAGTTGCTATAATTTTTACTCCCACACCAGAGGTGGGATTTAAATTAAGGTTTTTGGCAATAGAAATGGCAATATTGCCTGAGCCAGTGCCAAGGTCTAGGATAGTTATTAGCTGATGGTTATTGGTTTTTAAAAAAGCCAAGATCTCATCTACCAACAATTCTGTTTCTGGTCTGGGGATCAAAACATCAGGAGTAACCTTAAACCTGAGTTTATAAAACTCGACGCACCCTTTTGTATAAGCGTCAGGCTTATCCATTTTCTGCGTCTCTCAGAGCTTTAATTATTGGTGCTAAATGCCCTTCCAAAATATTTTCCAGATTATGCCAGGATTTATTTATTCGGTGATCAGTAACTCTGTTTTGCGGGTAATTATAAGTTCTAATTTTTTCTGATCTGTCACCACTACCAATTTGTGAATATCTTTCTCCACCAATTTGTTTCATTTTTTGCGCATTACTAATATCCCAAAGTTTTGCCCTAAGTAAGCTCATGGCATTTTCCCTGTTTTGAAGCTGAGAGCGTTCAGTTTGGGCTGTAACTACAATGTCTGTAGGTATATGTTTAACACGTACTGCGGTGTTTACTTTATTCACATTTTGTCCTCCGGCACCACCAGATCTGAAAGCTTCAAATTCAATATCAGACGGGTTAATATACACTTCAGTAGAGGAAACCTCAGGTAATACTGCTACTGTAGCAGTAGAGGTATGAATTCTGCCACTGGATTCTGTTTCTGGCACTCTTTGGACACGGTGTACTCCAGATTCAAATTTTAGATTATCATAAGCTGATTTACCGCTAACTTTTAAAACGATTTCTTTAATTTGGCCTAATTTTCCTTCGGAACGGGATAATTCTTCCATCTTCCAGTTATTGTTTTGGATGAATCTGGTGTACATCCGCAAAAGATCTTCGGCAAACAGACCAGCTTCATCTCCTCCCGCTGCAGATCTGATTTCAAGTACAGCAATGTTTGGGTTGATATCGACTTCCGACTTCTGACTTCCCGCTTCGCGAGGCGAGCCGACTTCCGCAGCGGAAGACGGTAGACTGTAGTCGGCAGACATTAATTCTTGTTTTTGGGCCTCGAGTTCTGCTATTTCCATTTTTGCTAAATCAGCCAGTTGGGGATCATCCAGAAGTTCGTTAGCCTGGGAAATTTTTTGTTCTATTTCATCTAATTGTTGTTTTAGATAAGAGTCCATCTAAGAAGCATTTTTTTTGCGGGCTTGCATTAACAGATCACGGAGAGTAGGTTTTTCAGTTTTTTCGGTTTGAATTTTCATAGCACGGTTTGCCAATATTCTTTCTCTTTCAACTTTTTTCGATTTGGCGATCTCCAGGGTTTTACCAAACTTTTCAACCTGGCCCTGGGTATCAACAAATTTTTGTGTTCCTGTAAAAAACGGATGACAAGCACTACAAATTTCCACCCTTATTTCCGGTAGGGTTGAACCAGCTGTAAAAGTATTTCCACAGACACAGCTGATTTTAGCATCTTTGTAATAGGTCGGATGAATATTTGCTTTCATACAATTTTGAAATTATATCAAAGGGTAAGCTAAATCTCAATGCCTGTGAGCCTTGTGGTGTTTGTGCGCTTCTTTGGCCAAAGTACTCCAGTAAACCCCTAAAATGATTAAAACTGTGCCAATAACAAAAGAAAACCGGAGTTTTTCTCCTAAGATTAAAATACCCAAACTGATAGCGATAACCGGTTCAATATACTGAAAAAGGTCTGCCTTAGTAACACCAAGTTGATCCAGTCCCCATTGAAACAGAAAATATGCCGAAATAGAAGAAGCTAGAGTCATATAAACAATCCCAAATATACCAAAATAAGTAACATGACTAAACCAAGCTGGATTTTGCAAAAATTCATTTATTGCCGGAATAAGAAAAATAAACGCTCCAATCAAAAAAACCATATAGGTAATTGTGAGCGTTGAGTATTTTTTCAAGATTTGTTTTGAAAGTAGCGCTCCGATAACCCAGGAAATAGAGGATAAAATAATCAAGAAATTCCCGACCATAGCATTATTACCGAATCCTGCCCCAATTGGAATTAAAGGGATCCCCAAGACAGCAATAGCTCCAATTAGTCCGGCTAAGATTCCGAAAATATTTACCACATAAATTTTTTCTTTCATAATGCTCCAACCTAAAATAACAGAGATAACCGGAATAATCATGGTTAAAACTGAAGCGGAAATAACATCGGTTTTTGAAATACCCGTCAAGAAAAGGGCAATATTTAAACCAACCATCAGAATACTAATGATCACAATTTTGGGAAGATCTTCTTTTCGGATAAATTTTTCCGTTTTTCCCTCTAATTCATCAAGGCTATTTTTCTGTGAAGTTTGGATTTTAGGCAGAAAGCGGAATATTCTACAGATATTTGTCCATGGAGGTTCATTTGAAATAACAAGAAATGGTAGCAACAGCAAGCTTGCCAAACTAAATCTAAAAAAAGCTAAGGTCATGGGAGGAATTTCCTGAAGGGTTAGTTTGACGATGATAAAGTTCACCCCCCAAATAGCATGTGCTAGGACTAAAGCAAGATAAGGCCAACCTTTTTTTATAATTGTTGATGACATTAATATTAGGATGACAGTTCGGAGACCACTTCGTCAAGAGTGAGAGTTTGTTGCTTCTTACTGCTTAAATTTTTTAAAACAACTTTATTTTGATTTATTTCTTCTGGACCAATTATTATGACATATGGAATTCCTTTTTGATCAGCATATTTAAGCTGTTTCTCCAGTTTATTTTCTGGATCTAACCAAAGCTCTGTATTTACATTGTTCGAGCGGAGGTAAGAACTGATTTCTAAAGACTTATTTGTCAAATCAGGTGAAAAAATTGTGACTAAAATTGTGGTGGAAGTACG
Source organism: uncultured Gammaproteobacteria bacterium (assembly GCA_964504665.1). Lineage (GTDB taxonomy): Bacteria > Patescibacteriota > Microgenomatia > Daviesbacterales > UBA10151 > STC-54. Next base: position 1,288 of record CAZDEH010000025.1, on the reverse strand, counting down.
GGTAGCAGGTAAAAGATTAAGCTCTGTTAGTGCTTCTACTAATCGGTCAAAACCAAAAGCAAAACCAGTGGCGGGTGAGTCTATGCCAGCATAAATTCCTACCAACTTATCGAAGCGTCCACCTCCGCCCAGTGATAGGTTGCCATATTCCGGAGAAACTAGTTCAAAGATTGGACCGGTATAATAATCTAATCCCCGGGCTAAGGTTGGTATAAATTTAAAATCCTGACCTTCTTTTAAGCCCATTTGTAGAAGTGCCGCAAAGATTTCCTGTAACACCGGAGTTTTTTCTTGGGTAGTTAGCTTATTTAAAATTTCCTCAGCTTGTGTTTTGGACATACCTTTTTGCTGCAGTTCTGCCACAACTCCATCCTGACCAATCTTTTTCAGTTTATCGATTGCTGAAATGTATTTTGGTTCTAAGCTTTGAAAAATATTGCGGTCATTTATTTCCATATAAGCACTTTTTAGTCCCAAATTTTTAACTGTTGCTAAGGCGCAACTGATAATTTCAGCATCAGCCAGAGGAGAATTTGAACCAATGGTATCGATATCACAATGTGTAAGTTCTCTGTATCTTCCTTTTTGAGTATTTTCTCCCCGCCACACAGGTTGGATTTGGTATCTCTTAAATGGTTTGGGAAGTTGTGGATATTCTGCAATTACTCTTGCAAGTGGGACAGTTTGATCATACCTTAGAGCTACTTCGTCTCCACCCTTAGTTGTAAATTTATAAATTAATTTTTCTTCTTCACCATATTTTCCCTTTAAAACCTCAGTGTATTCCAAAGCAGGAGTTTCTAAAGGTTCAAACCCAAAAGACTTAAAAGTTTGCTTAATTTTTCCCACCACAAATTCCCGGGTATTAGCTTGTTCAGGCAAAAAGTCACGAAAGCCTTTGAGTGTTTGGATTTTCATATTAGACATAAGCCTCTTTTCGGCAAAAAACCTGCCTGCCGGCAGGCAGATCTCTAAATCCTTTTAATGTTTGTGCTTGGATCCTATTCATACAAATAATTATCGCATATTTTTAGAAAATGAGCGAATTAATACTTGAGTTATAGGTTACCGCAGGTGTCAATACATTTCCACCCCCGAGGTGGAAGCACAAATTATACCGTAAGGTCACGGGTAGATTCATTGAGTATTTGGGTCTATTCCTATAGATGCAAGGAAAAGGGCAGTACGCCCCGGGCCAATTTTATCAAATGTTCCCAATTCTTTTACAGGCCATTTTCTAACCTTCCGAACTTAGATCCCCGACCGTAAGGTCGTGGGATGGAGTCAT
>CAZDEH010000024.1:14322-15016 GCA_964504665.1 uncultured Gammaproteobacteria bacterium | reverse complement strand
CGAGGCGAGCTGAAGACTGACTACTGATGACTATACTGTCAACTTAACCCGACCTTTAGCCCGTCTTCTTTTTAAAACTTTTTGACCATCATTATTTGCCATTCTGGCAAGAAATCCATGTTTTCTGGCTCTTTTTAATTTCTTTGGTTGATACGTTCTTTTTGGCATTGTGAGTGAAGTTTACCTTTTTTCCTTAAGAAAGACAAGTTATATTCTTGTAATTGATTTTTTAAAAAGATTTATTAAGATGATACTGCTCTAAAAATATATGGTAAAGGAAGCATCAGAACTTTTTCCGGAATCGACTAATTTATATGAATTTTTAAGTGTCCAGTTAGATATGGTTTTTGATTTTGTCCGCGGAAATGCTTACCAAAAAGCTATTAATCAGGTTGTTAAGCCAGGGGACACAGTAGTAGATATAGGCACTGGAACAGGATTATTAGCTATGTTTTGCGCCAAAGCCGGTGCAGCCAGGGTTCACGCCATTGAAGCCTCTTCTATCATTGATTGTGCGAAGCAGCTCGCTCAGGCAAATGGCTTGGCTGATCGTATCATCTTCCATCATGGCCAATCTACGAACGTTGAAATAGGGGAGAAGGTTGATGTAATTGTAAGTGAATTAATTGGCCACATGGCTTTTGAAGAAGGAATGGTGGAGGTTCTAAATAATGCCCAAAAAAGGTTTTTAAAA
>CAZDEH010000024.1:0-14312 GCA_964504665.1 uncultured Gammaproteobacteria bacterium | reverse complement strand
AAAGAGACGGCGTTATGATTCCTCAATCTGTGACCCTTTTTGCTACCCCAGTGTATGAACCTGAGGTCTATGAACGCTATATTGACCAATGGAACCAGCGTGTCTGTGGATTTGACTTTTCTCTGATGAAAAAATTAGCCTTAAAAACTCCCTGGATCACAGATATTGATCAATCCCAATTATTAGCAACTCCTCAATCTATCTCCTCAATAGATTTTATAAAAAACATCAAACCTGAAAGTATTGTCAGTAGAAAATTCCCCATCATGAAGAGGGACCTGATCAATGGTATTGCTTTGTGGTTTGAGGCTACACTTGCTCCAGGGGTTATTTTATCCACAGAACCGGGCACATTAACTCATTGGAAACAATGTTTTGCTCCTATTCCTCAACCATTTAAACTCTCCTCTGGCGATATTCTTGAAATTACTACCAAAATGAAATTTCGGACACCGTTAGATAATCGTTTTGTCTTTACGTGGGCTGTTGAAAAATTAAGTTGATCTATTTCGTCACCTTTTAGGTATCTTTTCTGTGGATAACTTTTTCACTATGATAGCTCCAGTCGATTAATCTGCCCCTCTTATTTATCAATATTATAAATTATGGAAAAGCAGTGGTCTAAAACTCTAAAAATTCTTAAAAATCAGGTTACTCTGGCAAACTACCAAACCTGGTTTTCTAAAACTAAACTGGAAAGTGCAGAAAATAATTTACTGGTTATTCTTGCTCCTTCATCTTTTGTAAAAGAATCTTTAGTTACAAAATATTTACCACTTATTCATTCTGCTGTAGAGGAAGTTTTTGGTCAAACTTTTACCATAGATTTAAAAGTTGACCCTTCTCTAGATTATAAAGGTGGTGAAGAAAGAGGGGTCGAGATGGAATTTAATAGCCCCATTCCAAATCCATCTTCCACCGGATTAAATCCTAAATACACAGTAGAAAATTTTATGGTGGGTTTATCAAACAACCTAGCCTATGCTGCGGCCCAGGCTGTTATTGCCAATCCGGGTACGTCTTACAACCCCCTTTTTATCTACGGGGGAACAGGAGTAGGTAAAACCCATTTAATGCACGGAATAGGCAATGCCCTAATAAAAAAGAACCCTCATCTAAAAATTATTTATTGTTCATCAGAAAAATTTATGAACGACTTTATCCAAAGTATTCAGACTAAAAGAACTGGGGATTTTAGAGCAAGATACCGTAATTGCGGATTACTCCTTGTTGATGATGTACAGTTTATTTCCGGGCGTGATTCCACTCAAGAAGAATTTTTCCATACTTTTAATGAATTGCAGGCTAAAAATACCCAAATTATTTTAACTTCAGACAGACCCCCAAATGATATTCAAAAACTGGAAGGGAGATTAGCCTCCCGTTTTCAAGGAGGGCTAATGGTGGATATCCAGCTGCCGGATTTTGACACCAGAGTAGCGATACTCCGAGCGAAGTGTCAGGAGAGGGGAGAAAATATTCCGGAAGAGTCTCTGACTTTAATTGCCGGGCTGGTAGAAACAAACGCCAGAGAGCTGGAAGGAAAATTAATTCAGATTATTCAGGTTTCAACCTTGACTAAACAACCCCTAACTATTGATTTTATCCGTGGGTATTTTGGTAAACCTCAAGCAAATTCAGTCAAACCTGATCATAAAAGAGTTTTTTCTGAAGTTAACCGTTATTTTAATGTCAAAATGACTGATATGACTGGTCCCAGAAGAAATAAAGAATTGGTTTTACCAAGACAACTTGCCATGTATTTACTTTATGAGGAATGTAAAATCCCTTATGAGAGAATAGGCTATTTACTGGGAGGTCGCGACCACACTACTATATTACACGGGGTGGAAAAAATTAGAGTTGCTCAAATTAGGGACAGAGAGATTCAAAGGGTATTGGTGGAGTTAAAACAAGCCTTGGTGGGATAAAAGGTTTTATTGGGTTATCCCCAAAACGATATAAGTTATCCACTAAATTATCCACAATTATGATATACTTTTTACACACGAAAGATAAACGAAAGTTGAAAGGCTTACGATTTATTGTTTATAGCTTGTGGCGGCTAAAAACCGTTTATTACCTTATCCACAAACTATTTACATTTAGCTGAAGGGTGTTTATGCACATATTAACAGAATCTAGTAATACTACGTACTATATAAGTAATTAGGAATTAGAACTAAGGAAGAAGTGGATAAGATGGATCAAAACATAATTTATTTTATAGTCGGAACACTTGCACTCATCGTTGCATATCTCTTTGGAAGATTACATTCAAGACCTACCCCCCAGGAAATTCCAACAGATCTAATCTCGCTCTATAAACAAGTAGCTGATCTTCCTGCGAGGGTACTACAAACCATCCAAGGATCAATTAATCCGCAAAAAGGAAAAGTGGCAGAGCTATTAACCTATGCAGAGTTGCGGTATGACTATGACCGGATTGTGCCTTTAGGATGGCCGATTGATTTTATCGGTATTAAAAATAATGACCGGATTGATTTTATTGAGGTAAAATCAGGTAACTTTGCTACCTTGACAGATGAGGAAAAACACATTAAAAACCTAGTAGCTACTGGGCGCGTTCATTTTAGACTAATTAAAGTTACAGATGAGGATGTTCATAAATATATTTCTGTCCACAAGGAGGAGTGAATGAAATTTTCTATATTACAGCAAGATTTAATACAAATTCTGACCTCTGTTTCAAGGTCTGTTGGCATCAGGTCTCAACTTCCTGTGTTGGGAAATATTTTAATTCAAGCAGGTTTAGATAAGATTACACTTTCAGCTACAAATTTAGAAGTTGGAGTGGTAAAATCAGTCAAAGCTAAGGTTTTCGAGGAAGGAGAGGTGACTATTCCTGCGAAGACGCTTGTGGATGTCATTACCAACTTATCCGGCGAACAAATTGAAATAAACGGGAACAACGAGGCTATAGAAATTACTACCCCAACCTTTTCGGCGTCTTTAAACGGTATCAGTGCTACTGAATTTCCAAATATTCCTTTATCCGGTAAACAAACCGCCTCAATCGATCCTCAGGTTTTAGCCAAAGCTCTTTCTGGAGTAACTTTTTCGGCGGCAGTGGATGAAGGTAGACCAATTTTGACAGGTATTTTAACTGAAATTAAAAATAAAAAATTACAACTTGTAGCAACAGATGGATATAGGCTTGCTCACAATAGTGTAGTAACCACAGATGAGGCAGACTTTAAAGCATTAGTTCCGAGAAAAACTTTTGAAGAAGTTATGAGGCTGATTAGCGAAAGTCAGTGCGATAAAATACAAATTGCTATTTCAGATGATCAGAATCAGGTTGTTTTTTCTTTTGGCAATACGGAGATCTCTTCCCGTCTAATAGAAGGAACGTTTCCGGCTTGGGAAAAAATTATTCCTGCTGAGGTTAAAGCCAGGATTGTTGTTGACAGGAATGAACTTCTGAAAGCGGTGAAATTAGCTTCAGTATTTGCCAGAGGAGAAGCAAATACTGTAAAATTGCAAAATTTACCTGCCTTCGGAGCAGGAGGAATGTCAACATTAATATTGACATCAGAAACAAAAGAGCTTGGAAGCCAGAAAAAAGAAGTGAGTATTGAATCTGAAGGAGAAGAAGTTCAGATAGCTTTTAATACTAAGTACCTAATTGATGGATTATCTGCTTTTAGCGCGTCTCAGGTTATAATCGAATTTTCCGGAGCTTTGTCAGCTGCCATCTTTAAACCGGTGGGAGAAGAAGGTTTAGAATATATTGTGATGCCGGTGAACCTTAGTTAAACACCCTTAAGACTTCCCTATACCCCCTTATACTCAATTGTTCTGAAATGAAAAGTGTAATCTCTTCCAAGTGTTTTATTTCCATCAAACTTAGCGTCTGACTGAACAGAGAGAGTAAAGCTTAAACCCAGTTGAAGTGGTTTGGTGGGGATTATCCTGACTGTTTTTTTATCATCTGAAAGTTCTACCCTATATTCAGGTTTTGGTTCAATTCTATGTTTAAACTCCGGTGCGTTAACCAGAGGTGTGTTAAAAGTCAGCTCAATTGGTTGCATGGCCCAAAGTATGGCTTCTTCTAAAGGAGAAGGGTTAGTTGAAACAAGTTCAATTTTATCAGTCTCTGTTTGGATTTGGGGCAGTTTTTCTACACTAGCTGTGGGTGTACTATAAAGTCCTCTTTGAAAAATCAGGATCAGAATTGCCCCAATTATTCCGATCACAATCATAATTTTTTGTTTAAAAGTTAAATTATTCATAGGATTACTAAATTTGTAAATAATGAAGAATCTTCTATATTATACTGTTTTAAGAATTGTTCAAATTCCTCCATACCGGCTTTGCTGTTATTGGGATTTAATTTTAAAACGAATAAGAAGTCGTGTAAGCTGTAATCCAGGGTGAAATATTGACCTTTGAAGGGTAAAATAGGAATAAGACTTGTTATGGCTGGTTGGGCTGCAATCTGTTTTTTAAATAGCTCAGGTTCTTCGGAAAAAGAAGGAGTTTTTATTTCAGAAGTAGCGGTTGGTGTTAAACTGGGAACCATAATTGGTGTTGGTGTTAAACTGAAGATCTTTATAGGTTCAGGTTTATTTTCAGGCTGTCTTCGAATTAAGGTAAAAAATAAAATAAGAATGGACAGTAAACAAAGTGATATTACTATAATTAAGATTTTCGTATTTTTAGCCATATTAATAATTATTTTACATCAAAAAGATTTCACTTTTTCAAATAAACAACAACAGCTTCCCCTCTAGTGCTAAAAGAAATAGCTTGATTAAATTGAGAGTTTGGTACGCTATATTGTTCGCCAAAAATTGGGTCATTTATATATACCCGGTCGTCACAGGCTTGATACACTACTATCATATGTCCCACACCACTATTTGTAAGGGCAATTCCCCCAGGAGTAGTCCCTTTTACTCCGGCTGTTTGTATTTTATCTAAGCCTAATTTAGTAGCATCGTTTTCGTAATAAACGCTAATCATAATTGGATTTTGGCTATCCTGTAGAAAAACTTTTAATTGATTAACAGTTTTAATAGTTTTATATTCAGCACGTAGACTATCTGGGTATCTTTTGTTAATGGAACTGGGAATAACTGTAGCATAAAAACCTACCGATCCAGACCAAGCTCCGTCTGCTTCCCATTGGTTTGTTATATCGGCAATTGAGGCATTGACGCCAGTTGACTGTAGGACCATAGCACCTGAGGTTGGTCCGCAAGTCATTGGCCAAACTTTTCCTTGATAACTGGCATATCTAGGATAGTCGTATTCATTTAATGGTGGAGTTACGTTCTTGGCAGCTATACAGCCTGATGGAGGTATATATGGTGTGATAGAAGGGGTAGGTGATTTACAGTTTTGTATACTATTGTAAAGATCGTCACCATAATAACAGATATCAGTCGGACAACCTTCAGTACGGGTATAAGTAAAAGCCCCGTAATATCGTCTAGCAAGTTCTCTCAGAAAGTCACGATCTTCACTCCATTTAGGATCCCATTTATCAGTGTTAAGCTTTTCTAAAATAAATCCAGCTCCAATGGAAAGGTTTGACTGGATGCTGCAATAATCTTTGAGAGTTAAAGTATTTACTGTTTTGTTAATGTTTTTCGCCCCTTTATTTACTGCTGCAGAATCATGACCAGTAGTTCCCGGAGGTTGGATTTGCATTAAACCCAAAGCATTATTATCACTTACTGGACAAACAGATTTTATTGTTCCAGGAATTTTCTCAGATACAATTTTGGCAATCTCTTTGGCTGAATTGTCAGTTGTTAATATAATATTAGGAAAGCTGTTGTTAATATAATTATTAATGTAATCAATGTCGCTATCAGAGTAATCAGAAAGAGAATAAGGACCTTGACCATTAGTATTTGTTTTAGGTATTGTTGACTCAACGCGGGTGATTGCTCCTAACAATGATGCCGGAACAGAAGTTTTTTGAGAAATTTCCTGGAAATAACTTAAAAGCTTACTACTCTGGTAGGGTTTACTTTCTCCAGCTCTAGTAAATGTACATGCAGTTAAGTCTCCTGGAGTCTTAGGGATACAAGCACCAATTGAATTAGCAACCTCCAGTAAAATATTATAAGTATGAACGCAGTTATTATTTACTATACCTTCTTCCTTAGACAAATTAGGTGAACGTGGTCCGTGGCCTTCAGCTATGGCATCAAACGTAGTGATAGGATTTGGTTCTTTAGCAGGATCGTAACTAGCAGTATTATAATTAAAATTAAAAAGACTCTTATCATAAATATCAGAATGTGCCATGATAATACTCTTGATGTCTGTACATCCTTGTTGCCGGTAAGGACTGTTAGGAGCGGCGCATTGTATTGCTCGGGAACCACCTGGAGACAAGCCGACCGCGCAATTAAGTTGATCTTCAAATTTCAGGGGAGTATTTTTACATCCAAAACCATCACCAAATAGAGATTCAGATTTCCAATAACCAAGAAAAATGATGGGGTTTAAACCAACCTGGCGGGATTTAACAGTAATAATATTTACCTTATCGGTAAATTCTTTCAAGCTCATTCCGCTTTCTTTTTGGTAGACTTGGATGTAAGTATCAAGTTGTTGTTTAGTTAGATCACCGAAAATATTAATCGAGGGATTAAGGTAACGGCAGTTTTCTGGAGTAGTGGATCGGTTGGCAGCAATATCGGCTGCAGATGGACATGATCCACCACCAGGTGGGATTACTGGAGGACTGGTTGTGCCAATTCCCACATTACCAGCAACATAATATGGTGGGAGGAGAGAGTTCATCTTAATCCCTCTTTGATTGCTGCTGGAGACAAAAAAAATCATAAAAATAGCAAGTACAATCAGCATAATATATTTAAAAAGTTTTTTGGTTTGGTCTCCAAAGGTAGTTGCTAAGGTGATGACTACCCCAACAAGAAGTCCCACACCTGCTGTAGCAATTCCAGTGAGGGCTGAGAACCCCAATTTAACTAAAAGACCAGCCCCTACCTTTAAAGCAGCATTAACCCCTAACTTAGTAGCAATTTTACCGGCGCTGACTGCTGCTGCCTTTCCAGCAACAAGTCTTGTTCCCGCTCTGGTAGAAACGGTTTTTATCACTCCTTCTGAAACTGTGCTAACACCAATTTTTTCAATAGTGCTGGTAGCTCCTTTTTGAAAGAAATTACTAATGTATTCCCTTGGGCTGGAAATAAACTGTCTGGCTTTTTCAATTCTTGCAGACCAGCCCCTGGCCTCTGAGAGACTGGGAGTGGATAAAGGCTGTAGAGTTTGGGAAGCTGTTGGTGGTGTTTCCGGCGTTTCAGTTAATTGTTGGCGATTAGCCTCTCTTTTGGCGTAAGTTTCTCTTTTTTCTTTGCGATTTTTTGTTCCTGTTTCAATTTGATTAATTTGATCTATCTCTTGGGGAGAGTAAATAGTATTATTTATGCCATGTTCAGCTGCCCGCGTTGCATTATCTAACAGAAAAAAATCATGTGGTCCGACTTTTTTAAATAGTTCCCCAACTTTTCTCTCGCTGTCGTGTAAAGCTATCCTTCTGACCTGGTTATAATCCTGTTTATACCCCGAATTAATATTTGCTAAAACTTCAACATAGAGTTTAACAGGACGTCCTTGATATGTAGCATTGATATTTCTTGTGACAATCTTATCAAAAGCTGTGCGAAAACGGACATTTGTTTGATATAAAGAAATTAATTTTCCAGCATCTCTGATGATATTGGGGTCTATTGCTGCCATCTATTATTTTTCTCCTTTTTGCTGGCGTTCTAACAGCTCTCTTGGGTTGGTAGTAATTAGTTCATGTTCTTCATCTGAGGCGACTATAGTCATGGCAATATGGGTGTTTCCGGCAAAAAACAGTCCCTGTCCTACGCCTGCTGTGGTTAATAAGCGTTTTTCTCCCTGGGATAAGTTAAATACCGTCCCGATTTTTTCCACCGAAACCGGAGCCTGTTTTAGAAGTATCTGCATGGCAGAATTGGAGATAATCTCTTTACCTCTATCCTGACTCAAAAAATCTTCTACGTCCTGACTGATTGTGGTGACTCCTAAATAATACTTTCTTGACCTTTTGACCATTTCCACTAAAAAAGCTGCTGAATCCGGAAATTTCATCATATACCAAGCCTCATCTACCACTAAGATTCGTTTCTTAATCTCTCTTCTGATTTTTGTCCAAATATAATCTAATATTAAATACATCGCTAGAGGTCGCAGCTGATCCGGAAGTTCCCGAACAGAGAAAACAGTAAACTGGTTTTGAATATTGATATTGGAAGGAGCGGAAAAGATGCCAGCCAAAGAGCCTTTAATAAATCTTTCCAGCCTCAAAGCTAGGCTACCGGCTAAATTTTCTTCCATACCGATCAGGATTTTATATAGATCTTCCATTAAAGGAGATTCAATTTTTATAGCAGGTGCAGCTGTTGTTTTATTAAAAATATTAGCTGTGATCCCTTTAAGTTTATAGGTGGCATTTAGTGCACGGTCCAACACTGCCACTTCATTGGAAGTAAGGTCTCCAAGTACCAACCGGAGAAATCCGATTAAAGATAAAATTTTCCTGCCAAGCTCATCTTCTTCGCTGTTTAGAACATCAGGCAGATCGAAAGGATTTATTTTGACGGGTGAGGTAGTAGAAAAATTAATATAATCCCCCCCTACGGCTGTCGCCAAATCAACGTACTCTCTTTCTGGATCTATTACTAAAACTTCTGTTCCAAGTATTAACGAGCGGAGGGTTTCCAGTTTAACAAAATATGATTTACCCGCGCCGGCTGTGGCAAAAACTACTGAATTGGCGTTTTCCTGACTGAACCTATCAAAAATAATCAAAGAATCATTATGGGCATTAATGCCATAAATTACCCCTTCCGGTGAAGTTAGCTCAGATGAGACAAAAGGAAATGTGGTAGCAAGGGAGGTGGTATCCATATTATGAGCCAGATAAAGCGCATCTTGTCCTAAAGGTAGCGTACTTTCAAACCCGTCTTTCATTTGCAGGAAAAGCGGGTGGGCAGTAATAGAAATACTGCCAAGAGTTGATTGGACCAACTGTGATTTATTATTTAGCTCTTCTACTGAGTTTGCCGGGACAGAGATATACAAACTAAACTGAAAAAACCTCTCGGACCCTTTTGCCAGCTGTTCCTGCAGACTTTTAGCATCTTCCAGGGCGACTGTGACAGCCGGGTTAACAGCGTGTCCTCTTTCTAGATCTGTTTGAATAGTTGCTTCCATTTCGGCAATCTTACGTTTCAAGTCATCTAGGATACCGGATGAACTGGTAGGATAAATAAACATTGAGACTACCATTGAATGTTCAAAGGAGATTAAGGGCTCCAGCCAATTAGGTTCGACAAAGCGGGGATATCCGGAGACAAAAAAAGAACGGTAGAGGCGGTGGTTGATGCGGAGAAATGAAAAATCTACCTCCATTTCATAAGGGGCAACCGCATCTTCAAAAGTCAGTATTTTTTGCTTAGGATCCATCATCAGGTAACTCCTCTACTATAAAAGGTGACGCTAACGGTGTTTGACTGGGAGCCATATTAACTGTGGCTGGTTCTGTTTTAGGTTGGGGTGGAGGTGTTGGGGTTGGTGGAACCGGTTGTACTGTAATTTTGGGAATAGGTGGGTTAAGGTTAGCCTTGATCGGTCGGAGTTTTTGGGGGATTATGGTTACTTCAGTAGGAGGAGCAGGAATCTTAACGGCATTAGGAACCAAAGTTTCTTGCGGATTGTATAGCTCGTAGAATAATTTAATAATCTCCTCCGTTGTTAATTGTTTTGTTTTTAATCCTAATCTGTTTAACTGTTTTATTAAATGGTCTTTTCTTGGGGAGAGAAGAGTTGTTGCCTTGCGTATCCTCTCTTCTAAATTAGATGGTAATAAACCAATTTCCAGAGCAGTTATTTTAATACAGATATAGAACCTCTTGTCTAAAACATTATTATCTTTAATACTTTTTTCCACAAAACTACGGTATCCCAGGGTCATTTTTTTTAACAAAGGATTATTTTGTTTAGCTAAGGCACTGTCTATAGTGTGGAGGTATGAAGACACATCTAAAACCCTGGAATAGATGACTATTTGAATTGGGAAAGAAAGAGAGTTAATTAATCCGGCAAAAGAATCAATAATAGAAATCTGCTCTGTTTCAAAAAGAAGGGCAAAATTAACTGCAGAAACAGACAAGAGGATAGCAACACCGCCGTCCTTAAGAAAAATTAAATCTTGATTGACATTTTCAATAGGGATAAAAGACTGGCTACTGATCAATTTATGAACCTCCTTTTTGAGAGGCAATTCTTATAGGTGCCATGACAGAGTTTTCCAAAGTGACTTGTAAAGTTTGGAAAATAAACCCTTCCTTTTCCAAAGTGATGGTATAAACTCCTGAAGGTAAGGGAGTTGAACCAACGAACTGACCTAATTTGTTAGTCTTTAAAGCTCGGACAGGAAGACCTTCTTTATTATGGATGATAACAATAACATTAACAAGACAGTTGCCAGTATTATCACTGACAATTCCGTTGATGACATTGGGTGAAGATGTTAAGGTTATAAGAGTTTCTTTGTGAGGTGTTGTCTCCACAATTACTACTTTCGGGTTAACAACAGGTTGGGGTGTGGGTATGGGTTGAGGTTTGATTTGGGGTAACGGTTTAGGCTCTGGGAGAGGAGTTGCTACCTGATTCATCTGGGAGGTCTTATGGTAAAGCTCTTCTGTTTGTGTAATTAAATGCTGGAGATTTGCTGAAACCTGACTAAGATCGGCGGGTTTTGCAGTAAAGGTCATCTGCTTGATCAGGTTTTCCGTATCAGTAATTTTAGCCTGTAACACCTGAGCTTGTTTTGCCATTTCTACCAGATCTACCAATTCCTTATTGGTTGGAAGTTCGGGTTGTTGTTTTATTTCTTCCGCTTTTTTAGGAGGGATTTGAGGTAGAGCTATTTTAGGTGAGGTTAAGGAAGAGGGTAAATTATCCCAGGTGTTAACATTCATTCCCATAGAAGAGAGATAAAGCTGTAATCTACTTTTTAAAAAAGGATCATCTGGGGCAACTTTTTGTTTAATGCCGTTTTTTGTTTGTAGAAAACCCGTTGTAGGAGAATACACTGCTTTGAAAAATGCTTTGATCCAATGGTCTAAAGGCCGGTCCAAAATAGGTAAAAAGGCAAAAGAGACGCCAAAAAGGACTGATAAGATAATTAAAGGCAGGGCTATAACAGGAAAAGAATAAAAAATAGTGCTATATAATAGATAAGCTGTGCCAATTCCGGTTCCCAGATAAAGAAACTGTTTTAAGGTCATATCTCCCACCAGATGGAATTCAAAAGAAGTTACATTTTGCGGAATAGGATGTTGTTCCATAGACAGTTTATTAAACTATCTCAGATGCTACTGCGTGAAAAAACGTACTACAAGCACCTCAAAAGAGATCATATTAAACCAATCTAAACTTAACTGGAGCTTTCATGATGGTAATTGACAAAAATAAGATAACTTGGTAATTTAAAGGTGCGGAAAAAGGGAAGTCTGTGAAATTCAGAAGCTGTGCCGCAACTGTGATCCCGTGAGGGTAAGCCAGGAACCAAAAACCGTTTTATATCCCGAGCAGGAAATTATGGCTATAGAAACACAGCAAGCATTTAATCTACGAGACGAAATCCACGCTTTACAAAGTTGTTCTGATGTTGCTTCATGGCGTATCAGAGTTGATAACAATCTCCAATATTTTACCAGAGAATATATCGTTGAAGAAAACATTACCCGTTTCAGCTATGGTTTGAAAAGAGGCGAGAATGGTTTGCCAAATCAAGTTTACTCAATTGGTTACGAGGCAGATGGCGATATTTTAGAAAGCTTTAAAAAAGGGCAAGGTTTAAGAGCCAGAGCTGAATGTATGGGTTTTGGTCAAAGAATTGAACAACCTTTATTTAAAGGAGAAATAGAAAATGGAGATTTTATTATTTGGCATTCACGTCCAGGTAAAGCCGAAGATGGTTTCAAGGATCATAACTTTACTTTTATTTATCAAGTGTTAGAGGAAAGAATTAACGCAGTTGCATATCGGAATCGATTATCTACCGGAGAGGCAGTATGTTTTCTTAATCGGTTTTTAGGTGAAGGGGAGCAATTAAGGGAAGATTCTTCTGACATAGATTTATTAAAGAATCCAGTTCTACTTAAAGGAAAAGAAAGATTTACCTCCCATATAGATGTAATAAAGGCATTAGATCCTCATCAGAGTAATACTCAGGAAGACAGCTGTCGCTGGCTTCTAGATAAGCTGCAGCCCCTTAGAAAGGATGTTTTACAGGCTTTGGAGGAGGGGGAATTAATAGAAGCAGAAGAGAATAAAATTGCTCATGATAATTATGCTTTGAAATTACTTCGAGGGGAAATTTCTGCATCAAATGAATTAGTTGTAGAAGATAGAGTTGTTTATGATCAAAGAAAACGTCAGTTGGTATCTCAAGGAGCACCGGTACTCCGAGGTAGTTGTGGCTTTTCTGGTTTGGGTGGCAAGGCAGAAAATTCAACTTGGCTTGGAGCAGAGGGAGAATATTTTGAATGTCCTAGGTGTCAGGGAAAGATTCAGAGTGGGAAAGGGATTACTGTTTGTCCTCATTGTGGAATGAAAAAAGAAGATGCTGGGAATAAATGTGACTAACTAATTATTTGACAAGTGTGAAGTGTCACTTAACACTTTATGTATAGATAAAGTGTTATCCCCGCGAAGGTGGAGATCCAGGGGTGGATTCCCGATTAGGTCGGGAATGACAGAAATACGCTCTAAGTCAAATTAAAAGTTTCTATGTATAGAAACCTGTCTTTTTCATCAAAGACGACAGATTTAAATAAATTAAAAAATCCCTGTCTTCCTAACAATAAAGTTTGTTGATTTGGGCTGAAATCTGCTTCAGAAAGATATTTAGTGTTGTTTAGCCAAATATTGTATTGGCAGTATAAGCTTTAATTTGAATATCCCCTATACCAAAAACTATTTTTAATTGATTATCGGTCTGGGAAGATAAGAAAATCCCGTTTTTGCCATTAGGGTGCGTAGTTTCTATCAAGACTCAAAGCTACCCACATGTTTGTGTATTTTATTAATAAATCAGAGTTCATAAAATAATTATACACTCTAAGTCAAATATTATGATACACTAAGACTTGACATAAATTCTTTAATGAGTTATACTTTTAACCTTTTTAATTATTAGGTTTGGAAGGAGGATTTATGGAAAGAGAAGGACGATATATGCCAGATGGAACAACAGGTGGAGCAGAATCAGAAGGAGGTCCAGGAGCTCCTCGTGCAGATACACCAGCACCAGAAGGTCTAAGGGCTACAGCAGCACACCCACCAATACCCCCAGATATTAGAAGAGCTATTGAAGAGAGGTATGGAGCAGGTCTTTCAGAAGATGAAGTAAGAGGTATTTTAAGAGCACACGAAAGTTTTGCAGCAGAAGGGGCTAGACGACCGGATGATGGTGTTGAGGAAGAAGATGGACGAAGGATGGCTCGTAAAAAACTCGAGTCTGATGAATATTATGTATATATTAACAATCCTCAATCAGGCTATGAAATTGGAGTTCCGTGGAAAAAAACCAGAGAAGCCCAAGAAAAGCATATTAAAGAAGTTTTGGGGCGGATTGAGATTTCTAAAAGTGACATTACTCAACAAATGCAGGTTGATTATCAGAATGCATTATCTGTGCTTGAAGTTTTAGAGGTTCAAGTAAGCGGTAAAGATCCAGTTACAAAAGAAGATTTGACTCAGGATCAAGTGAAGGAACAGCAGGCATGGGCAAAAAAGATGCGTTTTGAAATAAGAGCCAGATTAGATTTTCATAAGGCTTTTTTAGCGTATGAAAATGGGAACAGTGTAGAGAGTGTAGTAAAGGCAATGGGTCAAATCCCCTCAGGTTGGATGGACATTATTTTTGAGCTGAAAGAAAAAATTCCCGGGCCCGGGACAGAAGAAACTTTTAATCCTTTTGTAGAAGCCTTGCAATATTATGAAGATCATGGTCATGAATTTGCCAGAAATAATATTGATAAAAGCAGAGAGAGGTTTGGGAATAAAGTTCAGAAATATTTAGTTGATTTTGTTGCCAGAAAAAGCTTGGGGATTGACCCAAATATTAAAATAGAAAGTCTCTCTGTGGAAGATAAGGAAAAATATAACTCATTTATTAAAGATAAAGAAACAGAATACGCATGGGCCCAAAACATGGCAGAAAGATTGTTTAGAACCGACAAAATTGCCTCCGGCGTAATGCCAGG
>CAZDEH010000023.1:3314-15521 GCA_964504665.1 uncultured Gammaproteobacteria bacterium | reverse complement strand
TTTCAAAATCCCAAATTCCTGCTTGTTGGCAAACAGGAGAATTTGCAGCTATAATATCTTCTTCTCTGTAATGCTCCATAAATATTATGAAGTATTATACCCCATAATGTGAAAAGGTTAAAAAATATATGTGACATTAAGTAATCTGGATCACCACGCCAGAGCTTACTCAATCTTTAGTAGAATTAAACCGTTCCTTTTTTGGTGTTCTAGCATTAAAATATGCATGATATGAGAGTTTTTAATATTTTGAAACCAAGTAAGAAGAAATTAATAGTCTTAGGTCTGATAATTCTTACAATTATCTTAGGGTTTAATTATTTTGGAAGGGAAAAACAAACACCCTTCCGGTTTGTTGAGGTTAAAAGACAAGATATTAGGGCTAGCGTGTTTTCATCCGGTGTTTTAACTGGAACGAATATAGTTAATCTAAAGTTTAGGTCTTCTGGTAAACTTGCATATATAAATGTTAAGGTCGGGGATAAAGTTAATAATGGGCAAAGAGTTGCAGGACTAGATACCCAGGATTTAAATATTGTTTTACAACAAGCACAGAATACCTTGAGAGATAAACAGGCTATTGCTTTAAAAGCTGAGGACGATGTCAAGGATCATACGAGTGATGAATCATTTGCTCAAAAAGTAACCAGAACCACTGCTCAGGTAGCCAGAGATTCGGCTTTTGATAGTGTTAAGGCAGCCCAGAGAGATTTTCAGGATGCAATTATTAGTAGCCCTATTACAGGTCTTGTTACTAAGGTAAATTTTGTTCCCGGACAAATTGTCGGGGGCGGAGATATAATTGCGGAAGTTGTTGATACAACCAATTTATATTTTGACACAGACGTTGACGAGGCTGATATTGGAAGTATTACTGTAGGACAAATATCAGAAATTACCCTTGATTCTTATCCCCAAAAAGTATTTAGCGGAAAGGTCGATCAATTATTACCTCAAACTAAGCAGACATCTTCCGGGGCAACAGTTATTACAGTCAGAATCAAGCTGGACAACCCCGGAATCACTTTTGTAAACGGTTTATCTGGTCAGGCTTCGATTACTATTGCCGAATCAAAAAATACTTTAGTCGTGCCACAAGAGGCTCTAAGAGATGATAATACCGTAGTTATGCAGGATGGACAGGGGTTAAGACCGTTAAAAATTACTCCCGGAATTATGTCAGACACAGATGTTGAAATTAAAGAGGGACTTGAAGAAAATAATAGAATCATACTTAATCCTCCTGCCATTACTTCCGGAATAAACCAGAACAGATCAAATAATCCATTAGGTGGAGTTTTCCGTGCTTTACGGGGTGGAAATAGATGAATGCAGTCGTTACACTTTCAAATATAAACAAGATATATGAAAGCGGTGAAGTTTCTTTCCAGGCACTAAAAAATATCAGTTTTGAAGTTAAATCAGGTGATTTTGTGGCAATTATTGGAGCTTCCGGTTCAGGTAAATCAACTTTAATGAATATTATAGGGTTGCTAGATCACCCTACTTCTGGTAAATATGAACTTGATGGAATTGATACCTCTCATCTTAAAGAGAATACTCAAGCGCAAATCAGAAATCAGAAAATTGGTTTTATTTTTCAGTCCTTTAATCTTTTACCCAGAACCTCTGCTTTAGATAACGTCGCACTTCCTTTAATTTATGCTTGGGTAAATCACAGTCAAAGATTGGAAAGAGCAAGAAAGGTTTTAACGGAGGTAGGTTTAAGTGAAAAATTAAATTCACATCCTAATCAACTTTCAGGTGGACAACAACAACGAGTGGCTGTAGCCAGAGCATTAATAAATAACCCGGAGTTGATTTTGGCAGATGAGCCCACTGGTAATTTGGATTCTAAAAGTGGGGGTGAGATCATGTCCATTTTTAGAAAATTAAATCAGGAAGGAAAAACCATTATTATAATTACACACGAGAATGATATCGCTAAACAAGCGAGATCGGTGATAAGACTTAAGGATGGAGAGATATGGAAACAGTAGCTTCGGCATTGACTGCAATACTTGCTAATAAATTAAGATCATTTTTAACAATCTTGGGTATTGTGATAGGTGTGGCTTCAGTAATACTGCTGATCTCTTTGGTCACCGGACTTCAAACTTATATTACAAATCAGATTCAGGGTTTGGGATCTAATTTACTTTTTGTGATACCTGGGAGAATCGGAGGGGCAAGATCACCTGGTGGGGTTCAGGCCAATAGGTTGGTTTATACTGATGCGGTTACTCTTAGACTTAAGCTTGGAGAAGAGGTTTTGGTTTCAGCAGTAATTCAAAGAAACGCTGCTTTAAAATTTGGCAATAAAACAGATAAAGGAGTGGCGGTTTTTGGAGTAGAAGCAAATTATCCAAAGCTAATTTCACATAAAATTACAGAAGGACGTTTTTTTAAAGAATCCGAACAACAATCAGCAAGGAAGGTCGTAGTTATCGGACCGACAGTTAAGAAAAATCTTTTTGCTGATAATAAAGCTTTAGGACAAAATATTGATGTAGCAGGGCTAAAATACACAGTAATCGGTATAGTTGATTCCCGCGGGTCTACCTTTGGGATAGATCAGGACAACTCTGTATATATCCCATTTAATGCAGCACAAAGACAATTTGGAATAGAAAGACTAAATACTATTTATATTTCAGCAGATAACGCCAATAATGTAAAAAATGTTCAGGCAAAAGCAACAGCGGTTTTAAAAAAAAGGCTTACAGAGGATGATTTTACCATCCAATCCCAAGAACAAGCCTTATCCACTATATCTCAAATTACCGGTGTTCTAACTTTGGCGTTGGGGGGGATTGCAGCCATATCTTTGATTGTTGGCGGTATTGGTATAATGAATATTATGTTGGTTTCTGTTACTGAAAGGACCCGAGAAATAGGTCTTCGAAAAGCACTGGGAGCGAGACCGTCTGATATTAGAAACCAGTTTCTTATTGAAGCTCTAACTTTATCTGGTTTAGGCGGTGTGATAGGTATTATTATTGGAACTGGCATATCTTTGATAATCGGTATATTTTTTACTACAACCACTCCTTTGTGGTCAGTTGGATTATCATTCGTGTTTTCAATGATTGTAGGTATTGTTTTCGGTGTTACACCCGCTATTCGTGCAGACAAAATGAATCCTATTGAAGCTTTAAGATATGAGTGATGAGGTGAATACAAAACTTAAGTTTGTCGTTTTATCTATATTTTTAGTAACTTTGGGAGGTGTATTACTCTGGATTGGGTTTAGGCAAACCCAGCCTAACTTAAGTTTAAGCCAAGTTCCTATACCTACTTCTCCTGTAATAACTATATCTCCATTTCCCCTTAAGCTGGAAACTCAAAATGAAGAGTTTAAGGTTAGTAGAGTGATAGATGGTGACACGATTGAAATATCCACCGGTGAGAAAATTAGATATATAGGGATAGATACACCGGAAACAGTTGACCCAAGACGCTCCGTTGGATGTTTTGGGAAAGAAGCTTCAGATGAAAATAAAAAATTAGTTGAAGGAAAAAATGTTGTGTTAGCAAAAGATGTTTCTGAAACCGATAAATATAATAGATTACTGCGGTATGTGTATGTAAAACGGGATAATGGCAATCTGATTTTTATTAATGATTATTTAGTAAGACAGGGTTTTGCTAAAGCCTCCACGTATCCTCCAGATGTTAAATTTGCCACCCAGTTTGTAGAAGCAGAAAGAGAAGCTAGGGAGAATCAAAGGGGTTTATGGGGTAAATGTACAATGTAATATTTACAATGTACAATTAATAAAATGAAGAAATTTTGGATTCAGATAATAACGCTAACTTTACTTATTTTTGCCAGTTTTTATCTTTATCACGATCCAAGTATTCTGCTTTCATTTTTACCAAACAAAGCTCCCTTAACACAAACTCAAATTAACATTGGATCGGCTTTTGTGAAAGTGGAGGTAGCTGATACCCCTCAGGAAAGAGCAAAAGGATTAGGCGATAAGGAAAGTATTGCATCCGATTCCGGGATGTTGTTCGTTTTTCCGGAAAGTAAAAAATATAAATTTTGGATGAAAGGTATCAAATTTCCCTTGGATTTTATTTTTATTAATAATGGCAAAGTTGTAGATCTTTTGAAAAATGTGCCTAAACCAACCCCGGATCAGAAAGATGCTGATTTACCCCTCCTACAACCTATTGCCGATGTAGACATGGTTTTAGAAGTGAATGCTGGTTTTATTGATTCCAAAAATATCAGAGTTGGAAATGACGTAGTTATAATTAAATAAGATGGAAATTCTGCCTATAGAAAGCTTAGCTTTAACTGATAAAATTGTTTTTGGCACAGATTTATATAATCTATCTGCTTTAAAACGCTTAGATTATCCGATTTTACCGGGAATTGTTATCTCCCCACCAGAAATAATTCTCCAGACTGTACTGAAACATACTCAGGGTACTGATAAAGAGGTCTTTGAACAAAAGCTAACTCTTATTAAGAATGAAATTGCGAAAATCGCTTTACCAATTGACCTTGAACAGAAACTTTTAACCTGCAAATCTTATTTCTTGAAAGGAAAGACTTATCAAGGGAAAAAGAATCTATGGCAATCACTCCTCAATCTGTGGTTGGATGAGATTAGAGCTAAGATTTGGAACATGGGACTGGGTAAGGGTATTGCAGAAAACCTGACCGCACAAGCAGTTTTTTTCTTAAATGATGGTTTTAATCTCGGAGAAGCTTTTTTTGATCCTGAAAAAAATGAGGTAGTGATAACTTTCCCAAGTAAGTTATCACCCTCTGAAATGAATAAAGTAGATCAGATAGTTATAAATGGCAATAAAAAACTATTTATCCCCCAAATTTTTAAATTTTTGAAGACTGAGGATCATATCAAAATTTATAGCTTGCATCCTTTTACCCAGTCAGTTTTTTTATCTCAATCAGAAGGTATTTTTATTCCACAAACCCAGCGGAAAAAAATTATCAAATCAGCAACTAAACTTTTTCTTAATTTAGCGAATGGTTTTGCCATTGATCCGGATATTGACGGACTACTCGTGGCAGGTGAGGATTCGCGTGATTTTGATGAACTAGTTTTTAGATTATGTGAAGGTGCGTTATCTTACCCTAATCAGCCAGTTATATATAAATTATCAGATATTTATGATGGAGAAATAAAAGGTACACTCAGGCTATTACACAGAAAAGAAGAACTTAGTATCGCAATAGAAGCTTTACTATTTGTCAGGAATAAAAAAAACTTATTAAATGTTGAAGTCGCTATACCAAGGGTGACCTCTTTAGACCAACTGCTGCAAATTAAGCAAGAGCTTAGTTCTAAAGGTCTTAACCGAAAAGGAACACTAAAATTTTGGTTGGAAATGTCTATTCCTGAAAATATTATTAATATCGCAAACTATCTTGAAGCGGGAATTGACGGAATTATTTTTGATTTTGATTATCTCCAGAAACTTCTTATTGATAATCACTCTGACCAGTCTGATTTGGCAAAATATAATACAGGAACGATAATAAAATTCCTGGAGCCGGTATTTAAAATATTACATCGGGAAAGAATACTGTTTATTGCTAGGGGGACGTTAATATTACACCCAGATGTATTGGATTTTTTAATAGATCAGGGTTGTTTTGGTATTGTAGCTAATACTTTATCTGAGACTGTTAATCTACCAGAACACTTAGCTTGGGTTGAAAGAAGAATAGTCCAAAAAAGAACTTTTTCTGCTACTGAATAGTTTATCTTATTTAGATAAGTTAAATAACAGGACAAATTCACCTTTTGGAGGTTTTTTATTAAAATCTTCCAGCCAGGAACTGATTTTTTGTTTTTTTACTGATTGATGAATTTTGGTTAGTTCAATAGCTAAAACTATTTCAATATCTCCAAAAACTTCCTTCATATCCCCTAAAGTTCTGATTAATTTATGAGGTGCCACAAATAAAATATAGGTAATACCCCTAGGTGTCATAGCTAAACCACCACTCAGGTGTACTAGAAAGGTTTTTCTATGACCTGGTTTTTCAGGAAGATAACCTAAAAATAAAAACTTATCCGGCGGAAGTCCGGAAAGGGTTAATGCCGTGATTACTGAACTTGGTCCTGGAAGAGAGTCAACCTGAATGTCTGAAGATAGACACTCCCTAACTAATTTATATCCAGGATCTGAGATAAGAGGAGTTCCTGCATCAGAAACTAAGCATAAATTTTCTCCACTAATCAATCTGTTTAAAATGATGGGAAATTGTCTGTTTTCGTTAAAATTATTAAGGATTAAAAGTAGTTTTTTGATTTTAAAATGTTGCAATAAGATATTTGTTCTTCTTGAATCCTCACAGATTATTCCATCACAACTTTGTAAAACTTCAAGAGCTCTTAAGGTAATATCTTTTAAATTACCAATTGGGGTTGGAACGATGTATAACATAAGATGAGTATATCACGACCGGAGATAAACTAGCCCTTTTTACTGAGGATTATATTTCCAAAAATATACCCCGTGAAATTTTCCTCGAGATTAGTTTTACTAATTGGAGCGTCTGTAGGCGCAGTCCAGAGATTAACTAAATTTCCTAACACACTTCTCATTAATAACTTTTTGACTTTAATCATCAATTCATTAGCTTGGGGGCAGGACTAAGAATTGTTTGAAAGATTTTATTTTAAGTGTAATCTTTCCTTTTCATCTTAGAAATTAATATAACTTAATTTCCTACCCCCAGCCTATGTTTTAAATTTATCATTAAATTAAAGGAAATTCTGTTATCTTGGTAACAATAATAGTAGTAAAAAGAGCGTGCTAACTTAAAACTTCCGTAACCTGTTTTACTACGTCAAAAAGCTTGACGTTACTTTTAACTAAAAAATCATAGACTCCAATTTTCATTGCCTCTGAAACCTTTTTTTGGTCATCCAAATTAGACAGGACAATAACCGGAACTCCTTTGCCCCATTTGTCTTTACGCAGTTTTTTTAACATAGTTAACCCATCCATTTTGGGGAGAATAATATCCAATAAGATTAAATTTGGATGCTTTCGTAAAGCTAATTTTATACCCAACTCAGCATTTTCGGCACAGCTAACTTCAAATCCCGAGTCTGTAAACGTATCTGATAAAAGGTTGAGTAATACCTTTTCGTCTTCAATCAGTAATATCTTTTTTGCTTGTGTTTTCATAAATATATTCTTTCTGTTTGTTTTGGGTGGATAGTCAGTGGTGTTAAAGGTAGCATCACAGTGAAAGTTGTACCATGACCCATTTTTGACTTAACTGTTATTTTGCCTCTCATGTGGTTAATAATTCCGTTTGTGATATATAAACCGAGTCCACTACCTTCAAACTTATTCTTAACATTGTTGGCTCGGTACATTTTTTGAAATATTTTGGCCCGGGCTAGTTTTGGAATCCCCACCCCTGAATCACTAACCTGGAGAATAAGTTCCTTCTCTGTTTTGGAAATTTCTAAACGGACTGTTCCTCCATCAGGCGTAAACTTAACAGCATTAGACAAAAGATTGTGCAAAATCATATAAATTGCATTGGAATATGTTTGATAAGTGCTAACACTTTTTATGGAAGTAAGCTTAAACTTAATATTTTTGTCTTTAATACGGTTTTTTAAATCAGTGATCACATTGTTGGATATATCAATGGGATTTGTTTCCTCGTATCTATAGGAAAGGGTGCCTAATTCTATTCTGGTTGCATCCAGTAGGTCATTTGTGAGATTTATCATCCTTTGGGTTTGGTCATAAATTTGATCAATGGACTTCTTTTGCGCTGCAGAATAATCTTTACTGTTTTCTTTTAGCCTCTCAATTGACCAAGCTACGGCGGAAAGGGGAGTCCGTAGCGTATGGGAAGCAAAATAAAGGAATTCATCTTTAGCCTGGTCAACGGCCACTTGTTGGCTTACATTCTGATAAATATTTACTGCTCCTATCACTGATCCGTCTAAAATTACCGGTGCGGAGGTAATAGATAGAGGAATTTTTTTAACCCCCTTTCTTACCAGAAAATAAATTCCGTGTCCTACTTGAGCGGAAGTTATGGCCAATTGGATAGGACGGAGATTCTTAGGAACTATTTTGCCATGTTCATCTGCCAATTTAAATTCCTTAAATAATGATTTTCCCACTACATCTTCTGTTTTCCAGCCAAAAATAGTTTCAGTTTTTTTATTTAAATCCATGATTTTACCTTTTTTATCCATTGCGATCACGCCATCACCGATACTTTCAAACAACGCCTTTTTTTTGACAAATTCTTCTTGTAAAGACCAATTTAAATTTGTCAGTTGGGTAGTGCGTTTTATAAGTTCTGCTTCTGCTATTTTGTGTTTGGTAATATCATGCTGAATTTGTATATAGAAAACAGGTTTCCCTTCTTGGCAAAGAGGTACATAACTGGCGTCAATTTGGTATAATGAACCGTCTTTTCTTTTGTTAACTACTTCTTTGGTAGTAAAAGATTTGCCTTTTGTTAACCTTTGGTAAAGTTTATGGTAAACTCTTGGGGGAGTTTGTCCACTTTTTAATATCCTGGGATTTTTTCCTTTGACTTCTGCTAATTTATAACCTGTTAATTGTTCTAAAACAGAATTTATATAAACAATATTGGAGTTGATATCTGTAATAAGGATAGCCTCAGGGATGATCTGTAATGCACGTAAATAATCAGGATGCTCTATCTTCATGTTTATTCTAACTCCTCTTCGAATAACCCAATTTTGGGAATTGTAATAAAATGATTGTTGTAATAAATAACTCCCTTACTGAGTAAATTATTTAGTTCTATAGTAACTCTTTCCCTGGATAAACCCGTGAAGCTGGCAATATCCTGATGAGTAAACCAGTAGGCAATAACAGTGCCACCTTTATCTTTTTTACCGAAACATTCAGCCAAGTTTAATAGAGTCGCCATCACTTGTTGATTGGCATCACCAAAGATTTTAAATTCCAGTTTTTTGATGGTAGATTTTGTAAATAAGGATAATTGTTGTAATATTTCTAAGGCTGCATCAGGTGTCTGCTCAATAAACTGCAGTAATTTAGCCTTTTCAACACTGTAAACTTCAACCGGGGTTAAGGATTCAAAATAATATTGATCAAATGCCATTTGTTTATTCCAAAGAATTGGAAAAATAGAGTAGGGAGGAAAAATGTGTAGTGTTAGCTCACTTCCCTCTTTGGAAACAGTGTATAGTCTGACGTATCCTTGATATAAATAAAAAATACGTCTAGGGTCATCGGAGCCTGTGATTGTTTCTTTTCTCCTAAAAAGCATAGGTTTAGATTGTTTTAAGAAACTATCCAGCATATTCGTCTTGTGCTGGATGAGTATATCATTTTGAGGGATTACTCTACAACTATTTTGCCCACCATACCCTTTTCTGTATGGGTAGGTACTGAGCAATTATATTCAAAAGTGCCGGTTTTATCAGCTATGAACTCAACAGTATCAGTGTCTCCTTTTTGGATACTTTTAGTTGCAACATTTAAGTCTTTTATGGTGAAGTTATGAAAACCCTCTTCGTTTTTGAAGGTAATTCTTACCCTGTTTCCTTGCTTAACCTTGATTTCCATAGGATCAAATTTAAAAGGGCTGCCAATGATGGTAAATTCCCTAACAGGAGGTTGGGTTTGAATCTGATTTTCAGCTTGGGATGGCTGTCCTGATTTAGAGACAAACATCCAGCCTAATATTATAACTGCGATAATGGCAACAATTCCTATTACAATTTTTGTGTTAGAACTCATCATATTTGTAAGATGATTATCAGATAAACATTAAAATATTTCTGTGATTAATATCACATTTTAAAATGGTTTATTTAAATCTGTAATAAATATTGGTACAATAGTTTAACATAATGATTGAGTCGGTTGCCACATGGATTATAAATATTATATCAAGCCTAGGTTATCCTGGAATTGTTCTAACCATGGCCATAGAATCAGCTCTCATTCCCCTTCCTTCTGAAATTATCATGCCCTTTTCTGGATATTTAGTATCAATTGGAAAGTTTAGTTTATTTTGGGTGGCAGTTGCGGGTGCAGTAGGTAATGTACTAGGATCATTGGTAGCATATGGTATAGGTTACTGGGGACATGAAAAGGTGGTCCGAAAATTAATCAGAAAGTGGGGGAGATGGGTTTTGATTACAGAAGAAGAACTAGATAATACAGAAAAACTGCTTCATAAGTATAAAGACTTAGTAGTAATTGGTTCAAGGATTTTACCTGGAATAAGAACAGTGATTTCTCTTCCATGTGGTATTGCTAAGCTCCCCTTACTAAGATTTATTATTTTAACTTTTATTGGTTCTTTTATTTGGTCATTATTTCTCGCTTGGGTAGGTATGGTTTTAGGAGAAAATTGGGATACGCTAGGCCCGTATTTTCATAAAGCAGATGCAGCCATAGTTATCATAATAGTAGGAGCGGTTGTGCTTTATATCTATCATAAGGTTAAAAAATAACTATTTGCTTCACTAGCGCTTAAATTAACCTTTTTTGCTGATGATAATATTTCTAAAAAAATAGCCCATATAATCTTTTCCAAAACTTGTATTATATGATTCTCCAGGGAAAGATTTAATAACCGGAGCATCAGTGGGGGAGGTCCAAAGAGTTATTAAATCTTTTATTAAACTTCCCTCTAAAATTTTTTTTGTATTTTTTTTGTTTATTCTTATTTTATGAATCAAATCTGCTCTTTTGTTTTTCATATTCTTAAGTTAAATCAGTTGAAGGGTAGGATCAAGACTTATTGGTAGATATGCAATTTAATTTTTGGATCTCCCGTTATCATGATAATGATTGATTACTCATGGTTTCAGGCATATCCTACCCCCAAACCTGATTTAAATAAATTCTACATCACAATATTAATAAACAAATTAAAATAATGTAATAATTATGTTAAAATTGTCCTTACATTGAGATACTAAATAATAGATGGTATTATTCTAGCAAATGGTAAGAACAATTTTGGTGGTTGAGGATGATAGTGCTCTTCAAAAATATTTAAAAGATCTTTTAACCGAAAATGGTTATTCTGTTAAAACAATTAACGATGGAATTCAGACGCTTAACTCTCTCAGTAAATTTATACCTGATGTGATAATTTTAGATTTAGGATTACCTAAGATGAGTGGTGAATCTGTGTGTGTAGAAATAAGAAAGAAATATCCAGAAATTAAAATAATTATATTAACGGCTAAAGACAAATCTACAGAAATTATTCACGGTTTAAATTTGGGCGCAGATGACTATATGACAAAGCCTTTCTCAGCAGATGAACTTTTGGCAAGAATAAAAGCACGTCTCCGATCTGGTGATGATATAATTAATGAACTTAAAATTAATGGTTTGGAATTAAATAGTGACACATTTGCAGTCAAAAGAGATGGTAAAGCGATTCAGCTAACCCCACAGGAATTCAAACTGCTACAATATTTGATGAAAAATAAAGACAGGATTTTAACGAGAGAAATGATTTTAAACCGTATCTGGTTATATTCTACGGAAGTAGAAACCAGGGTAGTTGATGTTTATATTGGGTATCTGAGGAAGAAAATTGATGCAGGGTTTAGCAAGAAACTTATTCATTCTATTCGGGGTTTTGGATACATGATTAAGGGATGAATCTACCCACTTTAACTCATTAATTCCGGGTATAATTTTACAGGTAAACTATCTTGGAAATAGGTTAAATCATAGGTAATCTTTTCTGGTAAATATTGTCCTGTAACTACAGAGAACCTATCTGGAGAGACAAAACCTTTAGGGTAAATGATTTGGTTCTTAATAAACTGGTAATAAGATTGATCTGTGGTTTCAGGTATAAGACCTTGTTTGAAAAGTTCCGTTTTTATTGTATCCATGGCTGGATCAAACCTTTCAACTCCTTTTGGGGAAGCCATACATTTTTTTAAAAATCTGCGTATCCGTTCTTGTTCATCTGGAGGAAGTAAGTGTAGGTCAACCTCTTGACCCTGTTGGTTACGAACAAGTATCTTGGTATTCCCTGCAAATGGAGTGCTCTGCTCAGAAAAAACCCATTCGCGCATTTTTAAAGATGCAAGCTTGATCCTCTCCTCCCTGGTATCATCACCTCTATTCATAATATAAAACCTGCTTTTTTGTACGCTAAGACAATCAAAAGCCAGATTATAAAAAGTGGAATTACCCAGATTA
>CAZDEH010000023.1:0-3304 GCA_964504665.1 uncultured Gammaproteobacteria bacterium | reverse complement strand
GACACCCTAGCGTTGAAACCTCTATCAATGCTATTGTGGCTTTTTTTGGATCACCCAACCTTGATTTAATATAGGTTTCATATAAATGCCATTGTAATGCTGATCCTTTATTAAACTGATCCGGGGGATGGGTTGCAGGATTATACCCTGTCGGAATTGAAAACTCTTCAGCTATAGCTTTAAGTTCAGCTGCTGCCATGCACAGGGCGAAAGGAATGCTGTGTATCTGAAAGTCGATACCATCTTCTTTTACCCAATTTTGTAATCTCTTGTTTTGTTTTATTATTCTCCAAAAACCCCTTAGTATTTCCCCTTTGCCGGAAGCATTTCTGCCTGCCGCAACTATCACAGTGAATCCGTCTTGTATGACCTGGTCAATTATATCTTGGGCATCTTCCTTTAAACTTTTGCCGTCATTTTTTCTCATAACTCTAAAGGCTTCAATACCGTCTACATGGAGAAGTGGTGATTGTGTTGCTCTCATCCCCATTCCTGGTAACATTTCTGGTTGAGTCATTCCTAGATCCTCATCCTTGCTTTTGGCAGTCTAATCTCAACTGTGGTCCCTTTATTTTTTCCTGAACTAATAGCAATTGCTCCTTGATGACGATCAATTATATTTTTTGCAAGATATAATCCTAATCCCATGCCTTTTTTATTTTTATCCCCTTTATAAAAGCCTTGAAAAATATAAGGTAAATCTTTTTGGGTTACACCAATGCCTTCATCTTTAATCTGTAATATAAAAGTAGAGTTTTTTTGTTGTAATTCTATGTCAATCTTTTTATCTTTAGGCGAAAATTTATCAGCATTATCGAGTAAATTAATAACTACCTGAAGCAGTTTATCAAAATCACTAATGATAACTACTGATTTATGCTTGACTTTATCTGTATAGATAACAATTCGATCAGGATGATTAAATCTAAAGTTTTCGATTGCACGTTTGATGATTAATTTTAAATCATTCTCCTCAAAAAAATAATGAAGTTGCATTGTTTTAATCTTATTAATTTGTAATAGTTCATCGATTAGCTTGGTCAGCCTTTGGCTTTCTAATAAAGCTTCCTTTGTCCAACGAGATTTAATTGCATCAACTCCTTCCAATTTGCTGTGAAGTAGCTGGAGATAACCGTTGACTGTGGTAAGAGGTGTTCTTAGTTCATGGGAAGCGAGTGAAATAAACAAGTCCCTAGTCTCCAGAGCCTCTTTAATCTCACCATATTGTTGTGCCTTTATAATTGCTAAGCTAACCATAGAACCAAATAGTGTTAACATTTGCATCTCCCTTTGATGAAAAACTTCTTGGTGTTTGGTATTGACTACTAACACTCCAATCGATTTACGTTGATAGGATAAGGGGATAAAAATTGATGATTTTATACCAAGTTTTTCAATTTCAGGATGAGCTTTCCCCACATCGGATATGTCAGCTATTCTTGGCTTTTGGCTGATGAATGTTTTATAAACATTAGCCTTTTTTCTGGGTTTTAAGTTATATAAGGGGGAATTAGAAGCGTAAACAGCCCTAAGATCTTTTGCGTACAAGTGAATAGCGCCGTAATCAGCGTTAACCAGTTTTATAGCTTCATCGACAATAATTTTATAAGTTTCCTCAGGTGTTGAGGGAACTAAAAGTTTTAAACTTGCTTTATAGATTTTCTCAAGAATGTTATCCATACTTCCCTCTGCGAGGAGAATCCTATCATAAATCCTCGTCCTTTTCGCTTATTCCACGGTAAGGAGATATTTTATATCTGTCAACCAGCTGGTTAAGTTTTTGCATATCTGGTTTAAATACCACCTCTCCACATAATAGTTTATGTTGCTTCTCCCCCTCTTTAGTAATAATAGTTATAAAATCGCATCCTTTTAGATATTGTATACGCTCAAAACAACCTTTGAAATTATAGGCTGTTTGCCAGCCAATTAATGAGTTAAGTAAATTACCTATAACGATAGAGTGAGTGAAATTCACTATCCAAAAATAGTCGGTATCTTCTGTTTCTCTGGTTTGTCTGGAGTAATAATCAATTAGATGAGCAAGGGCGGATGTCCAGTGATATAAACTCTCCGGGACTATTTCTTGCCGACTTAAACTAGGAGGTGCAAGTAGAGGCATCTCATTAATTCTAGATGGATCTACAAAATACCCTGAACAATTTATTCCTTGTAAAAAACCCTGGGCGCTCTCCAGCGTTCGTTCACAAATACTACTATTAATTAAGTGAGGAGGATGAGATTTTATCTCTAAACCTAAATTTACTGCATCCCTATACCCCTGACGGGATAAATTTCCGTTATCCAGACAGTCACCATGTCTCCAAAAAGTAATCCTGGTAACACTATTTCTTGTCTCTCCGTTTTCGTCTTTAACTAAGGAGTCAATAAATTTATTTACATTTGCTTCTTTCATAATGAAATTATTAAACCGTGAAAAAAATAATTTCAATACTATTTGCTAATTTCTTACAATTTTATTGCAATTATAGGGCTATTTTCTTACAAAATCATTTTAAACTAGCAAATGTAAACATACTGGGAGTTTTAAAATATGTACAGATTGGTTTCTTTAACAACCTTATTACTTCTGCTGATAAATTTATGGCTGCCGTATTTAACAATTTCAAAAGTATCTGCTGAGGAAGCAAGTCCTTCCTCAACTATAGTGAGTCCTGTACCTACTGTGACACCAACTCCAACTGACGTGACTTTACCAAGTCTAACCCCAACGCCTACTCCGGAATCTCTATGGAATATTATAAATGTGGTAGATGGTATCAATTATCAGACAACAGGTAATGTGGTTTCCGGACAAGAATACGTTGCTCCTCAAAATGATAAAGTAAAAATACTATTTACTAAAGTATCAGACCCGGGCGGTAAACTTACCATTGCAGAAGTTAAACTAACTCCGGATCAAGTTAACCAAACAGGAGCTTTATCTGACACTGCTTATGATATTACCTCTACTATGACAGATGGCACATTTGCCTATGATCTGACTCTGCCGATTCCGGCAGAAGCCCAAAACAAGGAGGTTGATGTTAAATCATCTGAAACTATGGATCAAATCGGGACTGCCAAAAAAGTTTCCGAGCCGGAAGAGAAAACTGCTGACACAATAACTATTAAAGGACTAAACCACTTTACTGTTTTTATCCTGACTACACCTGCTCCTGACAATACTCAGGGAGTCCTGATAAATGAAGTTTTGCCAAATCCGTCTGTTGGCGCAGAGTGGATAGAACTTTATAATAACACCGCTGGAGCCATTGATTTTTCGGCCGGGACCGGTTGGACA
>CAZDEH010000022.1:0-15914 GCA_964504665.1 uncultured Gammaproteobacteria bacterium | reverse complement strand
TCTTTTACCGGATTTAGTCTATGCTTTAGGTCTAAAAAATGTATAAGTATGCATAACAAATTATGCACGTACAAGTAGACGCTTTCTATCTGGTACAGTTGGTTCTACCGGTTGTTCCTCATCGCCCTCATCGAAAAACCTATGAAATGTTAGTTTAATAGCTCTGAGTTTTTTAAGATCATCTGGCAACCAGACAAAAGTTACTCTCTCAAACTCTTCATTCCGAGCATCTTCACCAGGTTCTCCGTTCATTTCACTCTCTTTCTTTAAATTTATGAGATTTTTTTCTGGAAGTATAACTTCTTTTCCAACTTCTAGCCGTTGTGTTATTCTTTGAACTCTAGGAATACTCAAATTCCAAGCTGCCATATACCGTTCTTTCCCTAATTCTACATCAACATAACTATTCAAAAGCTTTGCATATTCAGCAGGAGTTCGGAGATGAAAGCCAAAACGGAGTATATAAGGCTTCTCTGTATATTCGATATCATCACGACCTTTGTAAATCTCCTCAAAATGGGTCTCTCCGAATGGTTTTTCTATAGGAAATCCTTTTACGAGTGACTCTATCCAAGACTCTGGATCATCACTTATGATATCTATCCAGCCAGGGATTCCATAAAGGGAAACTCTTCTGCGCAGCAATAAGGTATGATCATATCTTTCATAAACTATAGCAGGATTTTCACCTTTTTTAGGCCAATAAAACTTACGAGATCTTTCATATGGTCTGAATGGGACATCGAGTTTTATTTCAAGTGGCTGGTCATCTTTTCTTGGTTTCCCACGAGGCGCTTCTGGTGACATGTGAGGAATTATAGGGTATAAGGTTATTATCCGCAAGGCCGAATGATATAAGGTAACGACCCTATATTCAAATTACTCAAGGAGGAGGTGATTTAAGATGTTACCTTTAGATGTGATCAGAAAATATTATCCTAAAGCCTCCGAAGAAGAACTAAAAGAGATACAGGAAGTTGTCTATCTATTAAGCTGTGCAGTTATGCAAGAATTTTATGGGACAGAATGGATGGGTTATTTTGGAGAATCCAACCCAGAAGGAAAATAGCAACTCTGAGGATAGTTCGATTCCCGTTAGGGTACTATGTTATAGGATTAAGTTTTAACAAAATTCAGCAGCCTTTCAAGGCTAAAAATTGTCAGTTTGATTAAATTCGTCTGGAGCGGGTGAGGGGAGTTGAACCCCTTGCGTTCACTTTGGAAAAGTGACATTCTACCGGTGAATTACACCCGCAAGAAGATAATTATAACAAAGATTATAAAATTAGAAAAATTAACCCTAATTTATATAGTATTTTGAGTTTCTTGAGGAGTATTTGTTTTAAAATAATTTATATAGATTACTGCTAAAGATATTAGTGTAAACATAAAAGGAAAACCTTGAAAATGAACAAATCCCGAAGTTAAACTTTGCAAAGTCTCTATTATTAGTCCTAAGGTCATTCCATATAATCCTAATTTATATGAATTAACATAAGTTAAATTCTTTTTCAGTATCCTTGATAAAAGCAATATAATGAGAGCTAAAAATAGTAGATATAATAATCTGAAATCATAAGAGATATAAACTCCAATGAAAATTGCAATACTTAATAAAGGAGCAACAAATTTTATCCATGGTCTGATCTTCTCTGCCAAAGAATTGATTACATCCTTATCTATGGTAAAATTGTCAATTTTTGATAAATCATAAGCTTTAACCTCAGAAGAACGATCCCCTCGATAAAAAACAGTATCTTTATTTAACCATACGGCTGTTTTATATTCATTAAATTTTGATGCGCTAAAAGGAGTTTTTGTATCTATGACTATTAAACGATCCATATTATCTATAGAATCTATAGATCCGGGAGTATTAATAAAATAAGGTTCATTTACATTTGTACTAACCTGACCCTTGTCAATTTTAATTTCCAGTTCATTCGGATAAAAATTAGATGTTTCATTAAGCACTTTAACAACTTCACTCTGGATATTACCAGCCACATTTATAATTATAGGCAAAGATCTAATGATGGTTAAGCATAAAGCTAAGAGCAGGAAATATTTTAGAGCCTTCCCAAATCCATTTTGGGGAATAGTGGAATAAAACGCTGGTGAATAAATTGCTGTCAATATATTATTAAAAAAGTTCATCTTTATATTGATATTTTAATACTAATAATATTATATGTGCAAGTTTAGTACAAAGTTGAAGTATTGACTTCGGGTATTATTAGGGTGTAATCTCAGTACATCTATGATTCAGCGGATTAATGCTCCTATTTCAGTAAACTTAGTTTTTGATCATAAAAAACGGTCTGTTTATCCTAAGTATGTTTTATGGGAAAACAGAACTTATCAAGTAACTAAAATTGGTTTACACCATACCTATAGATTAGGTAGGATTTTATATCATGTTTTTTCTGTTATGACCCCTACCCTATTTTTTAGACTGGTTTTAAATACTGATACCCTGCATTGGAGTGTGGAGGAAATTGCTGATGACCAGTCCAATTAGCTTCCCTTTTAACCCAAAACAACCAACTCTCATTCATTTGGATCTAAACTCCTGTTTTGCTACCATTGAGCAACAGGCTAACCCAAAACTCCGTGATAAACCGATAGCTGTGGCTGCTTATACTGGTTCCTCTGGCTGCATTGTTGCCCCTTCCATTGAAGCGAAAAAACTGGGTATTAAAGTTGGTATGAAAGTAAGAGAGGGGCGTCTGCTCTATCCGAATTTAACTGTTCTGTCTCCTGATCCAGCCAAATATAGGCACATTCATCTTAAATTAAAAGCTCTTCTAGCGGAATATTCTGATGTTGTAATCCCCAAGTCAATCGATGAGTTTGTCTTGAATTTAGAGGGCTTACCAGCTCTTAAAAAAGGTATTGTGAGCATAGCTCTGGAAATTAAAAATAGAATTAAAACTGAAATCGGAGAATGGCTGACTGTCTCTGTGGGCATTGCTCCTAACCGTTTTTTAGCCAAAACTGCAGCTTCGCTGCATAAGCCGGATGGGTTGGATATTATTGATCAAAATAATTTCTTAGATATTTACAGCAAGTTAAATTTAATGGATCTTTGCGGTATTAAATATAAAAATGCTGTCAGATTAAATAATGTGGGTATTTTTACTGTTTTAGATTTTTACCACTCTCCTCTCTGGAAATTAAAAGCAGCTTTTGCTTCAGTTTTAGGTTATTATTGGTTTTTAAGGCTACGGGGAGCTGAAATTGATGCTGTGGAATCTAAAAGGAGTAGTTATGGTAACTCTTTTGCCTTACCTAAATTTTTAACTAAACCGGAAGAACTGGCACCTATTTTACAAAAATTAGTCAAAAAAATGGGTCACCGAATGAGAAAAGCCGGATACGTTGCCCGGGGAGTCCACCTCTCAATCCTTTACCGGGATTTTAGCTATTGGCATAAGGGAATAAGTTCTTCTAATTTATTATTTGATTCCAGAGATATTTATAAAGTAGTTTTTAAATTAATACTCCAATGTCCATGTCAAAAACCTGTTCGAAATTTAGCAGTATCTTGTTTCAATTTACAAAAAAATACTTATACTCAGATGAGCTTACTGGAAGATTTAGTTAAAAAAGAAAATTTAATCTTTGCTATAGATAACATTAATGAAAGATGGGGTAATTTTGTCATTACTCCCGCTACTATGTTGGGGATGGATAATATGGTTATTGACAGGATAGCTTTTGGAGGCGTAAAAGAACTGGAAGAAATTGTGATTAATTAAGGATGCTCTGGCATGATCCGTGGTAAAATGTACGTCTACTTATGAGGCATCTAAAATTGATCTTATTATTTTTAGTATTAGGTTTCTGTTATTCAAAAATATTTATTCAGCCTGTTTTTGCCATAATTGATCCTTTAACTACTGCTAATAACCGTTTTGGGATTCACACCATTTCTTCTACCTCTGATGAAGCATCAGAAGCTGCTGATTTGGTTAATTCAAGCGGAGGAGATTGGGGTTATATAACAATTCTTATTGAAAGTAAAAACAGAGACCACAATAAATGGCAAACATTCTTTAACGATTTGAGGCGGAAACATTTAATTCCTATTGTAAGACTTGCGACAACACCTGAAAAAAATTACTGGAAAAGACCTTATGAAGGCGAAGAAGAAGCGTGGGCTGACTTTTTAAATTCACTAAACTGGCCAATAAAAAATAGATATGTAATTATTTATAACGAACCTAACCAAGGTCAGGAATGGGGTGAGCAAGCTGTGCCAAAATCTTACGCCAGAGTGCTTGATAAAACTATTACAGCTTTAAAAAACAAAAGTCCTGATTTTTTTATCTTAAATGCAGGGTTTGATGCCTCAGCTCCTAATAAACCTCCTTCATATTATGATGAAAAATTATTTTTAACTGAGATGGAGGAAGAAGTTCCGGGAGTCTTAAATAGGTTAGATGGATGGAGTTCACACTCATATCCTAATCCAGGTTTTGTAGGCTTCCCGAATGCATCGGGCAAGGGGTCAGTTCTCACCTGGGTTTGGGAGCAACAAGTACTAAAATCTTTGGGAGTGACAAAAGATCTTCCTGTATTTATCACCGAAACAGGCTGGAAACATGCAGAAGGCCTGGATTTTGACAAGTCTCTACCTATGGCTGATAAAGTGGCTGATTATTATACGGAAGCTTTTACAAATGCCTGGAATGATAGACGGATTACAGCAGTAACCCCTTTTTTACTAAATTATCAAGAATCACCCTTTGATCACTTTTCGTTTAAGAAATTAACCGGCGAGAAGCAAAACACTAAAATTTTAGGTGTTACTTCAGATAACAAGATTATTTTTCCCGCTTTTTATGCCCCTTATCAAGCTTTGCTAAAATTACCAAAGACTCGTGGGAAACCTATACAGGATAATAAAGCGGAGCTTCAAGATGGAGGAATTTATTCATCATTAGTATCAGGAGAAAACTATAATATTTTTCTCACCTTCAAAAATACCGGTCAATCAATCTGGAATGATAATAATTCAATCGAACTCCGTGCACTAAAAGGAGGTACAGAACTCCAAATTAAATCAACAATGTTAAATCCGGAACAAGCAGTTGAACCCGGACAAACAGCTATTTTTAATTTAAAACTAAAGGCTCCAAAAGATGGGTCTTATGTTTTATCTTTACAACTATTTAACAAAGATCAGGAATTTGATCAATCCCCTTTGGTCTTTTCAATCAGCATTCAATCTCCAGTAGAGCTATTGATCAAGACTTCCCTGAAGTGGAAAAAAGATTTTAACGGTGATTACATATTAACAGTTTCTTCAAATGATATATCTAATAGTTCAAATTTACAGTTAAATAGAAACGGTCAATTAGATAAGATTGAAGCCAGATATTTACTTCCAGATTATACTTTTGATTTTACCCTGCATAAAAAATTCTATAAACCTAAAACTGTTAATGCTAGAGTTCATTCTGGGGAAAATATTTTAGATTTTGGTGAGTTAGAACCTGAGATACTTTCAGTACTTTTTAATCCCCAAGATCTTTGGAAATTACTTCCCTTTTCAAATTGACTTGACATAACTCTAAAAATTATGGTATAAAAATAGCACTTATTCACCGAAAGGTCGATAAGATTTACTTGTCAGCTTACTGATAAGTATTTAGAAAAAGGCTCCGTAAGGGGCCTTTTTCATTCTAATCCGGTAAAGAAGTTGCTTTTGGTTTCCCGGTAGTGATTAAGATGTCTGTGCTTTGCGAACCGGTATTTTTCTTGACGGAAACAGATTCAAAATTATTTTCTAGCAAAGTTGTAATCTTATTCTGCAATTCATCCGTAACTGCCTCTGAAAAGACCACAACCGTATTCTCAACACGTCCTTCTTTTGCATTATCTGTGTTAATTTTTAATAAACCTAATACAGTCAGCAGATTTTTAATTTTAGAAGCTTGGCCAGCTATACCTGTACCGTTTAGCACAACAACTTTTAATTGATCATTTCCCAGAGTGGCAGATTGAGAGGAAGTCACAGGGCTCGCAGACTCAGTACTGATTAAGATTGGCAGAGTTTGTGGACTTACTTGTGTAAATTTAGTGTCTTTCGTCAAGAATGGTAGAGAGAATTTAAAGTAGTTATTTATTAAAAGAAAGCTCAGAATAATAATAATTATTATCAAAAGAACGACCACAGTTAAAATTCCTCTACCCGAACTGGGATTATCATGGGATTCAGTATCATTCAAAAAATTTGTTTCTTTAAGAAATTGCTTGTCTTTATAAATTTTCGCTATCAGATTTTCGTTTAGTTCACTATCAGAGGAATAAATAGTTAGCGGTACAACAGCTAAAACTTCGAAATTAAACTTCACTAAAATTTCTACGATTTTTTCAAATAATTGTCTATTAACTGCAAAAAGATGACTGTTGTCATTTAATTGGATAGTTTTTTTAATCAATTTTTCCTGTTCAATGGGAATCATATTAATAAAACTGTCCATACTATCATTTGATATCTTCAGGTCGGTAGCTAAGATTGTCTTTTCAAAAAGAATTTCTTCTGCAAGTATCAACATTATCTGTTGTTTTTTGATGTTTTCGGCAATGATAAAATCTCCAATTAGCTTTTCATATTTTATAGGATTGATAATATCTCCATTAGATATGATATTATCTGGAAAATTTAGACGCTTCTCTTCTCCGTTAATATAAAAATTCAATGATTTTTTTTGGATATAAATTGCACCAGGATTAGAATTAAAAAAGATCATAAATTATTTATATTGTAGCAGGTTTAGAAAATTATCTGGAGACTGAAATAATGGTTGTCCCATCAGTATAACAGGCTTTTACAGTTACAATTCCATTTGCATCCCTTTGCACAGAATAACCAGTTTTGGCATCACTGCCTAAGGTAGTATCAGGATCAAAAGGCATTGTTTTAAGGTATTTACTTATATTTTGTGATCCTGTTAATAAATCAGTACAGACAGCCTCTGTAATAGTACAATTGGAATTGCTAATTGTGCATCCAGTTGCAGAAGTACCTAACTGCTCTTCAGCTCCTGCAGCCGGCATATTGGAAGGATAAGTTCCTTTATTATCTACTATTGATTGATGAATTGCGGTAATAATCGTGTCGGTATCTAATGCCCGCCTTGAATCCTTAGCATCTTTTAACCTTTGGGCGGGATTTAGAGCTACATAAACGGATACTGCTAAAATTGCTACAATAGTTAAAGCAACAAGAAGTTCAATAAGAGTAAAACCTTTTTGGGCAGTTTCTTTCATTACTATTTCAGAATATTAGAAATTGGTACACTCTGTCAATACCCAGTTTAAAACTTATATTTCTTTCCAGCTGGTTAAGGTAATACCTGTAGAATTTCTGACAAAAACTACTTTAACCTGTCTTTGGTAAGAAGTGCTTTGAGAAGTTACAGTTAGATCCCAGTTAATGGGACCATTACCTCCTGGGTTATAAGTAATTGAACATGTACCTTCTGGTCTGCTAATAGCAGTCCCACTATATAAACTATTTGCCCTAATTTTCATCATGACATCCTCTACACAGCCTTCAATAAAGTTCAAATTATCTTCCCCTTTAAATAAGGAAAGAGAAGATTGAGCTTCACCTATTGAAAGAAGGGTAACAGTAGTTGAAATTGCCAACACCACTATACTTAAAATTAATACTGTGGTAATTGCTACAAATCCTTTCATATTAATTACTCCTTATTTCTGCGCTTGACTCGAGACTGATTGCCGGAGCGTTATATTCCTGTCTGGAACCGGTGTAATTATCATCAATGGTAAAAGTAAATTGAATGTGTTTAGTTTTCGTATCTGCTGATTGGTAATCAGTAAATACTAAACTAGTTACGCTCGTGTCGTTTGAATTTAGATTTATCGGTGTACCACCAGCCCCATATTTAATTGTAATTTTATCTCCTGATAAATTGATCACTGTGGTAGCATTAATATCAGTGTTCAAATCTATACTGGATGCTAAAACGTTATTAATATTATTTGCATTTCTGATTTCGTATTTTATCCTTTCAGAAACGAATCTTGCCTGAGAGGATACCTCTTGTTCTACAGAGCTTTTGACGCCCCCTTCAATTACACTCCAGGCAAAAGGGATCAAAGCTCCCATAACAATAGTAATAATAGTTATATAAAGGATAAGTTCAATCAAAGTGAAACCTTTGTTATGCATATTAATCTTTATCCCAAGCAAAGTCATACCAAAAATCAGTTGATGAGGATCCATTAGTGCCATGCGTCGTAAAAGCTCTTCCTGTAGGGGTAGTATACATTTGGTTATTTGCACTATCCCATTCAATACTGTAGAGCGTATTACCGGTGGCCATTAAAACTAGAATATCATCAGTATCCGGACTTGGTCTGGCTCTGGTAGTAGCTAAGGTACCGCCTAATGTATCAAGATCAACAGGGGTTAAATCAAAGTTGTTAGTAGAAGAGACATATTTTCTTAATTTGGGAATGGAAGTGTTATCGGAATAAACAACAATTCCTTCATTACCTGAAGCTTCATAAGCAAAGTTATAACTTCTTTGGATTCCAGTCTGAGTATTGTTGGTTAAAGTATTATTTGCAGGGGTATTCCACCCTGGTCCAGTGGTAGCCTGGAAACAAATAACTTTGTTATTAGCATTCTTTTGACAAGACATAAACTCTTCAGCCCCAAATCTGGCATCTATATCAACAGCGCCAAGTCTTCCACCGGCATTTGGGGCATCTGATGTAACGCTCCAGCTGCCTCCACCTGTACCATTAGCTGTCCAGATTTTCAAATTTTGGGTATTATCTGTTCCCGAAGCAGGATAAACTAAAGCGCCTTTTAAAGTATTTTGAGCACTCCAGGCAAAATCAATATGCTCCTTAGTGTTAGTTGGTGAAACAGCAGAATGCTCGGTAGCTACAGACCAAATAGAACCATTATAGTAAGCAGTATTAGTATCGTTTGATTGGTCAAAAGTAGCTAGCATCACTTCATTGGAATTTGCTCTTGCCTTCGCTACAAGATAGACTGGAATACCACCCACGTTGACAGTATTAGACTGAGTAGACCAACTGCTACTATTCCAAATTCTCATTTTAGGAGTCGTCGTATTGTCTGAATAAACAACCATAAAATTTCCATT
The DNA here is from genome assembly GCA_964504665.1 of uncultured Gammaproteobacteria bacterium. Classification (GTDB taxonomy): domain Bacteria; phylum Patescibacteriota; class Microgenomatia; order Daviesbacterales; family UBA10151; genus STC-54. The sequence continues at coordinate 6,756 of CAZDEH010000022.1, read as the reverse complement.
ACTTAGATAAGTCCCTTCAAAATTTCTGGCATTAACGAAGGTAGTGGCATTCCAGTTGCTCAAAAGTTGAGGAGTTGTCCAACTTGTGCCGTTGAATACTTGAGCATAAATGTACTGGGTTGAACCATTATAGTGCTTTGATATGAGAATTTTTTCATTTCTGGTGCTTGATGCATAAACTCTGGCTACCCTTAAGACTCTGTTGGTAGTAGCATCAATATCAGCTGCTGATTGGGCAGTACTCCAGTTACCTGATGTATCTAATATCTTGTACTTAATGGCATCAGAGGATGTGCCTCCGTCACCATAAACTAAAATTCCACCCCGCAGCAACGCAATTGGTTTTCTCCAGTCAGACAAATAGGTAATTAAGGTGGTGGTTTCTGGTCTGGCAGAATTAAAATTCCAGGTAACCGTTGAGGTAATTTTTTTGGTATCAGCATCTAAAGTTCCACCGCTAGCCACTATATTTCCACTACCATCCCGGTTTACACCTTCCACCTTAATAGTCCTGGTATATTTTTCTAAGGAATTATTTGTGCTTTCTGCTTTAAATTCCCAATAATTTCCCGGATTATTCCTTTGTACTCCCACGGCATTGAAATTAGTTAAATTAGCATAAGCTCTGTTTTTTATTGATTTAACTGCCTCTATACCCTCTGCAGCAAATTGGGATGCTACTGTATTTTCAGTTCCCAACCGATTAGCGTTATAACCATTAATAATCACAATGATTGCCCCGGTTGAAAAAATCATAAAAACCGCTACTGCAATAATTACTTCCAAAACAGAATAACCATTCTTCATCTGTTGACTACTCCTTGTGAATTGACACCAATGGTTTTATTGTTACTTCCCGAGCTTATGGTAATGGTGGATGTTGTTGGGGTCGGTAAGCCCGTAACCCTGGAATAGAAAATATCAGTCACTCCGCCAACATTAACATTTTGATTAACACTGAACTTTTCATCAAAAGAAGAATCCCGTCCGGCAAAAGTTGTACCCTTATATAAAGTGATGGTGTTTACGCTAAAATTTACAGACCAAGAATCTCCCTGTTTTCCCATCATAGAATAAACCTGGGCTTTTCTTAAGCTACCGGTTAGCTCATCTACTGTATTATCAACTACATTTTGCAACAAAAATTTGGAATAAAAGGGAGAGGAAAGTAAAGCCATAATGGATATAATAGCTACCACCACAATGAGTTCAATTAAGGTAAAACCTTTACAATGCATTTATCTTCTAATACCGCCTGTTAACTCATAAATCGGTGAAATAATGGCAAGGGATACAAAAGCTACAACTATTCCAATCAAAAGAAGTAAAACTGGCTCCAAGATGCTAGATAAATTCCTGGTGGTATCATCTACATCTTCCTCAAAAAAATCTCCCATATAGATAAATATATCTTCAAGTTTACCGGTACCTTCTCCTACTTCAATCATTTTTGTTACGATAGCTGGAATAAATTGATATTTCTTATTTGACATCTCACTTGATAATTTTTTCCCTTTTTCCACTGATTTTAGTAGGTTCTCCATATACCCCTTATATACAAGATTATCAGTTGCATTAAATTGTGCTTTTAGCGAATCAGTAATAGTTAATCCACTTTTGAGCATCACTCCCATATTCCGGCAAAATGAGACCATTTCCAGATTCTGGTTAAGGTTTCCTATTAATGGTAATAATAAAATTAACTTATGCCATTTGGGTTTTATAAAAGAGGTTTTTAGTAGTAAAGAAATCAATATTCCGGCTCCGACAACAGCGCCTGCAATGATAACACCATAATTTTTCATCGTATTAGCTAAGAACAGAAGAATTTTTGTGGTTATTGGTAGCTTTACATCTAAAGATTTAAACAGGTCAACCAGTTGAGGTAAAACAAAAAGGGAAATAAACATACCCATAATGAAGGTAGCTGCTAAAATTAACTTCGGATAAAGAGTAGCTCCCTGAATCTTTTGATTGAAGTCATAACCTTTTCTTAACTGCTCAGCTAAATACTCTAAATTCTCTTCTAATTTCCCGGATTTTTCCCCAATACCCACTAAGCTTATATATAAAGAAGAAAATACATTGCTGTGTTTGGCAAGCGATGACTCCAGCGTTTGTCCGTTTTCAATATTAGCTTGAACTTTAGTTAAGACCCCTTTAAAAGTAATATTTTTAGTTTGTTCTTTTAAAGTAGTAATTGATTCAGGGAGAGGAATGCCGCTTTTAAGCATCACTGATAAATGTTTGGTAAAAAAAAGAATATCTAGTTTGCTAACAGGAAATAATATTTGTGTGATTTCAGGCAGTTTCATTTTTTATTAAATCTCTGTAGTTGCTCTCATAACTTCCTCAATAGTAGTTATACCCAGTTGTATTTTATTCATCCCATCATCCATCATCGTAGTCATCCCTTCTTCCACAGCTTTTTTTGTAATCACGTTAGAATCAGCTTTTTGGACAATTAATTTCTTAATTTCTTCACTTAGATCAAGAACTTCAAAAATACCGACTCTGCCAACATAACCAGTCAGATGACAAACGTCACACCCTTTGCCTGTAAACACCCTAAGTTCTTTAGTATTACTGAAATGTTTTCTAACTAAGTCAGTTGGGAATAACTTGACCATTGCTTCAAAGGTTGTTATAGATGATATTTTGCATTTTTCACAAATTTTCCTCACCAGCCTTTGGGCAATTATAATGTTAATGGTGGAAGCCACTAAAAAGGGCTCAATCTTCATATCAATTAATCTGGGTAAGGCCGTAGCCGCATCGTTGGTATGTAGGGTAGACAAAACAAGATGTCCGGTCATTGCAGAATTAATGGCTATATCTGACGTTTCATTATCCCTAATTTCTCCAACATAAATAATATCTGGATCCTGTCTAAGTATTGACCGTAACCCTTCTGCAAAAGTTAAATTTGTTTTGGGATTAACCTGGATTTGGTTAATACCATCAATATCATATTCAACAGGATCCTCTATGGTGGCAATATTCTTTTCTTTCGTATTTAGAATTTTTAAAATAGCATAAATAGTGGTTGTTTTACCTGATCCTGTTGGACCGGTTGACAGCACCATCCCAAAAGGCTTTGTAAATCCTTGTTCTATTTTCTTCATATCTTCTGAGCTCATGCCTAAGTCAGTCAAACCAAACTGGCGGTTAGTGGAGGTTAGTAATCTGAGTGCTGCTTTTTCACCATCTACCACAGGTACAATTGAAACACGCACATCCAATTCTTCCTCGTTTAACTTAATTTGCAATTTACCATCTTGAGCTCCTAAATGTTCATCGGTTCTAAGTTTTGACAATACTTTAATTCTAGTGATGATTTGTTCATGAAGATTATGAGGTAATGCTAACATTTCATGTAAAACTCCATCTATCCGGAATCTGACTAATGATTGATTTTCTTCTGGTTCAATATGAATGTCTGAGGCTTTATCTTCATAAGCATATTCAATTAAAGTATCAACTATTTGAGAGATAGGTGCTTCAGAATTTGACTTACCAGCTTCATTAAGTTGTTGTTTCAATAATTCATCAAAAGTTTTTTGAAGATCTTTTTTGTACATGACAAAAGCTTCGACGATATCTTTATAAGTAGCAAAATAGACCTTAATTTTTTTGTCAGTTTTTTTGGCTAGTAAGCTTTCAAATTCCTTATTCCGGGGTTTTGAAGTAGCTATTTTTAGAACGTCACCATCTACTCCGAAAACTATTGTTTGTTGACTGCGGGCTACAAATTCCGGAATAATTTGCAATACTTTTCGGGAGATAGAGACCTTATTTAAAGTCACGAACGGCAATTTTAAATAATCAGCAATTAAATTACCCAGGTTTTCATCAGAGATCAGGTCGTTTTTTAACAATGAATCATAAAAGGAAATTTTTTCACTATTTGATTGTTGTTGGGCTTTTTTTAGGTCATTTGTGGAAAGGATGTCATTTTGGAGCAGGAGATTGTATAAATCTTCATCAGTTATAATCATAACTTTAGTGTAGCATAACTAAAGGTGTAGGACTATTTAATATATTCTTTAATTTTGCTGACTACTTGTGATGGCGTAAAATCTGATTTAACTAAGAAACCAACCGCCCCTTTTTTAACTGCAATATCTGTATCTGTGGGTGATGATAAATTACTAAATACTAAAATTGGAATGTCTTTTGTTTGAGGATCAGCTTTCGCCCTGTCAATTGCTTCCAAACCATTTAATTTGGGTAGCATCACATCCATAAGTGCTAAATCAGGCATGAATGATTTAAGTTTTGCCAAGCCTTCTTCACCATCTCGGGCGATTTCAACCTCAAAACCCTCCACTTGAAGTTTTTTCATATACATCTTTAACAAAAAGGGATCGTCCTCTATAATTAGTATTTTAGGCATGGGTGTTTAGGTACTTTTCAACATTCTGAAAGACCTCAGAAGGTGTAGTTTGATCTTTTCTCCAATAGGCTACAACATTTGACATTAAATCAGGATCTTCTTTTAAAGCAAGATCATCCTGCATAACTGTTAACGCTGCAACAGGAATGTCTTTTGTTTCAGGAATGTTTTTTAAACGCTTTAGTAAATCCCACCCACTGATTTTAGGAAGCCTTAAATCTAAAATAATAAAGTCGGGATGATTTTTTATTGTCTCGTCAAAACCCTGTTCACCATTGTATGCAGCAAAAAGCTGATAACCACCAGTTTGAAATTTGGTTGAATACATTTTCATCAAAATTGGATCATCCTCAATAATTAATATCTTTTTCATGATTAATTTTATTATATCATAGTGGTTACAAATGGCAATGAAAAGGTAAAGGTAGCACCGTGATCTGGTTCCGAACGTTCTAACCACATGTTTCCACCCATTCCTTTAGCAAATTCACGGGAGAGATATAAACCTAAGCCGGAGCCAAGGGGCCTACCCATTTGAGACGAGCTAATCTGGGAAAATTTGCCGAATAATTTCTCCTTATTGTCCTCACTGATTCCAATTCCAGTATCTGATACTGAAATACAAGCAAATCTCCCTTCGGAGCGAAAGGAGATGGTTATTTTGCCTTGATCAGTAAACTTTAAGGAGTTATTAAGAAGATTAATCAATATTTGTTTGACTTTATCAACATCCGCGTTAACTTCACCTATAGGCGATTCCACTATTTCCAATTTAATATTCTTTTGGATTGATAGTGGTTCAAGCATCTTAATCACTTCTTTGGTTACGTCGGGGATTGATACATCAGTTATATTGAATTTAATCCTACCTGTCTCAATTCGTGAAACATCCAGCATATCATTAACTAAAATAATTAATCTCTCTGTAGACTTACCGATATCTGATAAGGGATCTTTTAGTTGCTCATTTAGATTACCGTAATCCCCTTCAAAAATCATCGAAATTAACCCTTTAATGGCTGTCATCGGTGTACGCAGTTCATGCGAGGCCACTGAAATAAATTCGTCTTTAATCTTTTCCAGTTCTCTTTCTTTAGTAATATCTTTTAATACAACAACAACTCCGGTAACTTTTTTATTATTGTCTAATATAGATGAGATAGTATATAGTATAGGGATCATCTTTCCGCTTTTAGATTTAAGCACAACCCTACTTCCTTTGATTAACTTTTCACCCTGTAAAGCAAATCCAACAAAATCTGGAATCAGGCTATAGTCTTTTTCATTTAGCAATGTTAATATCGATATATAAGACTGACCGATAAATAAAGCAGGATCTACTCCGATCATTTCTCCTGCAGCATCATTTAGTAGTATTATTTTTTGCTTATCATCAATAGCAATAACTGCATCCCCTATACTAGTTAATAAAGCGTCATCTTTAGCCTTAGCCTTATCTAGTTGCAGATAATTTTCAGCCAATTCTTTTTCTTTCATTTTTTCATCTCTTAGTGAGTTAGCCATACTTTGTAATGCTTGTGTTAAATTATTGATAACAGTATTAAAGTTTTGGGCTAATTCTCCTATTTCATCCTTGGATTTTATCTCCATTCTTTGGCTTAGGTTGCCGGAGACAATAGTTTTGGCAACTGAATTAATATGATTGAGTGGAGTTATAATTAATTTTTGCAAAGCTATTAAAATGATAAGAACAGAAGGGATGATGGCTAAAACAAAAACCATAGTATATCTTATTACCTCAAGGTAGTTTTCAGTTAATGGCAAAATCAAAAAATTTACAGCTAAAAAAAAGAAAATTATAGTGGTTAAAACAATAAAAATTATCTTTAAAGAAAGTTTCATTTAGGCAGGTTGCAAATTAATAATACAATAAACTCTTAAAATCTGAAAGCTGCTCTATGTTTTTAGGTAGAGAATTTAGGAATAAACTGATAAAATATAGGTAGTATGGTGGTGTGTGCCGAACGGTTTAGGCGCTACCCTGTGGAGGTAGTTTTAGCGGGTTCGACTCCCGTACACCACCCCTATCCCGCTCAAATTTTTCTCCGATGCATGGCGTCTCCAAGACGGGTAATGAAGTTTTTTTTATTTCGGGGAAGCAAGGCAAAATTTCTGAATTGTCAATAATGTCATCAGCCACCCGGGCATATTCCCACATAAAAGTCAGTATTGGATAAAAATCCCTAGGAAGATTTCGGCTGGCTAGACTGTTAAAAACCATCATAAAGATAACGGGCCACAACTCTGGCGGTAACCGCCTTCTTTTTAAACTTTTCGACTATTCCGATTTCATTCGCAGCTAACATTAGCCGATTCTACCAGATACGTTCATTCACATT
>CAZDEH010000021.1:993-17448 GCA_964504665.1 uncultured Gammaproteobacteria bacterium | reverse complement strand
TTTAATTGAGGCAATGACTAACCGTTCGTTCGGATTCTCTCATGATGCATAACGCGGATAAATCATTTGAGGGTCTCAAACTATGCAATTTTCTATTAAAATCGCCAATGAGTGCGGCAGCATTATGATATTTTACTGTTAAATCATGATCTAAATCTCCATTAAGCTTATATGCTACTGATCTAAATTGATTATTTATGGTAATCATCCTTCTAATTTGAGCCCTTCGGAATCTTATATTTGGAGTTATCGGATAATTTTCCATTAAATATTTTATCAAAGCAACTGGATCACCACGTCTAGTGTGAGGCGCTCCTATTTTTTCCAGATAACAATGAGGGTTGTCATTTGGGGTTAACCCCAAAAATGCTGCAATTTTATCATTATCTTTATCATCATGGGCTTCTTTGCTACAAATTTTAAATAAGTTATTTGGATCTTTTACAACTTCTAAAAAAGGGTTTTCTATCCCTCTGCTTCGTTCATTATGCGAACCGGTAACACAAAGGGGGATGTAGTGATCAATAGTTCCTCTTTCCGAACTATCCAACACCTTCCCACATATAATACAGGCTGAAGGTACATCATAATGCTGTTGTTCTTCTCGTAATAATTCCATAAAAAAATCTGCCTTTTTGGGCAGAAAAAATAGTTATTATTTTTTAGCAAATATGATAGTACTAAGTCAATAGCTATTACACACATCAAGAATGTAGGCATATTAACTTCTATCAAAGAGTTCTTCACGGCTTGCAGGATCCGGTTTTTTATCTAACATTAATCCTGAAAGATAAGAATCAGACCCCGCAATTAATTTATTAGCTCTATAAGCTAAATCCCGGTAATTAATATGCCCACCATTCCGGACCCTAAGATGTGTTAAATATAAAAATTGTTTTGGGTCTCCATGCATCCAAATATCTGTCTGATGAGCTAACGGTAATAAATTAAGTACAAAAGAATAATCTATTGAACTTCCATATTTGCTTTGAACATTATCTACAAAATCAAAAAGTCTTTTATAATAATCTTTCAAATCATCTTCAAATCTTTGGGCTAATTTTGCAAATTCTGGTACTGCTGTTAAATACAGTGGCAATCCAAAACCACGCCCCATCACTTGCAAAGCTGTATCAATAGTCCAACTTTCTCCATAAATTAAAGGTACGGGAATAAATCTTTTATTAGCACGGTGTCTATTCCAATCGCGCACCTCACCCATGAAACACTCAAATGCCAAAGTCATACTAGAAGTTCCTCCCCAAAGTGGTAATTCATGGTTATGATTATGACCTTTAAATATTATACTACTAATTTTTTTCTTAATTGCAGGTTTCTGAATATTGACCCATTCAAGCAATTTCTTTCTATCTAGACCTGGCCAGACGGTCAAAAGATATTGTGCCACCACTTTATCGCCCTCAGAATATTTTTCTGACAATAAGCTTACATTTTGTTCTACTTTGCCTCTAAATTTTTTACTTACAGAGATTTCTTTTAAAAAATCAGTTTTCCCTTCAACAAAAAGACGAAGATTAGTTAAATTATCATTAGTAAGAACTGCAGCTTCACTATGTCTAATCAAACTTGGGGCCTCTGCTTTAAACCCTAAACTTTCTTCTATTTCCTTTGATGGCGTAAATAACTGCTCTATTTGAGAAGCTACACGGTGATAAAAAGGGATGGGGGAACCTTTGAGCTCTGCAATTATTCTTGACCAATCACGGGCAGAAGTATCAAGTGACAACCCGCTACAAGTCCCCAGTGGTAAGAAAAACCTGACGCAATCCATAACTCTCGAATTTAAAGCTCCTTTGTCCGTTTTACCTGGTTTATAAAATTTTTCAAAAGCAGAGGTAATTTGATCCTTATAACTGGCATAAAGCTTTAAAGACAACCTCCCGAAAGATTGATAACGCTCTTCTAAACTAACCAGGTCTTCAGTAGGAAAATCATCCGGTAAATAATTATTAAGAGGATGTAAGGTTGCTTCTTTAAATTTAGATTGATATCTACTGGATTTTTCCTGACCGGCATTAACTACGGCATTATTAAATAAAGCTAAACAAAAATGCATTGGGGTGTTGTGGGTGCTAATTTCCAGATGGGCCATATCTCCAACTGATTTGTGACCATAATTCCGGAACATTTCGTCTAACTTTTGATCCGGGTCCACCCCTTTTTCCCCCATTTCATACATTATTTCCCACGGACTCCCGGGAGCTCTTGAATGTCTTGCCCCAGCCCATGCCCTGTGAGCAGCAGTTCTGTTTTTAGAATTGGCAATAGTTGTTGTCACTACCACACCAGTAAAAGGATCTTCTAAACACACAAGTCTAAGCCCTGTATCTTTTTCAGAATAAACAAACCACCTAAATCCATCTTTTTCAATTTCTTTTTCAGGTTGAGGATTCTTTAAGAAACTATCAACCACTAAATTTATAATATCTAAATTTACCTCTTCTGGAGTACGTGTTGCATAAACTTTCTTCCATCCATATCTGTCTGCGAGTTCCATGTGTATCCGTTGTCCTTTTTCCCAAATTTTATCATCTGCTTCATTACGGTGGTTTTTTTCTATACCGCTCACAAATCTTTCTCCGTATAATAAAATTGCTAAATCCTCTTTTAATAATTTTTTATTTATTTTCTCTAAAATATCCAGCGGAACATCCCATGTCATACCCCAAGCAATTCCCGTACCAGTATAATCTTCTGCAATTACCCATTTACCTGCATTTAAATATGCTTTAAGTTTTGGTTCAAAATCTGCTCTATTTTGAGCATAAAGTTTTTGTAGATCTAAATCAGGCATTTTTAATCCTTCCCTAAGGACTGCATTTATTGTAGGTCCAGTTGGTTTAAGATCATAAACAGGATATTTTAAACGTACCACTGAAATTCCCTTTTTTTGCAACGAACTTTCAAGTAACTCAACCTGCTTCGATTTTCCCAAATTATTAGCTCCATAAAGAACTATAAACTTACCTTTTTTTATCATTTGTGTCCTGTACTACCAAAACCTCCTCTGGATTTGTCTGTTATGGAATCAACTTCTTCCCACTCTGCAATATCAACTCTAACAAAAGAGGCTTGACCCAATCTTTCACCTCTCTCTACAGTCACCGCTTCTTTTTGAAAATTATAAAATTGTATTTTTATTTCATCATTATCTCCACAAAAATCTTGATCAATAAAACCTGGAGTACAAATTAATCCTTTTTTCATAGCAGTACTCGAGCGATCTTTGAGTAAAAGCATATAGCCTTTTGGGGTCTCAACTATCACGTTTACTGGAACCCTACCAATTGAATTTGATTCAATAATTGTTGTTTCCCTAACAATCACATCAAAAGCCACAGCCCCGGCACTTTCATATTTTGGCAAAGGCAGATCTTTATCAACTCTCTTAATTTTAACTTTCATCTAAAATTCTTCCAGTATTGGCTTGGCATTGGTTTTGGATTTTTGGAAAAACTATTCATATATTTACTTTTTAATTTCTCACTGCCGTAACAATTTTCAGCAGGACTGGTAAGCGTTGAAAATCTAATCTGTCCTATTGCCATGTTAGGATAGATAATCATTGGTTGATCTGTCAAATTAGTTATTTCTAAAGTTACATGCCCGGAAAATCCCGGATCTATAAAACCAGCTGTTGCATGAATTACTAGTCCTAATCTCCCTAAGCTACTTTTACCTTCTACATTTGCTAATAATTGAGAGGAAAGATAAAACCATTCAGAAGTCACTCCTAAAATAAATTCATGAGGATGTAAAATTGTTCCCTTTTCTTCATCAAGTGTTTCATAATTAATATATCCATCAACAGGTTTCTTCAAATCAATAATTGCATCTTTATTTCGTCTTCTTAAGAAAACCATAATTATTTTAGCAATATGAATATCAACTGATGATGGTTGAATTTGTAAATTAGTAGATGGTTTAATCTCTAGTAGTTTCTCGTGGATAGCTTTTTTTATATCTCTATCTGATAAAACTGATCCTGTTTGTAAAAATGATAATTTATTAGATTGCATATTTTTTACTTAAACTAATGTAGATAGTCTAAAAGAATATTTCAAGTGGGCAAATTGGATAATATTTTCTCCAAAACTTTATCCAGCTCCTGATAAAGATCTTTAGCTGTACCTTCATTTATAATATGAAAATCAGCTAATTTGATACTTCCCGGAATATTCATCCCAAAATTTCTATCCCTTTGCTCAGCAGCTAAAAATTCTGCCCAGGTTTGAGGTTCAGTTCTTCCGGGAACTACTCTTTTAGTTAATCTTTCAAAACGGAGCTTTTGATTTGCCTCAATAGCAACTAAATAAAAATTGGGTAATTTTTTAAAAAAATTAGTTTCTTCAACACTCCTAATTCCATCCAGAGCTACCATATCTGGTTTTTCTTGTATCATCTTTTCCCAGGTTTTTTTGGCCAAAATATCTGGGTCAAATTTTTTTCTTAAGTAACCGGCAGTTTCCGGTAGTGTTATTCTATTTACCTCTTCTCCTTTTTTAAGAACTTCTTCTTTAACCCTATTTGAAAGTGCATCAGCCTTAAAACCATACTTTTCTACCAGATAACTAACAGCCATACCTTTACCTGAACCCATCAAACCTGTAAAACCGATAATGATTTTCGGAGATATTATCATTCCAGAGATATTGTACTAGCTGCTTTGACAAATCCCATAAATAAAGGGTGTGGTTCTAAGGGTCTGGATTTAAGTTCCGGATGGAATTGAGTTCCTACAAAAAATGGATGATCTTTTAACTCTATTATTTCTACTAATTTTCCATCAGGTGAGGTACCGGCTATAACCAAACCATTTTTGACCATTTCTTCTTTATATTTATTATTAAATTCAAAACGGTGGCGGTGTCGCTCAGAAGTCTTATCTCTGCCATAAAGACTTTTTACCAAAGTCTTACTTTGTAAAATGCAATCCCATGCCCCAAGTCTCATAGTTGCTCCATAATTTTTATCCAATAATTTCTTCTCTTGATCCGGCATAATGTGAATTACTGGATATCTGGTTTTTAGATCTATTTCAGTTGTGTGAGCACCTTTTAAACTTAAAACATTTCTGGCAAACTCCACCACCGCAAGCTGCATGCCATAACAGAGTCCTAAATAGGGAATTTTATTTTCCCGGCAATATTTAATGGTATTTATTTTGCCTTCAATATCACGGGACCCAAAACCGCCCGGCACAATAATCCCTTGGCAGTTTTTTAATTCGTCTAAATATTCCCCATCAATAAATTTTTTAGCCTCAATCCATTCAATCTCTGGCTTTAACCCTTGCCAAATGCATGCATGCTTAATAGCTTCAATAACTGAAATATAAGAATCAGTAAGGACGTAATCTCCTGTGGCAAAATACTTTCCTACTATACCGATTTTTACTTTTGTTTTATCTTTTTTATTAGCAAGGTCTACAAATTCACGCCACTCCTTTAAATCCTTATTTTTTCTTTTCAGATTAAGTTTATCCAAAATACGAGTGGTTAGATTGCCTGTTTCAAAGTTTAGAGGAACTTCATAAACATTTTTAACGTCAGGAGCGGAGATAATATCTTCCGGCTCAAGACCTGTAAACATCGATAATTTTTTAACTCTTGATTGATCTAAAGACTGTTCTGCCCTACAAAGCAAAATATCAGGTTGAATTCCCACAGCGTTCAGATCACGGACAGACATTTGAGCAGGCTTACTTTTCATCTCTCCTAAAAAGTGAGGAACAGGGAGAAAGGTAACATGGACATGAATGACATCTACAGGTTTTTTCAGTTTTAATAACCTATTTGCTTCTAAGAATAAGACGTTCTGATATTCACCGGTCGTCCCTCCAATTTCAATTATTACTATGTCTGCGTTTTTTGATTTTCCTGCCAAATCGATCCTATTAATTATCTCTTGCGGTATGTGGGGCACAACTTCAACACAATCCCCATCAAATTCTAAATTTCTTTCTTTTTGAATAACTGATAAATAAATCGATCCCTGAGTAGCAATACTATTTTTAGTTAAACTTTCTCCAATAAATCTTTCATAGTGTCCTAGATCTTGATCAGTTTCCGTCCCATCGTCTAAAACAAACACCTCTCCGTGTACAATCGGGTTCATGGTTCCTGCATCAACATTAAGATATGGGTCCATTTTTAGAGGGACTATTTTAAAACCAGCTGCTTTTAAAAGGAGGGCAATGGAAGCAGTAGCAATTCCTTTACCAATTCCAGAAATCACACCACCACTCACAAAAATATATTTCATAATTTAAATTAAACACATAAATCAAAAACTTAGGAGAAAGCCTGCAGTTTGGCAGAATTTTGAGGCCCTCAATATAATTACAATTTACCAGGACTTTGTCAACTAGCTTTTTTGGGCTTTGTCCAGGAAGCAAATTTGCAGGTGGGCCAATTTTTACATCCATAAAATGGTTTGCCACGTCTAGTTTTCCGGAGGACAATTTCTCCGCCACAATCAGGACAGATGGCATTAATTTTTTGCTCAAAATTTTCTGTATGCTTACAGTCAGGGAAACCAGAACACGCTAAAAACTTACCAAATTTACCGAATTTAATGATCAGTTTTTTACCACATTCGGGACAATCCTGATCTGTAGTTTCATCTTCAATCTTCACTTTCTCTGCTTTCTCTTCCACACTTGCTAATTTTTTATCAAAGGGTTCATAGAAATCAGCAACCGTTGGCTGCCATTTTTTTTCGCCACTGGCAATTGCATCAAGATTATCTTCCATTTCTGCGGTAAAGGCATAATCAAAAAGATCCGCAAAATATTGCATCAAAAACTTGATGACAGCGATACCAAGGCTAGTTGGGAAAAACTTTTTCTCTCTTTTTTCAACATAAAATCTATCTTGTATAGTTGATAAAATAGGGGCATAGGTAGATGGCCTACCAATTCCCAGTTCTTCTAACTTTTTAATCAGGGAAGCTTCATTAAAACGGGGCGGGGGTTCGGTAAAATGTTGATTTGGCAAAAGCTGTAGTAGCTTTAAAGATTCATGTTCTGATAATTTCGGTAAGACTTGGGCTTTTTCATTATTTTCTTCTGTATCATCAACTGCTTTCCCATAAAGTTTTAGCCATCCGTCAAATTTAACCACAGAACCAGTAACACGGAATAGATAAACAGGTGACGGCAAGCGGGGCGCCCCATCGAGCGCCCGCAACGAGTCATCGAGTGAGGACGTCGGATGGGGCTGCGAGCCGGCAGGACCCGCGGTAATATCAACTGTGGTCTGATCCATCACTGCCTCACTCATTTGAGATGCCATCATTCTTTTCCAGATTAGTTCATAAACCCTAATATGATCACGGGATAACCCTTCAGTAGTTTTGAGTTTTTCCGGGGTTAAGTTGATACTGGTAGGTCTGATAGCCTCATGGGCTTCTTGAGCTACTTTAGATTTTGTTTTATAGATTTTAGCTGATTTAGGTAAGTAAGATGACCCAATATTTTGTTCAATGAAAGACCGGGCGGCACTAATTGCTTGTATTGATAAGTTTACCGAATCAGTTCTCATATAGGTAATTAAGCCGTGTTCATATAAAGCTTGGGCAATCATCATGGTTTTTTTAGCACTCATCCCCAAACGGTTAGAACAAGTCTGTTGCAGTGTTGAGGTGGTAAAAGGTGGAGAGGCATATTTTCTAACTTCTTTCTTAATAACCTTGGCAACCTGATAATCTGCTGACTCCAAAGCTTTCAAGTGCCCTTTCGCTTCTTCTTTATTTTTAATACTTAACTTTTTCCCGTCTTTTTCAATTAAAGTAGCAATAAAACTATTAGCGGGTGATTCTGTAGTTTTTAGTTCTGCCTCAATTGACCAATATTCCACAGCCGTAAAAACATTAATTTCAGCCTCCCTTTCAACAATTAATCTTAAGGCTACTGATTGAACTCTACCTGCAGACAAACCTGATTTGACTTTTTTCCAAAGTAATGGAGATAATTTGTAACCCACCAATCGATCCAAAACTCGACGAGCTTGTTGAGCATCTACCAACCGAAGATCCAAATCACGGGGATCTGCAAACGCTTCTTTAATAGCACTTTCTGTGATCTCATGGAAAACTACTCTTTTGGAAGGAATATTACTTGCCCCTTTTCCTTCAGTCAAAAGATAGCGCAGATGCCAGGCAATAGCTTCTCCTTCTCTATCAGGATCTGTAGCTAACCAAAGATGCTGTGCTCCTTTAATAAGTTTTTTTAACTCATTAACCTTTTTTATTTTATCTCTGGGGGTAATATATTTGGGGGCAAAATTATGTTCAACATCAACTCCTAGTTCAGATTTAGGTAGGTCACGCAAATGACCCATTGATGCTTCTACTTGGTACTTACTACCAAGGTATTTGGATAGCATCCTCGCTTTCGTAGGTGACTCAACGATAACTAAATTTTGCATAATATCTTATTTACTGTCATCTAATTGTATCGGCGTTGTCAAGACCTAAGGTTCCTGGTTATTAGCAAAATTAAAGATTCCACTCTAATATACGCACACAGGTGGACGTCTTGTGTGGCTAACTCAGCAACTGAATAGTAGCCAGGAATTTTTCTCCTTTGGGTAATTTGTTTTCTAAAATCATCACTGATAACCTAGCTTCAATAGTATCCTGAATTAACCGGCGTAAAGGTCTGGCTCCCAAAACCGGATCAAAACCTTTTTCTGCTAATTTTGTAATTAAATCAGCAGAAAAATCTACTAAATATCCTTGCTGCTTAAGCTGGGCTTTTAAAATATTTAATTTTAATATCACAATTTTCTGTAAATCCGTTTGTGATAGAGGCTTAAAGATTACCATTTCATCAAATCTATTTAAAAGTTCTGGTCTAAATACTTTCATCAGTTCACTTTTTACTAGAGGTTTAATCTGTTCTACGATTTTCCCGTTTTGTAAATTCTCGGCAATAATTAAGCTAGCCGCATTAGAAGTTGCAATGATCACAGTGTTAGTAAAATCTACCACTCTCCCTTTACCATCCATAAGTCTGCCATCATCTAACACCTGCAAAAAAAGGTTTAGGATTTTACTGTCTGCTTTTTCAAATTCATCAAGAAGAATTAGGGTGAAAGGTTTAACTCTAATTACATCTGTTAAAAATCCCTCATTATCCTCATCTCCTAAAAGCCGGGTTATTGATTCCGACGCTTGAAATTCTGACATATCCAAACGTAAAAAATTCCCCTTTTCTATAAAATATTCTTCAGATAAAATCTTGGCCAGTTCTGTTTTACCAACCCCGGTCGGGCCGACAAAAAGAAATGAACCTATAGGTCTCCCTTGATCTCGCAGGGAAACAGAGGCACGTCTGAGTGTATTTGCAATCGCTGAAACGGCTTCTTCCTGATCAATTAATCGTTGATGAATAGTCTCCTCAAGATTTAAAATATGTTTTTTATCTTCGACAGTCCCTTCTCCAATCGGCATTTTTATTTGTGTTTGGATAGTTGATTCAATAACTTTTTTTGTTATCCAACCATTTTCCGCCTTTGTCTGGCTCAGTTTATAAATATGCAGAGCACTGTCAGGTAAAACCCGGTCATGAATAAATCTTTCAGATAGTTTAGCGATATTTTTGATCGCTATCATACTGGTCTTAATTTTTTGTGAGCGCTCAAAATTAATGCTTTTGTTTATTAAAATTTCAACTGTGTCTTCCACTGTTGCGGGAGGTAAATCAACCCGGGTAAAAAGCCGCAGGAAAGAACTGTTGCGTTCCAAAACCCTAGAATAGTTCGTAGGCTCAGTAGTGGTAACAAATTGAATTTTGGAAGATTCAATAATAGGAAGTAGAAGTGATAAAAGATTATACTTCGACCCTGCTTCTCCCAAACCAAAATTCTGGATTTCATCAACAAAGATGATAATGTTTCCGGAAAAATTTGCCTCTTCAAAAATATCCTTAACTCTCTCTGCCAAATCTCCTTGTTCCTTAATTCCTGATAAAAGTCTGGTAAAATCCAAAAATACCAGACGTTTAGTTGCCAGAGCGGACGGTGCATCACCGGCTATAATAATCTTTGCTAAATAGTTTACTAGCGCTCCCTTTCCCGAACCTGATTCTCCTACTAAAATTACATTTCTACTATCAGATAAGGATAAGATATCGACTACCTCCGATACAACATCTTTTCTACCGATGAAATCATCAATTTGCTCTTTTGTTGCTATTCCCGTTAAGTCGTCCGAAATTAAATCTAAACTAGAGGTGGGCGTTCCCAGCCAACCACGGTTAATCCCCCTAAGGTGATGTACTGCAAAATCATCGTCCCATAAAAAAACCATCCGCCATTTATCTGATCTTTTCTGTAAATAGTCTAAAGTGTTTAAAAAGTCTTCTTTCGTTAGCCCAATTTTCATCAGATCATTTTCAATATCCAAAATGGAAAATATTATTGCCACAAAAAAATGTTCTTCTAAAAGATAAGCTGCTTTAGTCTTTTTTCCTAGTTCCCAGGCCTTTTGCCATACTTCTTCTTCAGCATAAAGTCTGGGGAATTTTATAAAATCATCAGGAGTTTTTTCTAAATATGTTAAAAGCTTCTTAACGCGTTCACTTACAAGTAAGGTAGACAAGTCGATCTTATCTTTGTTAATAAAGCTACACAGCCAAATTTCCTCTACCTTTTTAATTTGCCAAATTTTCTTATGCGGGTGAGCTACTATATGGTGGATAAATAAAACAACACCGGAAAAAACAATTAATTTAAAAGATAGCCCTAATTCATTTTTAACAAACAGGGACAGAAATGGCAGAATAAACCAAAAAACCGCTAGTGCAAAAATACATAGGGTAGAAAATAAAAAAGCAAATAAACCTAACAATATTCGAATAGTTCGGAAAGACATACTCAGCAGTTTCCCGATAATGGAGCTGTCATGAAAGAGCGGTACAAATAATAATTTCAACATTAATCCCACTGCTAAATCTTCCTCCAGATATAAAATAGTATTCCTCCAAACCTGGATGAAAAAGGCTAGACTCTCGGGATACCAATAGGTAATTAAATGGATGGGCAGCGATATATATTTCATACAATAAATCAATAACTTGGGTTATTTCACCCTTACTACATTACCACTTTGATCAAGTTCCACAAAATGTTTGGCACGACCTTCGAGATATGCCGGGCATTGGTTTTCTGGAAGATTATCTAAATCCTGCCTGGGGCTGTGAACAATATCAACTACCCACCCAAATATTAAATCGTTAGTCAAACAAGGACCGCTCGATAAATCCATTCCCTTTGCCTCACGCCTGTAAACATCGAGTGCTGTTATCACAGCTTTATCATATTCTGGTGAAGAACCTTCTTTATATTTAAAACTAGAGACTTTCTGAAAATATAAAACAAAAAAAGCTGTAACTGTTGTAATAACTAAAACTGTCACGAAGAGTATCTTTTTGTTTATAGACAACATAGATTTATATTACCAAATTTTGGTATAGTTTCCTCCACCCAAATTTTTTATTAAACCCTGTATTTCCATTTTAATCAACGAAGCAGACACACTGGCAGCTGAAAGACCCAAATTCCTGCAAATTTCATCAACATGTTTACTTTCATTTTCGAGAATACCTAAAACTTTTTCTTCCGTTTCCGACAATTTCATATCCGTATTTCCTATCTTCCGCCCGTTGATTTTATGATGTCCATCAAATCCTAGTTGCTCCAGAATTTCAGCTGGGTCTGTCACAAGACAGGCTCCCTGCTTGATAAGCATCGACGGTCCTTTAGATAACTCTGAGGTTATTGGACCGGGAATAGCAAAAACTTCCCTTCCTTGTTCAAGTGCACATTTGGCAGTAATTAAGGATCCGGAGTCCTCAGCAGCTTCTGTTACAAGTGTTGCCAAAGATAAGCCTGAAATAATACGATTACGGGCTGGAAAATTTCCCGGTAAAGAGGGCTCATCCGGGGAAAATTCAGAGATAACTGCACCAGATCCATCAGCAATTATCCGGGCTAGGGTGGTATTTTCCGGAGGAAAAATTTTTTTTAATCCCCCACCAAGAACAGCGAAAGTTCTTCCGCTACTTTCAAGCGTTATACGATGGGCTGTAGCATCAACCCCCCTGGCTAATCCCGAAACAATAATCAAGCCTGCCTCTGATAACGCTTTAGCAAATTTTTCCGTAATTACTTGTCCATAACCGGTTATTTTTCTGGATCCAACAACAGCAATAGCCTTTTTATCACTTTGTAAAATATCACCAAAATAATATAAAATAATGGGTGGGTCATAAATTTCTCTTAAAAGTTTTGGGTAATTATCATCAAAAATTGTCAACCATTTTATTCCGGATTTTTCAGTATCTTCTAAAAATTTTTCAGGGTTTAAGGTTTTTCTTGCGTTGTATAAATTTTCTACAACAGATTGAGGTATACCTCTTGTTAAAATTTCTTTACTGGAAGCTTCCCAAATATTTTTAGGATCTTTAAAATAATCCAGCAGATTTTTTAGTCTTACAGGTCCCAGTCCATGGACAGAATTTAATACCAGTAAATATTTAACATTTTCCATAAACTTCCTAATTACATTATTTTAACGATCGTTTTATTTCTGTAATATCCCCTATGTTTTCTGATTCGATAACCATTACCCAATCCTCTATTCCTATCTGTTTGATAAATTTCCTTAAAATTTTTGTACAATTTTTCTTTGACCCCCAAACACTTTTCTGAAATTGTCGGAAGCCTAATTTTTTTAATTTACCTCTCAGTAGATTTCTTACCTCCCTTCTTTTTTCAGGAATATCCCAAATAATTATCCTCCATTTTCCATCCCATTTTTCTTCTAATTCTGTCATTTTGACCCACAACGCTTTATCTTTACCGGAATCTGTCAGTTTAAATATTAAGGCTGTACTACCGACAAAATCAATCAACCCCCTCTCTCTTAATCGTCTTAAAACTATAGCTAAAGTACTTTTTTTAAGAGGATACCCCCACCTACCACCATAAGCATAGTAGTGTGGATTATTTAGAAAATCTTCCATTCTTATACTACCATCAATAGTTTTTTCCAAAGCTAAAAGCACTAATTCCGAAATGCTTTTTCTTTTATTCATTATTACATTATATCGACGATCGTTATGTTTTTGTCAACAGAAATTTATCGATATTAATACGTTACTTTGAATATGAATATTAGCAAAGGTAGATAATTAAAAAAACGTTAATAATCTTATTCCCCCAAGACTTTAGCTGATTCTGTAGCAACGGCATATTTATCAAAATTCTGAAGATGGTTTTTGTCAGCACTAAAATACCAATTAAAAATCTCTTTGACTACCGGGGCTGATACATTTGAACCTTCTCCTCCTTTTTCGAGCAGGACAGTAGCTGTAATTTGAGGTTTATCCTCTGGGGCATAAGCTGTATACCAAGCTTGGGTTTCCCCAGTAATACCTGTTTCTGCAGTTCCTGTTTTACCAGCTGTGGGTATAGTATAACTGAAAAAAGGCCATGCTGTTCCTCCGTCTTTTGGTACTTTCGATAAACCCTCTTTGACTAAATTGATATCACTAGTTTTAAAGATATCTTTCATAATTGGGTCACTGCCAAATTCTTTAACTATAAGATCCCCCTGCCTGGCAATTTTATTTACCAAAATGGGGCGGAATAATTGTCCGCTACTGGCAATAAATGAAGTTTCAGATAATATCTGTAAAGGAGTCGCCAAAACAAATCCTTGACCAATTGCCATATGTAGACTATCCCCCGGGTACCAAACTTCACCAATGTTTTTTTGTTTCCAAGCATCATCGGGAATAACTCCAGTCTCCTCACCAGGTAGATCTATCCCAATCTTACTACCAAATCCAATCTTTCTGGCGGTGTCTCCGATAACTTTTTCACCCAGTATCTCACCCACCCGGTAAAAGAAAATATCATTAGATCGTTGCAGAGCCTTTACTACATCAACAGATCCTTCAGTTTTACCAGAAGAAAGAAAATACCAATTTGCAAATGTCCAAATTCCAATTTTAGTAATACCCGTATCCTCAAAAAAAGTATTTTTGGTTATTTTTCCGGATGACAATCCGGCGAGTGCCGATACTATTTTAAACGTTGATCCAGGAGGGTAAGTACCCGATATTGCTCTATTTAAAAGAGGGGCATTGCCATCAATAAAATACTTATTTATATCCTCAGCTTTTTTGGGGTCTGTAAAAGCATTACTGTCATAGGAAGGAAGAGAGATCATTGATAAAATTTGGCCGTTTTGTGGATTTTGTACAATAGCTGCTCCGCAACAGATATTTAATTTCTCTGTTGCCATTTTCATAGATTTATAGACCAATTGTTGCAGATCACTATCTAGCACCAAATAAAGATTTTGACCGGGAATAGGATCAATTTTCCGGAGTGTCCGAAGTTTATTGCCGGAAGCGTCTATTTCAATTATTTCTGCACCGTCGGTTCCCCGTAGTATACTTTCATAAACTTGTTCTATACCAGAACGCCCGATCCGATCCCCAATTTTATAATCTTTATATTTAGATTCTTTAAGCTCTGTTTCTGTAATTTGACCTAAATATCCCAGTACGTGAGAAGTAATTTCGGAAAGAGGATAGCGTCTAATTGAGTCAACTTCTAATTTATTTAACTCCGGAGCATTCTTAGCTTCAACTGATAAAGCTTCATCCCTACTGATTATTTTTTCATCTAAACGAAACCCTGGCGTATTTTCTGCCAAAATTTTTCCATTCCGGTCATAAATAATACCACGGGGTGCATGAACAATTTTTAGCTGAATACGATTAGAATCGGCTCTTTCCCTATTTTCATTACCCATTACCACCTGCAGATGAAAAAGTCTTAAGAAAAGACCAAAAAATATTATTATCATGACACTTGCCAGTATCATTAATCTCCAAGCTGAAGTTTTGTTATTATCTCTCACTCTTTCGTAATTTGGAATGAAAGAGTCATCCCAATCTTCGTAGGTAATATTTCGGTGTTTAAAATGATTGAAAGATTGGGTGGATTTTAATAATTCGCGGGTGAAAACTTTACCTAATTTTCTGCCTTGTTTCATTCTAATTTATTAGCTTTTAACTTTTAACTTGATATCTTTCTTCGGAATAAATCTTTCTTCCCAAAATAAAGTAGCAAAATAAACCGGGATAATTAAAATAATTTGAGTTATAAAAGACATTAAATTAAGTGATGATGAAATAAATAAAGATCTAATCGTAGAATCGAGAAATAAAGACACTGCAGCAATCGGAATCACTATCAAAGGATGGGTTACAAACTGTATTCTTCTGAAAATATGAATTACAAAAACAAGACTCAAGTAAGTTATACTTAAAACTCCCAGGGAGAAACCCGCTAAAAAAGATAGCAGTAACCCAAAAGCAAAGGCTAAATAATAATTTTCTTTTTCTGAAACCACAAAAGCCCTGGAAACCAAAACCAAAAGCACCAGGTTAAAAGGCAAAAATGCTTCCTGTAAAAAACAAAATAATATTAAAGATAAACTTAAAGGTATCATCTGATTACAAATACAAAGTCTAAATCAATTATTTTAAAAATAGGTTCTACTTTAGCTTGTTTAAAAATCTCATTTTGCTGATTCCTAACCTCTGTCACCTTTCCCATCACCAAACCCTTCGGCAACTTTCCTTCTGTCCCTTCAGAGTAAACTAAATCTCCCATATTAATTGTTTCTTCGTGTAGAATCTTATCCATTAAAAGTTCTGATCTAAATTGTCCTTGTAAGATTCCTCTTGCCCTTCCCATATCAGTTTGTGAGAAAACTGCAATTTTTGATTCCGGATCAGTTGATAAAACCACTTGTGAGGATTTAGGGGTTACGTATTTAATGCTCCCCAAATAGTTATCTTTATAAACTACTGCTTGGTTTTCTAAAACCCCGTCTGAGCTCCCTTTATCAATAATTACATATCGTTCAGCTCCTATCACCCTTGCCGGTAACAAATCAAATGTAGTAGGACTAAGCTTATTATATTGATTGATAAGTTCTTCAGTTTCCTGAAGTTTTTTCTGCAAAGTGGCATTCTCTGCAGAGATTTCAGCATATTGTATTTTTAAAGCCCTATACTTAAGGGAAGAAGTCCTGACATCTTTAATAAAACTAAACTGATCACCAATATTTCTGCTGCTTGTATAAAGACCATACTGTATAGGAACAGTTAAAGTCTGTAATAAAAGCCTTGGTAGATTTAAAAATCCTAAATTATCAAAAACAAAAAGCAGAAGAGATAAAATAATTAGCAAAGCAAAAAACTTGAAATCCAGGAAAATAGTCTTCACGAGGCTAATCTTAACATATAAATCTCCAAAGTTGAAACAAGCCAATAGCCTAATTATTTAGGGTATTGACAGAAGATCGTACTATAAACTAATCTCTTGAGAGCATCATATATAAGCA
>CAZDEH010000021.1:0-983 GCA_964504665.1 uncultured Gammaproteobacteria bacterium | reverse complement strand
ATAAGCACAAAAGATGACTTAAATTATGGCAAATGTAGAATATGATCAGGCAGAAATAACAGCAAAGTTGTTACTCACTCCAGCTCGGGATGGAAAATCCTGCTTTAATTTTTTCTATAAACAACCTTACAAATGGGTTTCCGGAACATATCATCCTATTTATACAGATAGCCGTCGTTTCCAATCCATGCCCGAAGAACGGGAAGTCATTACTCAGCTGTTAATTAATCAGGTTTGTGTACTTAAAACTAGCGGCGTGGACATTCAAGCCTTAGCTGCTGTTCACTCTAGCGCGATTTACCACACAGATAGCATTGCTAGATCATTAGGTCTACCTATGATTACCGTTAGACCAGAACAAAAAGATCATGGAACCGGAGGCAGTATTGACGGAATTTTAGACCAAGGTAGAAATTATTTAGTCGTGGAAGATCTTTTCAGCACCGGCGGATCTACCATCAGAGTTGCCAATAATATTAGACGAGCAGGGGGAGAAGTAACTCATGCTTTAAGTATTGTCACTTATGGTTGGCCAGAAACCTACCAAAGATTTCGGGAAGCAGTAATCACTCCTATTAGTTTAGTAGATTTCCCTGTAATGTTGAAAAAAGCGGTGGAGATGGAACAGGTAAATGAAAGGATGATGTCGGTAATTGCTGATTGGCAGCAAGATCATATGGGTTGGGCAAATAGACATGGTTTTGACTTGAAATAATATTATTAGGGTGTCCTTTACCTTAATCCACCTGTCACTTTAACCCTGGATAATAAGTCCAGATTATCAAGTACTTTACCACAACCCCTAACGACAGTTGTTAAAGGGTCTTCTGCTATCCAAACAGGTATTTTGATCTCCTCAGCAATTTTTTTATCTAATCCTTTTAGAAGCGATCCACCACCTGTAATCATAACTCCTTTTTCCAAAATATCGGAAATCAGCTCCGGAGGAGTTTCTTCTAATACTTCTGACAGGGTGTTCCCCA
>CAZDEH010000020.1:1402-17531 GCA_964504665.1 uncultured Gammaproteobacteria bacterium | reverse complement strand
AAACCAATTTCTTCTAAAACTAACATCTTCTTATACTTTCGAATATAGGACAACAGGAAATTATCCTCTAAAAAGATTAAACCTTCAGTAAAACCAATCTGTTTATTAACAGTATAATGATTCTCTTCAAATAAGTATTTACTATTGTAATCTATGGCATGAAATAATACCGCTATATCCCCGACTCCTAAATATTTAATTAGACTGAGACAAACGGCATCTATTAATCTACTCAGTTCTAATGAGGAAGCAAGAGATAAGCCGATATCTAAAACTGTCTTTTCAAAATCGTAGAAGGGCTGTCTTATTAAATTACTTACAATTAGTTTAGATAAAACTGCTACTTTATTAAAAAATAATGATAATAAGGCTCCGACAGCTAAAGTCACAACGATAACGCCATACTTGAAGGGTACATCATTAATCAACCAATAGATTACAGCTGCAGCAAAAGATATAATCCCAACAACTATTGTAGTTAAAACATGAGCCAGAACTTCTTGCATAGCGACTCTAATATCAAGTAGTTGATGCTTAACCACTGCATAAGAGGTTAATCCTACAAAAAAGAGTGATCCAAAAGTACTTATGGAGAAATAGTCGGAGTTACCAGTCATCATAGGGATGATTGCATCTAATATTAAAACAGTAACTATAAACATAGTTATCCCTAGAAAAATATATTTAAGTTGCCCTTTTATTCTGCCTCTAGCACTAAGATATTTTTTTACTAACATCCCCAGCCCCCAGAAACCATAGATGGAATCAAAAATTATAAAAGCTGGATAGATTGGACCAAGTTGTGTCTGTTTATATCCATCGGAGATAACAATATCTTTGACAAACTGATTAGTGAAAATAAGACTTAGTATTAGCACTATAGCAAAAGCAACATATGTAACTTGCCCTATTATTGGAGGCTTTTTACCTTCAGGAAAAATATATCCAAAATAATAGATAAACCCGATAATTCCAAGAATTACTATAAAGTAGGTGGCTTTTATCCAGAATAAACTGTTAAAAATCACTGGATAATCATAGAAAAAGAGTGTCAGTGACCAGATTGCAAAAGTCCAGGCAAATCCTGCCAAGGTCAAATTAACGATACTCTTAGAATTTTTACGGAGCACTAATAATCCTAGAGAGAAATTCGCAAAAGCTGCAGTTAAGATAATCGTTATCTTCAAATACTCCACAATAATTACTATACCAGGTATTGTAATTTTTCTAAACTTATGTTTTACTATGAGCATTATGGCAACAGATATTTTAAAAGAAGCTCCACAATGGGCTGTTGAAAGAGAAAGTAATTTCCATAAAAAGCATATGGATGAAGGAGCTCTTATACCTTTTGAGCTACTTTCACCTTATGATCAAAAAAGGCAAAAGGGTAGATGGAGAGCGTATGCATATACACTTGATGATCCAAAAAGAGCCTATGTTTATGGAGCTGCGGTTTCTCTAGTAGGCCAACATGCAAGCAAATATGACTCATATACATTGGTTGATTTGGGAGCAGGAAACGGTCAAAACACAGTTAAAACAGCAACCATGATTAATACGATAGCACCACATTTGGTAAGTAGATTCTATTTGGTAGAGCAATCAGGACCAGCACTTGATGAAGCTAAAAAATTATTCAATAGAAACGGATTTAAAAGTTCAACTCAATTTTTACAAGAAGATATAACTGGTACAACCCTCTCCAGCGAGTCAATGGATGCAGTCACAATTGTTAATGTCTGGCATCATCTCTCCAGTTGGGAAAAGTTGCAGGCAAGTGCCATGGAGATCGATCGCATTTTAAAACCAGGTGGATTATTTGTAGTGGTTGATACCCGTCCTTTACCGTCAACTGGCTTCCGACGTCGTATAATTGAGGGCAAGATTAGAGGAGCTGTAAGCTTTGAAAATTTTCTAGAACGCGCTCAAAGGGAGGGTCTAGATTTGGATGAGGCAGAAAAAGCGGGGATGAAAGATTTCTGTAAACATGATGCTTTTAAAGCGTTTGAAAATGCTTTAACAAAAGGACAATTTGAAGAAACTCTGAAAAAATCAGCTTTAGCTCCATCCTTACAAGAAATGGGTGATCTACGAAGTTCCCATCCTTTTTTTAGGTTCGTTTATCCATCACTTAATATTGCTTGGGGAATAAAAAAGTAAATTGGATTATTCCCAACCTTCAGACTTATAAACAGCTACCACAAGAACATCAGTATTAGGAACCCCTACAAGACTCGCTGATATTGATGAATTAACTTTTTTGGGATCAAATTTAAGGCCACGAAAGGAGCATAAATCACTCAACGAATCCTTAATTTTTTGGTTAATTCTAGATTTAACCTCTTTCATCGTTCCCCCTTTAATAGAATGCTCACAGAACATGCCCTTATGATCTCCGTCCAATTGATACCAACCTATACCGGCAGCAATATATTTATCTGATTCATTACTGCTGATATGAGCCATTACTATATATAATTTATACCCATATTCTTCCGCCGGAGAATTATAATGGTCTGCCTTAATTACTACAGAGTTAGGAGGAATAATTGAAGACAAGTGGATCAGGTTATAGTTATAGACACCTGCATCTTTTAGAGCGCAATCAAATGATGATAAAGCAGTCTTTCCCTTTCCTACTCCTGTAACAACTTTTATTTCCATATAATAAAAATCTACCATGCCTTGAAGGTCTGTTGCAACAGAAGATTGAAAAAAGCTAACTTTACCTCTAGAATGAAGGAATGGGTGTTTATTTATCCAAGTTTTTCCTCTTATTATTATTTAATTTAGCATTATTATTTACCCTAATGTTCTTACCTATTCCAGCTCAAGCAGAAGATGACTGTAGGCTGGAAAATGGTAAGATTATTGGAAATGATGGTATCTATACTGCTCCTAATGGCACCAGGCATAACTGCAGCTGCAAAGCTTATTTTGGTTCAGTTCCCCCTAATAATTATCCTCCTAACACTAACTTTGATACTATTATTAATGGTCCCCGAGATGGTTCTTTTTGGGGTTGACCTATTAGAATTTTTGTAGACAGTGGAGAACCTGGTCGTAGTTTAATTAATAGACCTAAAGATACCAGCCGGACTTTTTATAGACTAACCACCAATACAGGCAACGCTGGCAGTACACATACTATTAAAATATTAGGTAGTAATGGGGGCATTAATGAAGATACAACTCCCAACAGTGGTTTTAGGTGTGGGGATCCTTTTACCGGGGTTTGGGAATATAGCTATACCACCGGGTCTACTCCTTCCCTACCAACCCTAAATTCAGAGTTTTTGATTTATCCTGGTATAGCAAATAATAATCTATATAATCCCAATACAATCCATACAGCTTACAGTGTTGATGCTGGTGGGTGTGATGCTATTACTGAGAGTGTAATTGAGGGTAATCACTTCCGTATGTCTACCTCCTGTGGTTATTCAGGAGGTAATTGGTTTAATAATCAACATTCAAGAACCGGTGATTGGTCTGGTCAGACTTTTAAAGTCTCAGAAGCCTTAAAAGGAGCTTTTAGAAATTACTCAGGGAAAGTCAGGATCACTAGGGCTAAATTTACCTGGATAAAGATTGGAACTGCTGCTAGCAATGTGGGTGGACAGGTCAATGCCAGGCTATTTAAAACCGATGGTAGTAATCTCCGAGCGACCACTTTGGCAACTGTGAGTAACCTGACTATAGATGGAGGCGGTTATGGTGACTATGATTTTAATATTAACTTCCCTGCGGACACTCCGGTAGTTGACCCTTCTGATACCTTATATCTGGAGATTGCCCGGACTAATGATAATGGTGATGCAGATACATATGCTGATGAGCTATGGATACCAGGCAGACAGGTGTGGGGAGAAGATAATGGTGGTGATCCTCTTTATGGTCAGGCTTATTTACCGGGCGGTTCTGCTAATGGAACAATGCCACGTACCAGTTCTAATCCGGACTTTAATAATGTTAATCCTGATTTTGATCTGGCACATCTGGAAATCTATGGTACCATCGGCAATAATGCCAGCTGTGTTTCCTACCCTAACCCTAGTGGCTGTTTGACTGCTGGACAGTCATTTACTACCTCTATCGTCATGAAAAATACCGGGACTACTACCTGGACTTCCGGTGCTGCCTACAGTTTAGGTTCTCAGGATCTTCAGGATAATATAACTTGGGGAGGATTTAACAGGGTTAGCTTACCCTCTAATATTTTACCAGGTAGTAATGCCTCTTTTACCATTCCTGCCTGGGCTCCTACCACTCCGGGAAATTATAATTTTAAATGGCAGATGGTCCAGGATGGAGTGGAATGGTTTGGGGCCAAATGTGGTACAACAATCCCTATCTGCGTTACTGCTCCTACCCCTACCCCCCAACCCCCAACTTTAGGTGAGCTAAAAATTAGTGCCAATACTACTGATAATCCCCCAGCTCAAGCTTCTGGTAGTTATGGGAAGAGCGGTTTAAGGTCAGATGAAACTCCTGCAGGCTTAAATTGGTATAACTCTTTAACCATCTCTCAAAATGTTTCACGCAGTAATATAGCTCTGGTTGGAGCTGCTTTTACTAATAATGCTTCTGCTCCAATTACTTGTACTGCTGTCACCGGCCAAAACTGCCTGAGTAGTTTAATGACCAGTGCTAATTCAAATAAAGGGTTTGTTTTAATTTATGCAAATGCAGACAAAACAGCAGGTGGATGGAATTTTGTAGCTGGAAATTATTATGTGTATTTCAATGGAGGTTGGCATGGACCAATCAGCCCTGCTACTGGATATACTACAACAGGACAAGAAATTAAAGTAAAATTAAATGTAGATACGAACCCCCCTTCAAATGCTAAGTTCGATATTACTTTAAAGAAAAGCTTGGGTTCCAGTACCTGGGGAACTTACGGGTATGTGATGAATAGCTCCGGGGTAGAAAGTAGCGCTGCGAGAACACCTTCACAATAGACCTGTTACCGCCCACCCATAGATTGCCTACTTATCACAGGCAAATACAGATTGTAGTTATTAGTATTATTCTTATTACCGCCTAAATTCCTGTCAGTATAAATTGGCACTCCTCCATCCGGTATAAATGCCTGACCAAATCTCCAAATAATTGTTGTATATCCCATTTGCCCGTTAATTTTTTGTCTTAACATATTTTTTTGTTGAGATACTTCCGATGTCATCTTTGGCTCTAAAACAGTACACTCTGATGTATCCACATCAACAAAAATCGCTCTACCAAGACCATCTGTCATCGAACCATACCCTCCTCCAGTCTTAGTATGTAAATTACCCTGATTATCACGTAAAACATCAATTGTAGCTATCACTAAAGATCCTTTCATGTAGTCTGGGATGTTTTTATTGTCGCACAGATTTGCATAATTGAGAGCAGTGCCTTCTGTGGTAATCGTATCAATATCAAAAAGAACTTGTTTGTCAACGTCACTAGTCTTAACATGTATATGCCCTAAATCATCAAAATAGGTATCATTTCCATATAAAAAACCAAGTTCAACCGGAGTCCCATTAATTAAAGTCTGCTTGATATGCTTAACTGATCCTAATCCATTTATATAATCGATATTACCTATTAATAAACCCCTCTGTAAGTTAAATGCAGCATTAGAAACAAAATCAGCTACATGATTTGCAATATCAATTGAAGCAATACCTAAATCATGTGCACTACCGATATTTATAGAAACAGGCTGAATTGTAGCTAAGCTGGCTGCTTTCACCGCTGCCTTTTTGGTAATTGGATCAACTGAAATAATAAACGGCCCAATGCCTCCTTCATAGTTTCCATTATTCCCTAAGAAATTTGCGTCAGTAACTCTAAATAAATCTATGGTTGCTGCAGAATTTTGATAAGGCCAGTCAATTGGTCCCATATTTTTTCCTCCATCAGAGGAGATTCTAAGTGTAGTTAAACCGCTACGGATAGGATCTTCTCCTCCAAAAATGACAGTGTTACCATCAGAGGAGGAAACCATAGACCTAACACTTTCCATGGAAACTTTTGAGACAAACTTAAAATCAGAAAAAGCACCTGTAGCAGGATCTTTTTTACTTTCCCATAGTTCATTGCGGTTTACTACGGCTCTTTGTATGATTACATCACCTGTAGCATCTTTCACATAATCTGTAGCAGAAATATCTTGTGGGTTTACCTCCAGACACTCCCTGCTTATCTCCGGTCCATATTTGTCCCCTGCAATTTTGGTATAACCTTTACAGGCAACATCGGCAACATCCAAGGCTTTAGCAGATGTTTGAAAATTTTCAGGCAAAGTTTGATGGATAGCCCTCACAGGAGTTGGGATTGGTTGTGGACCTTCAGCATGAGCAGCTTTATCTCCTAAACCTGCCAAACTTGCAATGGCTGTCGCAGCAGTAGCTAAAATCCTTAAAGCTTTCCAGGTGGGTTTGGCAGGTTGTGCTTTTTCAGTTTGACGTTTTTCTGGTTCAGGTGTAACTTGCCCCCTGCCATAAGCTGATATTAATGCTTTAATATCATACCTATCTACACCCCTTAAAAAAGCATCTGTTTTCTGCATTGGTCCGGGAACTGAAGGTTCAGGGGTTGCAGACTGAAGTTCTATTTGATAACCATCCCTTTGCAACTGAGCTAACACTTTTACTAAATCAGAACCCCCTGTTCTAATTTCTATTGTTGAACCAGCTTGTATTGTTTCTTTTTGTCTGGCTAAAATTTCTGTTCTTCCTAATACTCCAACAGGTAAAAAATGGTGTGTTGCTTTAGCTCTAGAATTTGGGGTGAATTGTGAGAGATCTATGACTTGGCGGGAAAGGAGTCCTTCCTCTACAGGAGAGGATTTTGTAAATCTTTTTTCTTGACTTGTAAAACCTAATCCTTGTTCAAAATCTTTTGATTTCATAGGTTTAACTCTAATGAGTCATCCTATAGTATCATTATTCAGCTACTTTGTCAAAAGTATAGACTTATTGTACCTCTCCTTGCCTATTTGTCAAATTCAAGAAAAAGCTAAGGCAGAAATAATTAAAATTGTTGCAATTCAACCATTAATGATAAAATGATTCCGTTGAATAATTTTTTGTGTTTGAATTGTCATAAATTTGTATCACTGGGTGAAAATATTGGTACAGTAAACCGTAACCATTGCCCATACTGTTTATGGTCTAAACATGTTGACAAAGATATTCCTGGGGATAGAAAGGCTCTTTGTCAAAATTTAATGAAACCGATTGGATTAATTTTTAAATATGAAGGTCAGGATAAGTGGGGCAAATTGAAAGAAGGAGAATTGATGTTAGTTCATCAGTGTCTTAGTTGTGACAAAATTTCTATCAACAGAATTGCCGGTGATGATATCCCTGAAGAAATTATTCAAATTATAACAACTCCCCAAAACCTTAACGGAATGACCAAAACTATACTTGCAAAGTCACAAATAAAATTATTAAACATCCACAATCTTCAACAAATCAAACAACAATTATATGGGGAGAAAATTTAAGAAAACTGTAGAAAATTTTACTTGCTTGAATTGTCAAACAGTTGTAATCGGTACAGGGTACACGGATCATTGCCCAAATTGCCTGTGGAGTAAACATGTGGATGTGAACCCGGGTGACAGACTTGCAATATGTGGTGCACTTATAGAACCAGTTGGGGCAACCAAATCAAAAGAAGGTTGGAAAATTTTCTATCGTTGCAAAAACTGTGGATATTCTCATTTTAATAAAGTCTCCATGGAAGATAATATGAAAGTCGTTATACAATTGTCCACTCGACCTATATCTAAATAGCGTTGTATAATTTTATATGGAACAAATTGGTAAATTAATTGTAATTACCGGAGGTACTGTTTCCGGTAAAGACACAGTTGTGGCAGAACTTTTAAAAATTAATCCCACTTGGCGCAAAATTGTTACTACTACCACAAGACCAATAAGATTAAACGAACAAAACGGCATTGACTATAATTTTGTAAATTTAGAGACTTTTAGAGAAATAAAAGCTAATGGCAAATTTCTTGAAACTGTAGAATATGCAGGAAATAATTACGGAACTTTTAAATCCTCCTTCAATCCATTTTTTAAAGGACAAACTTGTATATGGAGGATCGATCCGTCAAGAGCAGCAAAAGTTAATCTTCTATTTGATCAATCCTTTAATAAAGCTCAAACAATTAAAAATAACACAGTAGTTATTTATTTAGATATTCCTGACAAAAAAACTGTTTATCAAAGACTCCGGGCGAGGGGAATTAGCGAGATTGAAATTGAAAAAAGAATACAACAGGATGAGGAAAATCGGAAGGATGGTCATTTTGAGCAAGTTGTAATTAATTACAATGGACGTTTAAATGAGACTCTGCAAAAGATAATGAGTTTAATCAAAACTTAGAAAATTATTTTTTGATTTTTTTGGAGCAGGACAAACAAAGGAACGCAGTAGGTAAAGCTTTCAACCTAGCTAATTCAATATCTTTACCACATTTTTCGCATTTTCCATAGGTTCCTTTTTTAAGATTTGAAAGTGAGTTACGGATTTTGCCGGATAAAACAGTCAGATCATCCTTTAAAGCAGATAATCTCCCGTGAACTTCTGCCATCCATGAATCAGTTCCGGATTCTGAAGCTTCCGGAGCCAAATCTTTATTTGTTACCGGATCATCTTTTTCAATTTCCCGAAGTTGTTTCTCCACAGATTTTTGTTGTCTTTGTAAAATATTCCTTATTTTATTGATAGTTTCGCGGGGTAGGTTTAACATTTATTTTTCTTCTAAATCTGGCGGGAAGTGTTTTTAAACTTGTTTTTGTTTGGCTAAGTCTAACCATCCAACCAATTCTAGTATTATACCAGTTTTTTAAAATCATTTGTAGTACCCACTCCCTCTTTTTTGCAGAAGTAAAAATCACCAGTATAAACGATAGGTCTTCAAAAAAATTTCTCTTGGAACGGTAATAGTAAATTAAAATACCGACGATAAGTATGAGGAAAGAGGCTATTTGACCTTTATAAATTAAAGGGGTTGTAATAAATATTTGTTTGTCACCTTTCAAGTATTCCGTGAAGAATCTTTCCAAACCTAAAAGTACTAGGGCAAGAGAAACGATTTTTCCATGAAAATGAAACTTGATAGCACTTTTCCATAACCAATAAAAAATTAATAAAAATACTAGGCCTTCAACCACACTAACCGGAAATCTTTTCCCTATAAACCCTACAGTTGAGATAGCAAACGGCAAAGAAGAAACTATTCCTACCTCACAACCACCCAAAAAACAACCCACACTACCAAAAGTTAAACCTATTATTAAACCGACTGAACCAATATCGGCGATTTGCCAAAAATTTAATTTTGACCGCAGGGTTAAAAGTCTCAAAATAACTGCACCTCCAAATAAACCACCTAAAAAAGTAAAACCGGGATATAAATTTATCAGAAATACATGGGAAACATCTCCAAAAATTGCCCAATTTAAAGATATATAGAATATTCTCGCAGAAATTATGCCTCCGAAAAAAACTAAGATGGCTAAATCTAATATTTTGCCTTCACTTAAATCATAAGCCTTAGCAATCCGCCAGGCTACAAACACAGCTACTAAAAAGCCCACAGCCAGAAATAAACCGAAGGAAGAAATAGGGACTCCGCTAATTGAAAATAGTACTGGTAACATTATAAGAATGATACCAAATTTTGACTTATAATGCTGACCTTGCTATACTGATTTTCAGCTTTTATTATGACTGCAACCGCACACGCATTAATTGGAGGGACTATTGCTGCCTCCTTTTCCAATCCTGCTGTAGGCTTACCGCTAGCTGTAATCTCTCATCCACTCATGGATTTAATTCCTCACTGGGATTTTGCTGCCGATTGGAGAACTAAGAATAAAATCAGACTATTCATCGAGGCCTCAATTGATGTGAGCTTTGGTACAATTCTTGCCTATATCCTATTTGGTCAAAATGTAAATTTATGGTATTTTTTGGGATGCATAATTGCTTCAGAAATTTTGGATATCATTGAAGCGCCGTACTGGCTTCTCGATTGGAGGTTTCCCCCTATTTCCTGGGTCTATAACATTCAATCAAAGATGCAGGGG
This sequence comes from uncultured Gammaproteobacteria bacterium, assembly GCA_964504665.1. Classification (GTDB taxonomy): domain Bacteria; phylum Patescibacteriota; class Microgenomatia; order Daviesbacterales; family UBA10151; genus STC-54. The sequence goes on along the minus strand of CAZDEH010000020.1, from coordinate 7,419 downwards.
AAAGCTGCGTTACCTTGGGGAATAATTACTCAAATCATTACAGTAGTGATTGTTGCTTTTATTTTACTCTCTCTACATACTCCCCAGATCTAGTATCAACTTTTACTTTATCCCCCACACCAATAAACATGGGAACTTTAACCGCTAAACCATTATCTAAAACCGCATCCTTAAAAACACTGGAGATTGTATTGCCTTTTTCGGCAGGACCAGTTTCGGCGATTTCATAAATTAAACTGTTTGGTATTTCCATACCAATAGCCTCACTATCCGAAATTATCAGGTTAACCTCCAGACTATCTCTTAGATATTTTGCCTGCTCTCCCACCACATCTTTTGACAAAGGAAATTGTTCAAAGGTAATTGGATCCATAAAAAAATAATTTTCACCATCAAGATAAAGAAATTGAGCTTTTTTCTTTTCGACATCAGCTTCTTCTACTTTAGCACCGGTAATAAATGATTTTTCAGTTAAGGAACCTGTTTTTAAGTTTTTGACTTTAACTTTAATATTTCCAGAACCACGACCCATTTTTATGTGTTCATAAACTACAACCTGCCAAAGCTGGTTTTCCTCCTTAAAAACAGTACCTATACGTAGATCGTTGACGTTTATCATTTGACTATTAATTCTATTAAAGTTTTTATTCCTACTCCCGTAGCTCCAGGTCCCCTGTATGGCTTCGGTTTACTATCCCAGGCAGTACCTGCAATATCCAGATGCACCCAAGGAGTATCTTTTTCGATTACTTTCTCTAAAAATTTAGCACCTGCAATTGCTCCGGCTGCACTCCGCATTGATCCACCCGTACCGACATTGTTAAAATCAGCTATTTCAGATTTAAGCAACTCATCATAACTATCATTCATAGGCATTGCCCAAAACTGTTCTCCAACCATATCTCCTTTATCAACCAACTCTTTTTCGAGAGCATGGTTGTTACCAAATACCCCTGTTGTATAATCACCTAAAGCCACAATAATTGCTCCTGTTAAAGTAGCTACATCAATAAGTTTTGTAGCCTTAAAATTTCTTTGGGCAAGTGTTAGTGCATCTGCTAAAACCATTCTCCCTTCCGCATCTGTTGATAAAACTTCTGTAGTTTTACCTCCAAACAATCTAATAATATCACCTGGTTTAAGCGCCTTACCGCTTGGAAGGTTTTCCGTAACAGCACAAATTCCTACCACATTAATTTTCGGGGCAAGTTGTGCGATGACCTGCATGCTGGCTAAAACTGTACCTGCACCAGACATATCATATTTCATCTCGTGCATCCCGTTATCGGACTTGATGGATATTCCTCCACTATCAAAGGTCAAACCTTTTCCAATAAGTCCCCATTTTTCTTTCGATCTCCGGTCTCCGGTATATTCCAAAGCTACAATAAAAGACGGCTCATCAGACCCTTTGGCAACACTAGTAAAACCCCCCATACCCATTTTAGCGGCAGCACGTTCATTTATAACCGTAACTTTTAATTCTTTGGCAATTTTTTTTGCCATACCTACAAAATACGTTGGTGTCATTTCATTCCCAGGCATATCACCTAAGGTTCTCGCCATATTAATAGCTTCAGATATAATTTCTGCTTTTTTCAGGGCAATTTTTTCTTCTCCTCCTGCTTTATCTAAATAAATTTGTACGTTTGTTAATTTAACGGGCTCGTTTTCTGATTTATATTTAACGGATGGGTTATGGGTTGATAGCTGTACCCCTAATACTATGGCATAAATAATTTTGTCCTTATCTAAGCTCAGAGCTAAGGGTGGGATTATAGTTGCTTCTTTAGCCTTTAACAGCAAAAATTTTATAGCAGTTCCGGCAAAATTTTGGCAGATCTGAAAGTTAAATTTCTCCCGTTTTCCCAGCCCTATCAAAAGACAACTTTGTTCTTGAGTAAATAACCATTCTGTCTCATAAAGTTTCCCGAATTTTGGGTTTTCTTTTAAATAATCCGCAACAAATTTAATATCGTTCTCAATCTCTCCCTCAAAAATAGGAAAAACAGTAACTTTTGCTTCTTCCAGGGATTTTCTGTCTGTAATCAATTGAATTCTCATGTGCCCAATATACCTTGAGGTTCATATATTGTCAATTTTGACTTCGCAAGGACTCTCCTTGCAAGGCTAAATGACAAAATACTTTTATTTAGGTATAATTTCTGTGTTAATTGCCGAAGTGGCGGAATAAGATAGGGTCGTGCTGCGCAAGCTTGGCACGCTTCCTTCTTTATCCTCACTTCCGCATTAAATGCCGAAGTGGCGGAATGGTATACGCGGTAGTCTCAAAAACTACTAGTCGCAAGGCTGTGTGGGTCCGACTCCCACCTTCGGCACATAACAAAAATATTTTAGAGAATTATTTTAATTTATATCTTTTATAAACTTCCTCCAAATAAACTAAATTTTCCGCGCAAAATTTTCTCGCTTGTTGTTCAATAAATTCTTCCATTTCTATAAATTCTTCGTCACTTAATTTACCTAAATCTGTAGATAGATACCGAGGATTTAGGGAGTCAAAATGTATGTGTGCAACTTCATGAATCAACCCAATTTTATGTTCCTCTGAGGAATCATCTTCTCTTAAGGCTATGATAAATTGATTATCAAAGCCGATAAGACAGGCCGGAGCTTTAAGTTTACGCCAAAAATCAACTGATGCAATCTGCTTACTAAAAACCTTCTCGACATCCTCTACATTCATCATCTGTGTCCACCTGACAGGTGGACAATGTGGACACCTATCTTTCTTCTGGTTCTTCTTTGGGAGGTCTGCCCCGGTGTTTTTCCATACCATAAAACTTTACTTTTTCCGGGATAAACATCAATTTCATCTCCCCTGTTGGTCCGTTTCTGTGTTTTTGAATATCAAGGGTAGTATCCTGCATATTTTCCGGGTCTTCCCGGTAAATAAACATTACCACATCTGCATCTTGCTCAATTGCTCCGGATTCACGGAGGTCTGCTAGTTGTGGTCTTCTTGATCCCCGGGATTCCACGGCACGGGATAATTGCGAAACACAAAGAATGGGGATTTTCAATTCTCTGGCCAAATTCTTCAAACCCTGGGAAATTTCTGATACTTCCTGTACCCTATTTTCCAAATTCCTGCCGTGAATCAACTGCAGATAGTCAACGATTAGGAGCTTAAGACCATGTTCCATCTGCAACCTTCTGGCCTTCGTTCTAATTTCGGCTAAAGAGAGGCCTGGTGTATCATCGATAAAAAGAGGAGCTTCTGCCAGTTCTCCATAAGCTGAAGAAATCCGGTCAAAATCAGTATCATCTAATTTACCCGTTTTTAATTTCCAAGCATCAATTTCAGATTTAGAAACAATAATCCTATCAACTAACTCTTCCTGAGACATTTCCAGAGAAAAAATTCCCACCGGTAAACCTGCCTTAACAGACACATATTCAGCAACATTAAGTACGAAAGATGTTTTTCCTTGCCCTGGACGGGCGGCAAAAATAATCAAGTTGGATTCCTGCATTCCTGCCAATTTATTATCCAAATCCTTAAAACCGGTTGGTACTCCACGCAATTTTCCGGAAGATTTTTGCAGCTCATCAAGTCTATCAAAAGATACAGTCAGTAAGTCTTTTAGCGGAACAAAATCCCTTTTTAAACTGGCTTGTGAGAGGGAAAAAATTCCCTGCTCTGCTTTTTCTAATAATTCTGTGACAGGAATTGACTCATCATAGGAAGTTTCAACCAGTTTTGTTGCTTCCGAAATTAGACCTCTTCTAATTGCATGTTCCTTGATAATTCTGGCGTAGTGTTCAATATGAGCTGAGGTCGGAACAGTGTTTACCAAAGTTGTTAAATACGCAGAACCACCAACGATATCCAGGCTTTCTGATTGTTTTAATTTATCAGTGACTGTGACTAAATCAATCGGTTCCCGCTTATCATAAAGATCAATAATCGCTTCGTAAATTTTACCGTGTTGTTCGAAGCGGTAGAAATGAATGGGAGATATTATTTCAGCAATTTTGATAATGGCATCCTTGTCAATAAGAAGCGCTCCCAAAAAGGATTGTTCGGCTTCTATATTTTGAGGCGGGAGTTTAACGATTGATTTTTGTGCCATTTACTTAACTTTTGTTAAGGACCACTACTGTGGTGGTTTCAGGCAGTTTATCACGGGTAATTGATAGTTTTGATTGTGGCTCGATATTTTCTGCTGCCATTTCTTTTAAGAAGTTTTCAACACCGTTAAGTCCTTCTATTTTTAACTCCGGAATTTGATAATGCATGGGGATAACAATTTGTGGCTCCATCTGGGCCACTACCTCACTAGCCTCTTCTACATTAAGAGAATATTTACCCCCTACAGGAATCATCAATATATCCGTACTATCAATTTCACTTGATTGCTCCTCAGTTAGCTGATGCCCCAAATCTCCCAGATGAACAATACTTATTCCGTCGATTAATATATAGTATATGGTATTTATTCCTCTTTCTGAACCACTAGCTTTATCATGAAAAGTAGCAATGCCTTTAATACTGACACCTTTAGTTTCATACTCACCTGGTCCGGTTATAATTAGCGGATGACCGGTTACATAAGCCACATTATCATGGTCTTTGTGATGGTGAGTAGATAAAACAACTTGAGCTTCTAGATCTTTGGGTAATTTTAAACCGGTGAAATCCGGATCAAAGGGATCAATTATCACTGTTGCAGTTTTACCTTTAATTTTGAAACATGATTGTCCCAACCAATAGATATCCATTCTGGATCACATCTTAACATATCATTTAGTTCCCTCACAAGATGACTTTAATATATTAATCTATTGCTCATGGAGTATAATGTATTTTGTGCATTTAACCAGACTTAGAAAAAAACCTATCCCAGATTTACCTGAAAATATTCAGTACTTTATGGCTAAACAGTTGAGTACAACCTTTTTTATTCTTTCGATGATTATTATTCTACTGGCAGGCACCGGATTTTTTGCTGCTCTGCACTTTTTCGTAAATCCCTTGCAAAACCCTACGACAGCTTCTAGCTATCAACCTGTTACCTCTCTACCAGTCAGTTTAACTTTGAATTTGTCCAGCCCTGAAGATAATTCGCTGGTTTTTGATAATAATTTATTGGTATCAGGAAAAACTATTCCCAATGCCTTAATTTTAATAACTATAAATGATAATAATCAATTTATTAATGCATCAAATATCGGTGATTTTTCATTAACTATAAAACTACAACTAGGCGGGAACCAGTTGATTGTTTCTTCTTTTGATAATTTAGGAAACTATAAAAGTGAGCTGCGGACAATTTACTATTCAGGAGAAAAACTATGAAGAAGTTTATAGTTCATTGTTCATGGTTCATGGTTCTTCTACTATCTACAATCTCTTACCTACCATCCGCTATTTTTGCTGTCGATTCTACCCAGTCCGCATCTCCGAGTGCAGATATAAGAGCAAAGCTTAAAGCCCTGCAGGAAGAGATAGCTTCCCGGGCAGCGAGCATGAAGGTGGAAGTTGCCAAAAAGTTACAGAATAAGGCTTATATAGGTCTCGTTAAAGACAAAAATAATACTGTAATCACATTATCTGTTAAAGAAAATAGTAAAAATATAGGCATAAACGAGTTTACAGAATATGTAATCAAATCAAAAAAATATACGGGGGTCAGCGGGCTTAATAATATTACTGTAGATAGTACTATCGCAGCCTTGGGTGATATTGATGATAACGGCGTATTGACGGCCAAAAGAATTGTTAAATTAAGTACGCCTCTACCTCCTCTAAAAAAAGTCACTTATGGAAAAGTAACATCCATATCCGGTAGTAAAGTGGTCTTAAAAACCGTTCAAAATGAGCAATATTCAATTTTAGTTAATAAAAAAACGGATTATCAAATGGGTAAATCCGAAGGATTCTTCAATGATATTAAAACTAATAGCTTCCTCATTGCGGTAACAGAACAATTACCCGGAGATGAAACTATGAAAGCCACATTTGTCTACATTACTCCCTATGCTATAAATAT
>CAZDEH010000020.1:0-1392 GCA_964504665.1 uncultured Gammaproteobacteria bacterium | reverse complement strand
ATCTAGAATTTCTTTTTCATCTATTCCGTAACCAATATCAAAATAAAACCTGCTACGCCCTCAGTGACCAAAAAAACTATTTAAAATCTTGTTGACCGGTTTCTAAAAATTTTTCTGCCTCAGTTTTATCTTTAACCACATCAACTGCCCGCCAAAAACCTTCATCTTTAAACGCAAAGAATCTTTCTTTGGGAATTTTCGGAAAAGTCTCGGTTTCATGGTCACCCAAATCAGGCAGTAAATCAACCACTCCTTGATTAAAAAGATAAATGCCTCCATTAATCCAATATGGTAAGCGTGGCTTTTCCTCGAAACCATTAATTTGATTTTGGTCATCAACACGAACAATTCCCCATCTTGATAAATACGGGACTAATAGCATAGTAACCAAAGCATTTCTTTTTTTGTGCTGTTCCATCATTAGCGAAAGATCCATCTTGGTAATAACGTCTCCGTTAGTAACTACCAGATTTTCTGCCCCCTGGATCAAAGGACTATTAAACCCTTTTTTGATAGCCCCACCCCTACCTAAGGGTGTTTCTTCAATTGAATAATCAACTTGAATCCCAAATATTTTACCGTCACCAATAAAATTCTGGATCACTTCGTGTTTATAACTTACAGTAAGTATGAAATTTTCGATACCATGCAATTTAAGCCATTCTATCTGCCATTGTAAAATAGGCTTTCCAGCTACTTCCACCATTACTTTTGGACGGTCTTCCGTATAAGGTCGCAACCGTTCTCCTTTTCCTCCAGCTAAAATAATTGCATGTTTGATAGGTGTGTTCATTATTTATTGTAATTTAGTGTAAAAGTAATTTTTAAAAAATGCAAGACCATACTTTTATAAGTCCACACATCTTCTTTTTATATCCATCGTTATCCTATAGCTCTTGATTTGCGCTACTTATCAGTGTATTATTAACCACCATGAATAAAGAAATTGCTGATCTTGCTAGGCTTTTTGACGAATGTGGCTTTCAAAAGGCCTCAGCAGACCTACGAGAGTTTCAAGATACACACCCAGAGCTTCCTCCCAGTATAATAGACCTTAAAAGGCAAATAAGACAGAGACGCACTGTCCAAGGTAGCTTTGATATAGCTAACATGGTTTTTAGGGTATTAGGTGATAGTGGCCTCAGGCTGGAAGATTCAACTCCCCTTGGGTTCTTGTATATACACGAAGGAATTGATCCTATTACTGAAGCACAACACGAATGGAGGATAAACCTGAAAAAGCTTGACCCAGACAGTCAAAAAGCATTAACCACAGCAAATGGGTGGGTATTGAGAAAAACATGTGAAAGATTTGGTAAAATGGTAAATGTAGGTCTTGATAAAGCGACCCACGACCTTACGGTCGGGGTTTTGAAATAAATTCAAACAAGG
>CAZDEH010000019.1:0-17839 GCA_964504665.1 uncultured Gammaproteobacteria bacterium | reverse complement strand
GCCAGACTGCCAGAGTTTATCAGATTGTTCCTACCTGACGGTCTATTACCTGATTTAGTTTATGCTCTAGAACTAAAAACTGTATAAGTATGCATATTAGAAATTTGATCCTCGTGGCAGAAGGATTAAACTAAATTGTTTTAGGATTAGAAATCGTCTTACCTGTTGTTGAATCTATTAGGATCTGATAAGTACCACCTCCAGCTGTTGGAACTTTTACATAAAACTTATCATTGCCCATCCACTTATCAAACTCAAATCCACACTGACATTTATCTTTTACTAAATCCATAGCATTACCTACTACTTTATCACTTATAACTTTTCCATTCTCATTTATAATAACTGCTTTACTACCGTCAGCTATTTTAATTACGATCAGGATATATTTCTGTCCAGAATTAGGAGATACAGAGACTGTTAAACCTTCTGAAGTTGTAGCATGTCCCAATCCACTATCTGGATCACTTAAGGAACTAATTTTTACTGCAGAATTGCTCGTTAGCTGATTATCAGCTATATATGCATCCGCCCTTGGTATCCCGCCCTCCTCAGCAGTTTTAAGGACTACGAATTGCTTATTATTTCCTTTAGAATCAGTAAAGGGCACAGTTTTTATGACCATCTGCTTGTCAAAATTTTCCGCGGTATTACGAGATGTGGTTGGAGTTTGCTGTTGAGTTAATTCAGTTTGCTTGGTACTTGAAGTGTTAACAAAGTTCTTTAAGTAAAATCCACCAGTGATTAAACCTCCAACAACTAAGATTCCAATAACAATATATAACACAGAAAAACCCTTTTGCATGATTTAATTATCTCAAATACTAAAATCTTTTCAACTAAGAGATTGTTGTTCGAAGTTCGATTCCCGTTAGGATGTCAGGTTATAAGCCTAGATTTTGACAGATGTTAGCGACATTCCGAAGCTAAAATCCACGAGTTCGATTAAATTCCTATGGAGCGGGTGAGCGGAGTCGAACCGCCCACTCCACCTTGGGAAGGTGGCGTTTATCCGATAAACTACACCCGCAAGTTTGAATCTTTGTGGGTTGATTATATCATCTCAGCTTACTATCTTGGTATTTGAAGAACCATCCCCGGTTGGATTAAATCGGGATTTACAATGTTATTAGCCTTAGCAATTTTATCAAAAGCTAAAATATCACCATAAGCTCTTCCAGCAATTTTAGATAACCAATCTCCTTCAACAACAGTATAAGTATTTGTGCTTATTCTTTCTCCCCATATGCTTTGATTATCTGCTCCCCCTTTAGCCGTTTCTTCAACTTGTACTGGAGTAGACGTGATAGATACTGTTGCTGAAGGAGTAGCTTCTGCTACAACTTCTTCTAGTTCGGGAATCTCTATAATTTGCCCAACTGTAATTGAATTAGGATCTTCTAAGTTATTAGCCTTTGCAATTTCAGTAAATTTATAACCATCGTTATAATATTTTTGTGCAATAGAAAATAAAGTATCATCTGCTTTTACAGTATATTTACCTGGTAAATTTTCCGGTTGTACATCTACTTGAGCTTCTTCAGATTGCTCAGCAGGTCCAAGAGTTGGTTTACTATTTTTGAAATAGTTGAATATTAAGAATCCTGCTATTAACACTATTACTAAACCTAAAGCAAGGCTAAAGTAAGATTGGTCAAACTGAAGTAGGGACTGTAATCTTTCAAATAACGATTGATCGTTTTCAGAATATGATTTATTGATATATTTTTTAGATTTTGGCAACTAAACTCACCTCCTTAACTTTTTGGGCAGAAAATTTTGGCAGAGAAACAATTTGAGCAGAAATAATTGTGTAAGCTATATTTAAAGGATTTCTTATCTTTTGTCAAGGGACTAACATATTTGCGGGACCGACGGGATTCGAACCCGCGACCTCTTCCGTGACAGGGAAGCGCTCTAACCAATTGAGCTACGGCCCCAAACAAGAGGTATTGTAACAAAGCTTAAGGCTGTAATCAATAAAATTGTGATATATTAAGGCTTATGAATATCTCTAATATAGAAATTACAAAAAAGCTTAGAGAAATTGCTACTGCCTATACTTTAAAAAAGGCTAATAATTTCCAAATAAAAGCTTACGAGAATGCAGCTGATGTAATCGAGCACGGAACTTCTGAAATTAAGGATTTGTGGGAAAATAATGAATTAGACCAGATCCCAGGGCTTGGTGAAAATTTAACAAAATATTTAGATGAACTTTTTAAGACAGGTAAAGTAAAACATTGGGAGGATGTAAAAAAAGGAATACCAAGCAGTGTCTTTGAATTTCTAGATATTCCAGGAATAGGTCCTCAGACAGCTTTAAAGCTAGCTAAGAAAGGTATTAAGGGGTTAAATGACCTTGAGGGTAAGCTAAGAAGTGGAGGATTGTTAAAATCAGGTTTTTCTCAAAAATTTATTGACAAGCTTAATAGAGGTTTTAAAGAGTCTCAAATTTTGAAAACAACCAGAATGCTGTTACCCTATGCTTTTACTCAGGCACAAAAAGTATTAGATTACCTTAAAAAAGAACCAAGTGTAGAAAGAGTTGACGTGTTAGGAAGCTTAAGGAGAATGGTGGCAACTATTGGAGATTTAGACTTTGCGATTTCTTCAAATAATCCACAAAAAGTAGTTGATTATATTATTAACATGCCGGGGATAAAGGAAGTTGTTGGGAAAGGTGAAACTAAAGTGACAATTGTGAATTCCTCAGGTCTGCACCTAGATTTTTTGATTACTAAACCAGAGTCATACGGAGCATTGTTGCAACATTTCACAGGATCAAAAATGCATAATATTCATTTACGGAATATTGCGAAATCTAAAGGATTTTCTTTATCTGAATCCGGTATTAAAAAAATGAAAACAGGCGATATTTTAAAAACTAGAACCGAGGAAGAATTTTACAAGTTTCTTGGTATGGATACTCCTGCTCCAGAGATTAGGGAAGATACTGGTGAGATTGAAGCGGCAGAAGACCATAGATTGCCACAACTTATTACTTTAAGTAATATAAAGGGTGATTTACATCTTCACTCTAATTTCCAGATAGAACCATCACATGATTTAGGTTCCAGTAGCTTTAAAGAGTTAGTCACAAAGGCTCAAGAGCTGGGATATGAATATATAGGGATGTCAGAGCATCAACCTTCACAATCAAACCACACTGAAAATCAAATAGTTAAAATTATTCAGAAGAAAAAAGAAGTTATTGAGCAAATAAATTACTCACAAAAATATGTTCGAGTACTTAATTTACTCGAGTTGGATATAATGCCTGATGGTTCTATTTCAGTCCCTGAAAAAGCCTTAAAGTTATTAGATTTTGCACTAGCTGGGATGCATTCAGTCCATCATCAAGAAAAAGATCAAATGACAAAAAGACTTGTTAAGGCGCTACATAATCCATATATTAAAGTATTAACTCATCCGACAGGTAGACTTTTGAAGGAGAGAGAAGAATCGGATGCAGATTGGGATGAAGTTTTTAAAACCGCTGTAAAATATAATAAAGCCCTGGAAATCAATGCATACCCAAGTCGATTAGATCTGTCTGATAGCTTAGTCAGAAAAGCAAAAGAGTTTGGAGTGAAGTTTGTAATTAATACGGATGCTCATGAAACAGCGCAGATGGAGCTAATGCTATTTGGTGTAGCAGTTGCCAGACGTGGTTGGCTGACCAAAGATGACGTGATTAACTGTTGGGAATGGACAAAATTTGCAAAATGGTTTAATATTAAAGTATGAGTCCGTTAATCATTGTAGGAATAATTATTTTTATAGTATTAGGCTGGTTATTTTTAACTTACAACAGTTTAGTAACCCTTAGAAACCGAGTCCGTGAAGCTTGGTCACAGATAGACGTGCAGCTCAAAAGAAGATCGTCTTTAATTCCTAATCTAGTAGAGGTAGTTAAAGGTTATGCCAGGCATGAAAAAGAAGTCTTTGAAAATGTAACCAAGGCTAGAAGTGCACTACTTGGAGCAAAAGGTCCGGAAGAGGCAGCTACAGCTAACAATCAATTAACAGCCACTTTAAAAACTCTTTTTGCAGTAGCAGAGAATTATCCACAACTTAAAGCTTCTGATAATTTTAAAGCACTGCAAGATGAATTATCCGATACTGAAACTAAAGTTGCAGCCTCCCGTCAATTTTATAATACTAATATTTTAGATTACAATAATTCTCTGGAAACTATGCCTACAGCTTTGATCGCCGGGTTATTCAAATTTGAAAAAGCTGACTTTTTTAAAGCCTCCGAGGAAGAGAAAAAAGACGTAGAAGTTAAATTCTAAATCATTTTGTGCTAAAATTACTCCATGGCAACTATTAATACCGCTTGGGATCATGTTTCTTCGAATATATTTAAAACTTGGATTATCATGTTTTTCTTCTCTATTTTTACCGTTACGGTTATATATATTATTGCCCAAGGTTTAGGTTACGGAAAAATAGGTGGTTTAGGTATAACAGGATTTGCCTTAATCATGGCTGGGATAATGAATTTCGTTTCTTACTATTGGTCTGATAAAATTGTTTTAAGGATTTCTGGTGCAAAACTTCTCAAACATGATGATAATATGGAAATTTATCATTTAGTTGAGAATTTGTGTATTGCTAGTGGTTTACCAACACCTAGTATTTATATTATTGATGATAGTGCTCCTAACGCTTTTGCTACAGGTCGGAGTCCTCAACACGCGGCAATTGCCCTAACTACTGGTATTTTGGACAAATTAAATAAGCAAGAGTTAGAAGGCGTAATTGCTCATGAGCTATCTCATATTGGTAATCGGGATACGTTAGTGATGACTATAGTATCTGTATTAGTAGGGACAATTGCATTATTGTCAGATTTTTTCTTAAGAAGTATGTGGTTTGGAGGTCGAGATAATGACAGTGATAATAAAAATAATACATTTTTTATGATAATTGCTATTGTGGCAGCAATACTTGCTCCAATAGTGGCAACCTTAATCCAGTTGGCTATTTCCAGACGTAGGGAATTTCTAGCAGATGCTGCAAGTGTGCTTTTAACTAGATATCCTGAAGGTTTAGCTAGTGCTTTATTCAAAATTTCTACTGATAGAGAACCCCTAGAAGCTGCTAACCGAGGAACAGCACATCTTTATATTGTTAATCCTTTGAAAGGTAAAGATGCTACAGGTTGGTTGATCGGTCTTTTTAATACCCACCCTAGGGTTGAGGACCGCATTAAAGCTCTACGAGAGATGGAAGGTAAGATCTAAGTGTTAGTTGATGAAATAGATATTAATGTTTCTGCTGGACATGGAGGAGCAGGAAAAATTTCTTTCGTAGCTAGTAGAAGTCAAAAAGGGGGACCTGACGGTGGTAATGGAGGAAGGGGTGGAGATGTTTATATTAGAGTTGTCTCAGATTTAACTGTACTTAGCAGATACACAAATCATAAAACAGTTGAGGCTGAAAATGGTGGGATGGGAGGAAAGCAAAAAAAATCCGGAGTAGCAGGCAAAGATATAGAAATTATCTTGTCTGTAGGAACAACCTTAACTGATTTAGATACGGGGGAGCAGATTGAGCTTTTAAAAACAGATGAGAGAATCTTGATAGCAAAAGGTGGTCTGGGTGGTAAAGGTAATTTTGAATTTAGATCTTCTATTAGAACAACTCCTAAATTTGCACAAAATGGTTTGGCGGGAGAAAAAAGAAATTTCCAAGCAGTATTAAAGTTGATAGCTCAGTTTGGTTTGATAGGACTACCAAATGCAGGGAAAAGCAGCTTGTTAAATGAACTGACATCGGCAAATGTTAAAACTGCTGAATATCCTTTTACTACCATTGAGCCAAATCTCGGGATGTTAGATAGTTTTATTATTGCTGATATTCCAGGACTTCTCGAAGGTGCTTCCGAAGGTAAAGGTTTGGGTATTAAGTTCTTAAAACATATCGAGAAAGTTAAAGTTCTTTTACACTGCATCACTTCTGAATCAGATAATCCTTTAAATGATTATAAAGTGGTGAGGAAAGAAATGGAAAAATTTAATCCAGAACTTTTAAAAAAAGAAGAGATTATTCTTCTTGCAAAAACTGACTTAGTAAAAAATAAGGTTGTTTTGGAAAAAGTAAAAATTCTTAAAAAGTTAAAAAGGAAAATTTTACCTGTTTCGGTTCATGATTTTGACAGTATCGAGAATTTAAAAAAAGTACTTACAGGAGTATAATCTTTGGGTATGAAATTAACAAAAGAACAGATTAAACATGTGGCCAAATTAGCAAACTTACCCTTGAGTTTTGAGGAAGAAAAAAAATATGGCAGTCAATTATCCGAGATCCTAAATTATATTGATTTACTTGATAAAGTTGATACTTCGGGGGTTGAACCCACATTTAATGTAACGGGGCTTTCTGATGTTTTAAGAGGTGATGACACACGAGAAAGTCTAACTTCGGACCAAGCTTTACAAAATGCTTCTAATAAAAAAGATGGAATGTTTATAACAAAAGGAGTATTTAAAGAGTAAAAACCTCATTATGGATAATGATTTAACAGGACTTACATTAATAGAAACTTTGCAAAGACTTAAAGAAAAAAAGTTTTCCTTAGAAGAGCTTAATAATAACTATCAAGAAAGGATTGATAGCTTAAACCCAACCTTAAATGCTTATCTTTGGATACATAAAAAACCTGAAGGATTACCGGCTGCAATAAAGGATATTATTGTCACTAAAGACATTCCTACTACTGCCGGATCAAAAATTTTAGAAAATTATATTCCTTCTTACAACGCGACTGTTGTGACAAAACTATTTAAAAAGGGTGTTAGTACTATTGGTAAAACTAATCTGGACGAATTTGCCATGGGATCATCTGGAGAAAATTCTGCTTATAACCCTACAAAAAATCCCTGGGATATAAATAAAGTTCCCGGAGGATCATCTTCTGGTTCAGCCGCCGCTGTAGCCGCCGATCTTTGTACTTTTGCAATCGGTACAGATACAGGAGGGTCGGTTAGGCAGCCTGCATCCCTTTGCGGAGTAGTTGGGCTAAAACCTTCTTATGGAAGAGTTTCCAGGTATGGAGCTATTGCTATGGCTTCATCTTTAGATCAGATTGGGCCAATTACCAAATCTGTTGGAGATGCAAGATTGGTGTTGGAGTGGATTTCCGGTGGAGATGGTTTGGACTCAAATTGTAAAGTGGGAAAGTTTACGCCTCAACCTTTAAGGTTCACGCAAGACATTAAAGGGTTAAAAGTTGGAATACCAACAGAATACTTAAGTAGAGGACTTGACGCAGGAGTAGAAAAAGTTATTAAGGAAGCTCTTAATAAACTTGTAGAACTGAAAGCGGAAATTGTGGAGGTTTCTTTACCCCATACAGAATATGCTATAGCTGTTTATTACATTATCATGGCTTCGGAGGTTTCGTCTAACTTAGCAAAATTTGATGGTATTAGATTTGGAGGAACGAGGGATAAATTTGGAGCAGAGGTAAAAAGGAGAATCATGCTGGGGACATTTGCTTTATCTTCTGGTTACTATGAGGATTATTATGCCAAAGCAGCTAGGGTCAGGAGCTTAATAAAAAAGGATTTTGATGATGCTTTTAAAAAATGTGATGTTATTGCAGGACCTGTTTCCCCAACTGTGGCTTGGAATTTAGGAGAAAAAATTGCTGACCCACTCACTATGTATTTATCAGATGTTTATACTATACCTGCCAGCTTAGCTGGAATCCCAGGACTTTCAATTCCATGTGGATTTAGTAACGGATTACCAGTAGGACTACAAATTTTAGGAAAATATATGGATGAAGAAACAATATTAGCTGTTGGAGAGGTTTATGAAAAATCAATTGAATGGCATAAGAAAAAACCAAGATTATGAATTATGAACCGGTGATTGGACTGGAAGTCCATGTAGAATTAAATACAAAGTCTAAAATGTTTTGTGGGTGTAGTGCTGATTATTTTGGTCAAAAACCTAATACCCACACTTGCCCAGTGTGTCTAGGTTTACCTGGAGCACTGCCTTATATTAACAAACAGGCAATAGAGGGTTGTATTAAAATTGGCTTAGCACTAAATTGTGAAATTTCAGGAGTATCCCTTTTTGAAAGAAAGAATTATTTCTATCCGGATTTACCAAAAGGTTATCAGCTTTCCCAGTACAAATGGCCACTCTGTATTAACGGAAAATTAAAGATAGAAGGTGGAAGATGGATCAGAATAAATAGAGTTCATCAGGAAGAGGACACTGGGAAATTGTTCCACATCGGGGATGGAACACAAATTGACTTCAATAGATCCGGTGTTCCTTTAGTTGAGGTGGTGACTGAGCCTGATTTCCATGATTCTTCAGAGGTAAGGGATTTTGCTAAAAAGCTGCAATTACTTTTTAGGTATTTAGGAGTCTCTAATGCTGATATGGAAAGAGGAGATATGAGACTAGAGGCAAACGTCTCGGTAAGAAAACTAGCTTCCTACTTGTCAAGTGGGAACACAAAGTTACCTGATTATAGGGTGGAGTTAAAAAATATTAACTCATTCAGATTTATGGTGGCTGCTATTGAGTATGAAATCAAGCGGCAGATTGAGGCTTTGGAAAGGGGAGAAAAATTAACCCAGGAAACCAGAGGTTGGAATGAAAATAAAAAGCAGACATATTTGCAAAGATCTAAAGAAGAAGCCCATGATTATAGATATTTTCCTGATCCAGATTTACCAGAAATTAATCTTCAGTCTTCAGCCATTAGTCTTCAGCAGCTCAAAGATAAGATGCCGGAACTACCCTGGGAAAAACAAGCGAAATTTATGGAAAAGTATGGATTATCTGTGCAACAAGCATCTACCCTAATTGAGTTACGTGAGTATGCTGTCTTTGCAGAGAATGTAATAGAGGGTGGAATAAAAAATAATTTTGATCCAAAAGAAGTTGCAAACTTATTGGTAAATAAAAAAGAGTATCTATTAGGTAAATTTACCGAGAAACAGATTTTAGATGATCTAAAAAGTAAAAAGGAAAATATTATTAGTGATGAAGATAAATTGGCAAAACTGGCAGAAGAAGTAATTGAAGAAAATCCTAAGAGTGCAGAAGATTATAAATCAGGTAAACTAGCAGCATTAAATGTCTTACTCGGAGTAGTGATGAGAAAATCACAAGGTAAAGCAGATGCTGTTAAAGTTAGGGAGATTCTAGAGAGTTTATTAAATATGTAATTCTGTTACAGATAATTCTTGAGGTAAGTCTCCTATAAGAGTTTCTAGTAAACCATATCTTTGAAGTTCCGTTAAAATTTTTTGTTGTTCCGAAAAGGATAACTGTTGGAAGGTTGTATTAAGTAATCCACCCAGAACTGCTCTGATTGTAGCGATAACATTCTTTCTCCCAACGTTTTGTCTCATTTCCTCACGCTCTCCTTCTAAATACTCTAGACTTTGATACAACCCGTCTGCTTCTTGCCACTGTAAAATCTTACTCCAGTCATGGATTACTTCAATTACCCTCTCTTGCCTTTCTCTCACTGGTTTACTGCTATTTCCTTGCATCTCAAGTAATTTCTCAATTTGTTGTAAGAACCCGATTCCAGTTCTTCTCGGGGTTAGGGTTTGAACAGTCACTGCTTTTTGAGCTATTCCTTTCCATAAATCGGTATCTTCAATTTTACGCCCTGATGGTGTGAGTTGACCTAGAATTTCCCGCAGATCTGATAAAGACACAACTTCTTGTCCAACAAGTTGGGATATAGGAATATTTTGTTCATTACCTTCTGTTTCCCCACACATGTTGGGTATTATATAATAAGATTTTAATTTCTTACAATTTTCCTACTTGAAACAGGGATACACTAACCTGGTAGAATGTTAGCCGTATATGGCAAAATTTGTTCACCTCCATGGTCACTCCGAATATTCCCTCCTTGATGGTTTATCCAAAATTAAAAAGCTGGTAAAAACGGCAAAAGACTTAGAAATGCCTGCCATTGCTGTGACAGATCACGGAGCGATGTACGGAACAATAGAATTTTATAAAGCAGCTCTTGAGGAAAACATTAAGCCGATTATAGGTTGTGAAGTCTATGTAGCCAAACGTTCCCATAAAGATAAAGAGGGGAAAGTTGATACCGAACCTTTTCACTTGACATTACTTGCTAAGAATAACCAAGGGTACAAAAATTTGATGAAGTTAGTTTCAATTGCAAATTTAGATGGATTTTATTATAAACCAAGGGTTGATAAGATCTTGCTACAAGAATTTCATGAAGGTATTATTGCTTTGTCTGGTTGTCCAACTGGCGAATTTATCAGAAGTCTGAAAAACGGAGACTTTAAGGAAGGAGAAGAGATAGCTAGGAGCTATTTAGAAATATTTGGGGATGGTAATTATTTTTTCGAACTCCAAAGTCATGAATACCCGAAACTCCTTACAAATCCTGACTTAGTAACAGAGGTTAGACAGAATTTGCAGTATATGGCGGAAATTGAAGCTATTACACTTAGAACTATAAAAGATTTAAGTCATAAACTTGGAATACCAATAGTCGCCACTAACGACTATCACTATATCAAAGATGATGACGTACTGGCTCAAGACGCTCTTCTTTGTGTCCAAACTGGTAGGTTTGTGAAAGACGTAAACCGGCTTCGAATGGTTGATATTCCTAATTTGTATATCCGTTCCGGTGAGGAGATGTCAAAACTTTTTTCTGAAGTGCCGGAAGCGATTCATAATACTATAAAGATTGCAGATAATTGTAATGTAGAACTTACTTTGGGGAAGCCAATTTTTCCTATTTTTGATATTCCTTCAGGATACTCCGATATAACCTATTTGAGAAAGCTTTGTGATGAAAAATTTAATCAAATGTTTCCGGATAATAATCCAATATACAGAGAAAGATTAGATTATGAATTATCAATAATTGAGACTAAAAAGTTTGCCACTTATATTTTAATAGTTTCTGATTTCATCAACTGGGCTCACGGTAAAAATATTATTACTAATACCAGGGGTTCTGCTGCAGGTTCTCTTACCCTCTTTGTCTTAGGGGTTACAAATATTGATCCTATTAGCTATATGTTGCCTTTTGAGAGATTTATGAATCCACTGAGGCCAAAGTTTCCCGATATTGATAGCGATATCGCCGATGACCGGAGGGATGAAGTCATTAAATATGTAATGGCTAAATATGGAGAAGATAAAGTTGCTCAAATTGTCACCTTTGGAACTATGCAAGGAAGGGCGGCAATCCGTGATATTGGAAGAGTATTGGCTATCCCTTATGGTGATGTAGATAAAATTGCGAAACTGGTTCCTCCCCCACACCAAGGTTTTCATAAAAGCTTGGCTGATGCTATTAAAGAAGTTCCTGAGCTAAATAATCTTTACAAAAATAATATTGACGTAAAAACCCTTCTGGACTTAGCTCAAAAAGTTGAAGGAATAGTAAGGCATGCATCAGTTCACGCTGCGGGTCTGGTAATTTCTCCTACTCCCATGTCTGATTTTGCACCACTTCAAAAAGAGGCTAACGGAGATAAAGTGGTAAGCCAATATGATATGTTTTCCATTAGTGAAGAATATGAAGGTGTGGGTTTAATTAAATTAGATCTCTTAGGTATCCGGAATTTATCAATTTTAGGTAGAGCTTCAGAAATAGTAAAAGAAAATAGAGGAATTGAAGTAGATTTGAATAAGCTACCGTTGGACGATAAAAAAACTTTTGAGCTACTTGGTAAAGGAGAAACCATGGGATTATTTCAGCTTGAAGGTAGTGGTATGACCAGATATTTAGTGGAGTTGCAACCTACTAATATATTTGATATTTCAGCCATGGTAGCTTTGTACCGCCCGGGGCCATTAAGTATTATTCCGGAATACATTGCCAGGAAACACAATCCAAGATTAATTAAATATTTTGATTCAAGGATGAAAGATTATTTGGAAAGATCCTTGGGACTCCTGGTTTATCAGGATGATGTTTTGTTAACTACCATTAATATTGCTGGATATAACTGGGAAGAAGCTGATAAATTCAGAAAAGCTATGGGTAAAAAAATTCCTGCTGAAATGGCAAAACAAAAAGACCGATTTATTGCTGGATGCATCTCAAAAGGAATGGAAAAAAATAAGGCAGAAGATCTGTTTAAATTAATTGAGCCCTTTGCGGCTTACGGTTTTAATAAGGCTCATGCAGCCTCCTATGCTATGGTAGCGTATCAGACAGCATATATGAAGGCTAACTTTACTGCAGAATTTATGACAGCCGTGATGACAGCTGAGTATGGGGATGCGGAGAAAATCTCCTCTGCAATGAATGAATGCAAGAGACTTGGGATTGTGGTATTACCTCCGGACGTTAATAAATCTAAAGTGGCTTTTACCCTGGAGAGTTTAGATCAATTATCTAAAGAAGATCTTAACAGGCAAATCGGTGAGGTAAAGACAGATATTTACGAGCAGGCAATTAGATTTGGGTTATCTGCAATCAAGAACGTGGGTATTTCTGCAATTGAATCGATTTTAAAGGCAAGAAGTAAGAGTGAATTTAAATCTCTTGCTGACTTATGTTCCCGCGTGGATAATAGACTTGTAAATAAAAAGACTTTAGAAAGCCTGATTAAATCAGGAACAATGGATAATTTCGGTACTAGAGCAGGACAGATGCTAGTACTGGACCAGATTCTAGAAAAAGCTCACGCAAATTCTAAAAAAGCTACGCTTGGTCAAGTAGGACTTTTTAGTGAAGAAGAAACTGCAAATGGCATAGATATTAAGACACCGGAAATAGAAGAGTTAAGTTTAGACCAGATGTTAATTTTTGAGAAAGACTTATTAGGCTTTTATCTTCATGAACCACCTTTTATGAAATTACTCTCTACAATTGGAATTTATACTTCGCATAAAATTGGGGAAATTAATGATGAAATTGTGGGAAATAAAGTGGTAGTTGGAGGCGTTATTACAGAGGTAAAAAAAGTAATGACTAAAAAAAGTCAATCTGAGATGGCTTTTATTAAAATTTCCGATACTTTGCAAGAAATTAATGCTGTGATTTTCCCCAAAACTTTTGAGTCGGCAAAAGGTTACCTGGAAAAAGATGTTGTGGTGATTGTTTGGGGTAGAGTTGATAATAGAGAAGATAAACTCTCATTGGTTGTAGAAAATATTACTCTCTTTGACCCTAACTTACCACCTGATGTTGTTGACATTAAAGTTACTAAAGATCAGGAAGTAGAAATTTTAGTTCCACAAAACTGTCCAGTGGAAAAATTACAAAAGGTGAATAAAGTATTAAGGGGTTATCCAGGAAATCTTAAAGTTGTGATTTTGTTACCAAACGGAGGAAATAATTTAAGGAGAATGGATCTCCCTTTTGGTGTTAAGTTTGATGATTTAATGGTGGAGGAGCTAGAGGAGCTTTTAGGTAAAGAAGCTGTTAGGTTGACTTAAAAAAGGTAAACGGTTAAAATTATCCTCATGATTTCAGTAAATGTTGATAATAAAAAAATTCATATTGGTGACACTATTAAAGTGAGTTCAACCGTTGTTGAAGGAACAAAAACCAGAATTCAGATTTTTGAGGGAATTGTAATTTCTTTATCCGGGCGCGGTGAAAATAAGATGATAACTGTTAGGCATATTGGAACAGGTGGTATTGGTGTTGAAAAGAAATGGCCGTTAAATGCTAAATCTATTGTTAAATTTGAAGTAAAGAAAAATGCCAAATCAGTGAGGAGAAGTAAACTCTACTACTTAAGAGATTTAACTGGTCAACAAGCTAACAGGGTGTGATCTTTCCGACTTTAAAATTTGAAAAAGAACTTTGGGGCAAAGGTTATCAGTTTGTTTGTGGATTAGATGAAGTAGGAAGGGGTGCTTTTGCAGGACCTGTGGTTGTTGGAGCTGTTGTTTTTTCCCCAGATATAATTCTTCCAGAAGGTATAGCAGATTCAAAGCTTTTAAAACCTCAAATCAGGGAAAGATTATCCGAAGAAATAAAAAAGAGTGCTATCTGTTGGGCTGTTGGGGAAATAGATGTTCTGGAAATTGACAAAAAGGGAATTGGTGATGCAACAGGTCTTGCTTTTGGGAAAGCTGTCAGGAATCTGTCTGTCAAGCCCGATTTTTGTTTAATCGATGCTTTTCGAATTAAATATTTAGAAGCATTTAATCAAAAACCTCTTAAGGATGGAGATAAAATTTGTGTTTCCATTTCTTCAGCTTCAATTATTGCTAAAGTTTATAGGGATAATTTGATGGTTAAGCTCCACCAAAAATACCCTCAATATAATTTTGCCAAACATAAAGGATATGGGACTCTGGAACACAGAGATGCTATTAAAAAATATGGTTTATGTGAAATACACAGAAAATCATTTAATTTAGAAAAGTTTTTAAGTTAAGATTAGATTATGTCTAATACTTCTGTTGGTAATCAAGGAGAAAACTTAGCTTGTGATTATTTAAAAAAGCAAGGTTATAAAATATTGGGAAGAAACTACAGGATAAGGGGAGGGGAAATTGATATTGTGGCAACGGATCAAAATTATCTGGTTTTTGTGGAGGTGAAAACCAGATATTCCCATCAGTATGGATTACCTGTGGAGTCTATGACTACTTGGAAAATCAAATTTCTTCTTAAAACAGCTAAATTTTATCTTCAAAAAATAGATTGGGGAGATGGGCCCTATAGGTTAGATTTTGTTTCAGTAGATTTTACAAATAATCCTGAAAAACCCGAGATTGAGTTAATAAAAAATATCACGGAGTAAGGATTTTATTTTCAAATATAAATTTAGCAATTTCCTCACTAATTAAATAAACCCCAGAAGGAGAGGGGTGAATAAAATCTATAGAGTTGATGTAATCAATATTGCCATCACCGTCCGGATTAAGAGATTTATCAAAAATATTTATAAGCGGAATATTATGTGATTTGGCATATTCCATATGATTTTTTATATAAGCAATGCGTTCATTAGCCCATTCAAGTCTTTTTTCCGGAGTCAGATCTACCTGACCCTCTCCGTATCTTTTTTTGTTAGGAGAAATGGTGGTTACAAAAACAATTTTCCCCTTTGGGTTAGAGTTTTTAATACTTTCTACTATTTTATCTAAAGCCTCTGTTTGTTTCTTCAAGCCCTCTTCTAAGGGAAATTCTGAGAGTGGATTATGCCCAAACGACTCTACCAAAATTAAGTTAAAATCAATGTCCAAAATTGGCCGGAAAGTTCTACCATGAAAAGTTTCACTCACCAGTCTATCTGGCACAGATAAAATATTTGTTGATCCAAAACCATAGTTTAAAACTTCAAAAGTTTTATTAGGGTAATACTTATGAAGATACCCTCTGAGTTCATCACTATTACCCAGCTTTTCTGTCATTGAGTCTCCCACCAAAACAATTGTGTAATCTTCCGGATATTTAACTTTGGTTTTTTCACCTACCTGGATGTTTTGGGGAGTATTATTTACAACCGGCGTTTTAACTAACGTTAAAGACTTCAAAAAAGGTTTTCCGTTAACCTTAAGATAGAAGAAAATAATTAAACTGCTGAAGAGAGTAAGAAACAAAATGAGGAAAATAACTTTTTTAGAAAATTCCATTGGTTCATTATTACACAACTCTTAGTTAAAAGTAGATTAATAGATGTTGATTTAGTAGCGCCTACGGGATTCGAACCCGTGATTACTGGGATGAAAACCCAGTGTCCTAACCACTAGACGAAGGCGCCATTTCATTCTGCCTTCGTCTGCGAGTATTTCGCTTGGCTAAATACTCTAATAACGAAGGCGCCTGGTGTTTCATATTTTATCAAAATGATATGGGATTGACAAGAAAATTTTCACGGTGTTTAATATTTGTTAAATGATTAAACTTCTAGCAATTACTCTTTTGATAGTTGTTATTATAGGTGGGGGAGTTTATTACTTTAGTAATCAGAATAAACCAACACCGATAGATTCAGGATCAACAAAAGTTGTAAATAAAACAACACCTACTTCAACAGATACCACCTCAAATGAATCAATTGACTCTGATTTAACAGCTATAGATAGGGATTTGGCAGAACTTCAGGCTTCAGATACTGTTCTTACAAATGATCTTAATGGACTATGAAAAAAATAATTCTTAGTTTATTTTGTATAGCTTTACTTTCAGTCGCAATAATACCAGTTTTGGCAGAGGAATCGACTACTCCTGATTCAAATAGAGGGCAAAGTAATAGAGAGAGAGAAGCAAGAATAGCTGAAATGAGACGTGAAAAAGACAGCACAAAAACAGGGGAATTAGAGAACCAAAGGAACAAAAATATAGAAAGGGTAAGAGTTTCTATAAAAGCTAGAGCAGAGGCTTACAATAATATTATAAAACGGTCCGAAATTCTTCTGGATAAACTCCAACAAAGAATTAATGCTGCTAAGGCAGCGGGAAAAGATATTAAAAGCGCTGAAATCGCTATGACCGAAGCTAGAGCAAATCTTAAAGACGCAAACACCAAGATGGATGAAGTTCGAAGTTTAGTAGGAACTTCTATGAATAAACAGGAGTTTAAAGATGTTCAACAAAAACTACAATCTATCCATAAAGATTTAAATATGATTAAACAGAATGCAGCTAGAATAATTAGGGTGATTGTAATGAGAGAATATTACTCATCAACACCTTCAGCAATAAAAAAGTAAGAGAAGAACCTTCACTACATCTACTATTCTTGTGTTTTGATGTCTAAGATCGTAAAATATACTCTATGGTTTATAGTTTGGCCCGGTAGCTCAGTGGTAGAGCAGGAGCCTTTTAAGCTCTTGGTCGTGGGTTCGAATCCCACCCGGGTCACAGACACAGATTTTGAGGTTTTGTACACCTCGTTTAGCTTGAAAAGAGGGGCTAATCTTACAGTTCGAAAAAGTAAATCATTGTAGGTTGGTAACTCATCAAAAAGTAACTCAAAAAGGGTAGCGTCTTTAATAGGATTAGCCCCATCTAACAGTAATAGTTCTAAATGTTCCAAGAAGTATTTTGCATAATTCATCAGAGTCAAAATACTAATCTGTTCATCTTCTGCTTTATCCCTGTCAATTACTAAACTTGCTCGTTCAAGCTCAAGTTTCTCAATATCGTCTTCAAGCATCTTGATAACGCTTGAAGAACTGACGACCTTTATTTTTTCTTTGATAAGGTGTATTTCTTGCTCAATCTGAATTAACCTTTTGTTAAATAGGACTGTAGTATCTGAGGCTTGTTTCTCACGCTTTTCCCACTCAGCTAAATATACTTCCTGAAACTTTTTGATGAATTTGTCCTCAACTTTTACATTTCTGACAAATTCTGCAATTGTTGTATTAAAGTCGTCTAAAGGAACTCGAAAATAATGATGGTTACCTTTAATAGTTGCAGCGTGGTGATAGGCAGGATAATGAGTACCCTTACTGCCTCTTGAGCTACTGCCATAAAGTTGATTAAAACATTTAGGGCATAATACTTTTGTTTTGTAAGCATAGAGTGGATTATCTTTGTCTTTCTTAACCTGCCAATCTAGCGGTTTATTTTTGTAAATTTTGATTAAATCTTCGTCTCTAACAATAATTACTTTACCCCTGTTAGCTTTATTGAACATTTCAATCGTTACTAAACCATCAAACCTTTCTTTTATCGGCTTTCCCTCAGTCCATTTCTCAGTATTGATACCAGCGTAAATTGGTTTTTGAATATAGACTTGAAATTGTTTAACAGTTAATAAATTGCCTCCCTTAAAACCAATAGTTCTTCTTTTGTCGTTAGGGTCATGCAACTTTTGAATTCGTGACTTGTAACCCATCTTATTAATTTCCTGAACAATTTCTTTAT
>CAZDEH010000018.1:0-18057 GCA_964504665.1 uncultured Gammaproteobacteria bacterium | reverse complement strand
ACTGCCCACCTTCAGTTGTATCAGTTTAGATTTCTCAAAACTATATCAATTGAGATTTCGCATTACATATTATTTGATCTGACATCTCTTATCATAGTGATATAATCATGTCCATGAAGTTGCTGCATACTGGGGACTTGCATATAGGCATGACTAATTATTCTAAACTTGATCCAGAAACAGGACTTGAGTCAAGACTTCTGGATTTTTTAAAAACTTTTGATTTTATCATGGATAAAGCGATCGAGGAAAAAATTGATGCTTTTTTGTTTGCCGGAGATGCTTATAAAACTAGGGACCCATCCCCTACCCAGCAAAGAGGTTTTGGGGAAAGAATTAAAAAAATTGCTAAAGCCGGAATTCCTGTTGTCATGGTCACTGGCAATCATGACACTCCTAACGCAGAAGGAAAAGCTAATACTTTAGATATTTATTCAGCTCTGGAAATAGATAACGTTTATGTGAGCAGAAAACCTGAACTTTTAAATATTCCCACTAAATCCGGTAATTTACAAGTCTTAACTCTCCCTTGGATGCATAAAGAGTATTATAAAAAGATTGGCGATAAACTGCTTGCTATGTATCAAGATATTAGCTCTGCTATAACCTCCGGCCCTGCTGTATTAGTCGGGCATGCGGAAATTGAGGGAGCATCATTTGGATCGGAAAAGAGTTTAACACTCATCAATGACGTAACCTTACCCCTATCTCTTTTGACGGAAAAAAAACTTTCTTATGTAGCTTTAGGACATATCCATAAATTCCAGGAACTTTCTAAAAAACCGTATGTTATTTATGCAGGCTCCCCTGAACGAATTGATTTTGGAGAAGCCAAAGAAGAAAAAGGTTTTGTGCTGATAGATGTTCCAAAGACCGGTGAAACAACATATGAGTTTATTAAAACTCCTGCCCGAAAATTTATCCATATTAATATGGACTTAAAAGCTAATGATGAAAATCCTACTAAAATTATCTTAGCGGAAATTGAAAAAAGAGAGATTAAAGAAGCGATTGTGAAAATTACCCTTGATATCCCAATAGATTTAAACAAAGAAATAGAAATGGATAAAATTAAAAAGGCGTTAACAGAAGCTTTTTTTGTGGCAGGGATTTCCCGAAATATTGAGAGAAAAGAAAGGATCAAACTGGAAAATCAACCTGAAATAGAAAGGCTTTCACCGATAGAAGCTTTGCAGGCTTATTTTAAAGCCAAACATTATAGCCCTGAGAAAATAAAACAGTTAGAAACCTTAGCCTTAAAAATTTTAGAGAATTAAAAATAAGTAGACTTAACTTAAAGTTCCGATTTCTTGAGCCATCACAAGTGGGAAGTAAGAGGAACTTTTGAAATCAATATGATTAATATCAAACCCCGGTACAGCATATTGAGGCCTAACGCAGGGCACATATAACCTTTCTTTTATGGATGATCCAACAATATTACAATGCATACCACGGCACCTCTCTGGATAAACACATAACATGGCAATTGCATCGAGCAATCGACCTGGTCGATAAGTTTTGTTATCTTTTTCTAATAACTTACTTCTTACTTCACTTGAGCTCATAGAAATAAACTTAGAACCATCTTGAACCCAAGCACTGTAGGGAGCATCTGGCATCTTAAAAATATTATCCTGCCAATTTTCTCCCATATCGTCCCTCCGTTCCCAGGATACATAACGAAAAGGACTAGAAACGGTAATACCACAAATCTTCGCTGCTTCCATCCATGGGATCCTAGTTTCAACAAGCAGTGGTACAGTTAAGCCGCGTTCAGCATAGTTGCCACCCCTTCTTGGAAATGGTGGCATTGTAGATATATATTCTTCTTCTGACATACCCAGCTTAGAGGCAAAACGTTCTGCTAAAACCAGAGATTGTCTTTGGTGCTCTTGCTCTATATGATCAAAAGATTCGGGTATGCCCAAAGACCTAGCAACTTTTGCTGTGGACAGGAGCAAAAATGCTATATCTGGAGATTGTTTTTTAAATTGTTCTGCTAATTTTTCGATATCTGCTGCCATAATTTTGAGATATTAACATATTATAGGTTGCTTGTCAAGTCAAATACTTCCAGCTATACTAACTTCAGCCACTTACCATGATCCCTGTTAAATTAAACTTATCTAATTTTACCTCTTACGGGGAATCTGTCCCGGAGCTGGATTTTACTAATTTTCATCTGGCTGCTATTTCTGGATTAAATGGAGCTGGAAAATCTTCTCTTTTAGATTCTATTACTTGGTGCCTTTGGGGAGTTTCCAGATTGGGAGACTCTTCAGACCAACTAATAAGACTGGGACAAAATACTATGCTGGTAGAATTTTCTTTTGAGCTAGATAACCATATCTTCACGGTTAAAAGACAACGTGCTCTAAAATCCGGAGGGACGACTTCACTGGAATTTTTATCCGGTAATTCCGCTAGAGGCGAGACTTTGCATAACTTTACAGAGGGAACAATTAAAGCTACGGAGCAAAAAATTAGCGACACACTACATTTAACTTATGAAACTTTTACTAACTCAGCTTTTCTCCGCCAAGGGCATGCAGATGAATTTACTACCAAAGGTCCAACTGAGAGAAAAAGAATTTTAGCAGATATTTTAGGCCTGTCTCACTATGATCTGTTAGAGGAAAAGGCTAAAGAAAAGATCAAAGAAAATCAAGTTAAAATACAGCTTCTGGATTATCAGCTGCTAGAAATAGACGCTGAACTATCACAAAAAGAAGAGCGGTCTGAAAAGAAAAAAGTCGCCGAAGAAAGAATTACTCAGATAGAAACTCAACTTAAATCTCTGGAAAAACAGTTAAAAATTTTAAGAGAAGAAAAGGAGGCTTTAAATTTAGCCAATGAACAAAGAATTAAACTGGAACAAAATTATCTGGAAAATAAAAAAGAATTAGATGATATTTTAAGTCAAGGTAAAAATAGAAAAGAAAAAATTGAAAATTTGAAACTGCAAATGGAAAAATTAAGTGGGGTGGAAAAAGAACTAGAAAATTTAAAAACTCTCCAACAGGAAAAAGAAGCTTTAGCAAAAACTAAACAAGAAAAATTAGAAATAGAGAAAAAATTATCTGATATAAATGGGCTAAATAACCTAAAAAAACAACAAATAACAACTGCCCAAAATGAAATTGATAAACTAAAGTCACAACTTGTATCATTATCAAAAACCAATGCCATCTGCCCCACTTGTGGACAGGAAATTGGTAAGGCTGAAAAAATACATGTTCACCAAGAAATAAATACTCAAATTACTACCTTAGAAGAAAGTTTAAAAAAAATAGATCTTTCCCAAGAAGAAATGGAGATAACTAATTTAGAAAAAAAACTGCAGTCTTTATTGTTTAATTCCCAGAAATATCAACAGATTATTTTAGAGCTAGAAAATTTAGAAAATAAACAAAAACAAAAAGAAGAAATGCTGCAAATTCAAGCAACTTTAGAAACTGAGGAAAAAGTAGTCTTAGAAATGAGGGTTTTATTCCAAAATAAAAAAATACAGGTAGATAAATTATCTGAGGAAATTTCCAAACTTCCTAATTTATCAGAGAGAGTCTCCGGTACTAATAGTGAAATTAATAACAATGAAGCCATCTTAGAAAAGATTCGCCACGAGGAAAAAGAAGCCAGGGGGTCTTTAGGACAAATTACAGAATTAATTTCTAGAACAGCCCAAATGGAAAAAATCCAAAAGCAAAAGTCAGAAGAAAAAAATAATTTACAAAAGGAAAAAAATATCTATGAAGAACTTAGTTTAGCTTTTGGCAAAAAAGGCATTCAGGCCATGATTATAGAAACTGCTATTCCGGAAATAGAAGAAGAAACAAATAAGCTACTCGAAAAACTCACAGATGGAAGAATGAAAGTTAGATTAGAAACTCAAAGAGAAACAAAAACCAAAATGGCTGATGGCGAAAAAGGGATTGTAGAAACTTTGGACATTGTTATTTCTGATGAAACAGGAGAGAGACCTTATGAAGGATACTCCGGGGGGGAACAGTTTAGAGTTAATTTTGCTATCAGGCTTGCTTTATCTAAACTTCTAACTCACAGGGCAGGTTCAAAACTACAATTTTTAGTTATAGATGAGGGTTTTGGGACTCAGGATGCTGAAGGAAGAAGTAGAATTATAGAGGCTTTAAACGTCATTAAAAATGATTTTGCTAAAATTCTAGTTATCACTCATTTGGATGAACTCAAGGAAGAATTTCCAGTCAGAATTGAAGTTTCTAAAACTTCTTCTGGATCAACTTTTAAAGTAGTTGGAGTTTAGGCAAGCTTTGCTCTGTGAGTTAAAATATTGGCCCAGGTAAGAGTATCTTCCGCCCACTCTTTATCCATACTAACACGAGATTTTATCTTAATAAAACTTTTTTGGAATAAATCAAACGTGGGTTGAAACTGTTTACTTTTAGGAGTATTGTCCAGTTTATCAACATAGTCTTCTGTCTCTTTTAAGAATTGGTCCAGTCTTGCAGACTTACCCTCCATTGCCCACCTAGATAACCTTCCCAAATTAACAGCAATATTTAAGGTCAGCTCCCGGGCATTCATAAAAGTAGATTCTTAATAATTTCTTCCATTTGTTTTCTAATTTCTCCCGACAGGACTTCCCTGCTGGTATTACCTTGGTTGGGTCTAATATTTATCATGGAATCAAAATCAATTTCTTTAGTTTGAAGATCTAGCCCTCCACCCCATAAATTCTTTTGCAGACTGCCATCTTCTAGTAGAAGCCTCTCTCCTTCAAAATGCCGGAGTCCTCCAGCACTTAAAATTTCTCTCTCAATGTCCACTACTACTTTGACATACCCCTCAAAGTCCTTTGAAGCTTTCTTCAATGTTTCCTCACTAGCTTTATCTTTAATAATTATTAACATGAAAACTATTCTACCACCAAGCTGCTTGTTAAAATAGTTAAATTCTCACACTAAAAAATTTGCACATCCATTTTATGGGTAGTTGGAGTTTAAATTACTCTCCCCACATCTGTTGAAGTGCTGGGAAACGTGGGATATTTAGATTATCCATCAAAGCTAAATTCCAACCAGTATGTAAAATTTCATGAGAATCTAGTGCCCAAATTGATGAAAGAGCTGGTATTGGTTCTTCTCCCCAAGGGACTTGAACTTTTTTATTCCCAATTTCTGGATCACTTAAAACAGCTACCAAATCCATCTCTGATTCTTCTAACTTCTCAAGAAGCTGATTTTTAATAAGATCTTCTGGGTGTGGTAAATCTTCATACTCAACACCAAATTTTAATATTCCAGTTTTAATAGCATTAATATTATCTCTAGTTGTATCAATTTGATGAGCTAGACTTTCTCTTGGAGAATCAGATTTTCTATCTTGGGTATCCACCATCCTAAAATCAAATTTATCTTCAGGAACAAGCTCAAAAAATTGTTTATTAATTTCCCTATTGGCTAAAAAGCTATCAATAAATTTTCTTGCTTCTGGGTTTGTTACTTTTGATAAATCCATAACATAATTATAGTAGAGAGCTAGTAAACTTTACTTTACTAGACATATTTTGAATAATAGCTTAAATTATACTTATGAAAAAAACTGGGGAGATCCATCCAATCCAAGCTTTAATTTTAAGAGATCTTCTTTTTAAAACAGAAGCAAAATTTTCAGAACTTAATTTAAGTAATGATCATTTTACTTTCCATATTAATCAACTTTTAAGTCTTTCTTTAGTTGAAAAAAATTTAAATGGACACTACCAACTAACAACTCCTGGTAAGGAATTTGCCAATAGAATGGATACTGAAAAAGTAGTTATGGAAAAACAGGCTAAAATAGGAGTACTTCTTGTTTGTATTAGAAAAAGAGGTGGTAAGGTTGAATTCTTAATTCATCAACGGCTCAAACAACCATATTTTGGATTTTATGGGTTTCATACAGGTAAAATCCGTTGGGGAGAAACCATTGAAGAAGCAGCATCCCGTGAGCTTCAAGAAGAAACAGGATTTACTGCCAAAGTAACATTAGTTGGTATAAAGCATAAGATGGATTATTCAAAAGATAATAACCTTTTGGAGGATAAATATTTTTACACCTTCCGTTGTACTATTTGTAAAGGAGTATTACAAGAAAACTTTGAAGGAGGAAGAAATCTTTGGTTAACAAAGGATGAAATTAGAAAACTGCCTAATTTGTTTGATGGGATAGAAGGAACTCTTCAGATGGCAGAAAAAGCTAAACTTTCTTTTTCGGAAAATAAATATATTGTCTCTGGATATTAGATACCCAGATAAATTGCTGCTGCAAAATAGCTGTCCAGGCAACTGAAGAAAAAGTTAAAATTCCCATATAAAAGATAGGCGGCTTTCCTAAAATCATCATATAAGCAAAGCTGGAAATCATAGATATATTTTACATCTGGCAATATTAAAAGCAACTAAAAGTGGAGGTAGCTGGATAATCCAAGCAGACCATGAATGGTTCCTAAAATTAAAGAAGCAGCCGCAAAACGGGGATGCCAGATAAAAGGTA
The DNA here is from genome assembly GCA_964504665.1 of uncultured Gammaproteobacteria bacterium. Taxonomy (GTDB): domain Bacteria; phylum Patescibacteriota; class Microgenomatia; order Daviesbacterales; family UBA10151; genus STC-54. The sequence continues at coordinate 11,541 of CAZDEH010000018.1, read as the reverse complement.
AAATTGGCTTACCTTTAAAATAAGTGTAGCCCAAGATGGCAGTAAATAAAAACAGTAAATAAGTCAAGATTCCTAGATAAAAAACTACTGGTTTTCCTAAAAACATTAAATAAGCCAAACTGGAAATCATCATTTTATACTACACCAACTAACACCTTTAATCAATCAAAGTAAAAGATTAAAATTGATTCATGCTAATTTTTAAAAAACTTGTACCTGTAATTTTTTGGGCAGTTTTTTTTAGTTTTGTCCTTTGGCAAATTCAGCCCCCAAAAAGTCTTACCTCGGCGACAATTATTCAGTTACTACTTTTTTTCATTCCCCTATTTTTATTATTAGTTTGCATCATTAATATATTTGTTAATTTTTTTATCAGAAGCTTAATTATTGGTTTAGGGATAACCTTACTCCTAATTTTTAAGTCTTTAGAGATGTTAAATATTATTTCTGCAGTTTTAACTATTTCCGGAGTAATATTTTTAGTAACTTCCTTTAAAAAACCAAAACAACTTCAACAATCAAAAATTCAAAGTTTAAAACTGCGGAAACAACATTAAGATTTTGACAGCTTTATGACAAAAAGTTACAATCCTAACATGAATAAATTTTATATCACTACTGCTATCCCTTATGTCAACGCTAAACCTCATATTGGCCATGCCCTTGAATTCATTCAAGCAGATGTTATTAGTCGCTATCACAAACTTTTAGGTGATGATATTTTATTTTTATCAGGTAGTGATGAGAATGCTTTAAAAAATGTCACTGCAGCTGAAGAGGCGGAGCTGGATACCCAGGTTTTTGTTGATCGTCATGCTAATTTTTTTAAAAAATTAGCTGCAGAATTAAATATTAATTTTGATGTTTTTCAAAAAGGAAGTGCTCAAAACCATTATTTAGCCAGTCAAAAATTATGGGAGCTGTGCGAGAGTAAAGGAGATATTTATAAAAAAAACTATAGAGGACTTTACTGCATCGGTTGCGAAGCATTCTATGTAAAAGAAGAATTGAATGAAAATTACGAATGTTTTGAACATCCTGGCAAGAAGCTGGAAGAAGTTGAGGAAGAAAATTATTTTTTTAAACTTTCTAAATACCAAAACCAATTAATAAAAATTATTAGCTCCGGAGAATACAAAATTACACCGGAATCTCGTAAAAATGAAATTATATCTTTTTTAAATAAGCCACTCCAAGATATTAGCATTTCTCGAACTAACGCCAGAGCTAAAAACTGGGGTGTTCCAGTCCCAAATGATCCATCTCAGAGGATGTACGTTTGGTTTGATGCGTTAAATATCTATCAAAGTGGAATTGGCTTTGGTTTTGATACAGATAAATATCAAAAATGGTGGCCAGCTGATGCACATGTAATTGGGAAAGGAATTACCCGTTTCCATGCAGTTTATTGGCCAGCTTTTCTACTTTCAGCAAAATTAAAATTACCAAAGGAACTCTTTGTTCATGAATATATCACTGTTAACGGCCAAAAGATGTCCAAAACTTTAGGTAATGTACTTGATCCTATCCCTCTAATAGAAAAATATGGAGCTGATGCTCTGCGCTATTATTGTTTGGCTAAAATTTCACCATTTACAGATAGTGATTTTTCGGAAGATAAATTTAAAGAAACTTATAATGCAGATTTGGCTAATGGTTTAGGCAATTTAGTTGCCAGAGTGGCTAAACTTTGTGAGAATAATAAAATTTCTACTGTTTCTAAGGATTTAACGTTAACAAAAGAGGTTGTAGATTTAGTCAAAAATTATAAATTTAATGAGACTTTAACCTTTATCTGGTCACAAATTTCAAAAGAGGACAAAAAGATTAATGAAACAAGACCCTGGGAACTATCACCCGAAAAAGTTAAACCTATATTGGAAGATTTAGTAGCCCGAATACAACAAATTGCTTTTAACCTACAACCTTTTTTACCAAAGACAGCTGAAAAAATCTTAACCCAATTTTCCGGAGAAATCAAATCAAGCCCTCCTCTTTTTCCCCGAATTTAAGTATTTTCAGCTAAAGAAAAATATTTTTCTATTGCTTTAAAATGTCCATTTCTTGGTAACTGATGATAACTATTCTTATTAACCCATTTATATTCTGTATGCTCATCACTTAAAACTATTTCCCCTGAAACATATTTACATTTATATCCCACTAAAAAAACCTTACCTTGATTTCTGTGATCAGGAAAAAATTCAACCATCCAAGTTGTAAAGGGCTCTTTAACTTCAATTACTAACTCTGTTTCTTCTCTTACCTCTCTTTTTAAAGATTCTATTAGATCAGTTTCTTCTTCTTTGATTTTTCCTCCCGGTAAATCAACTCCAAACTTGGGGTCTGTTAATACAAGAATCTCTCCATCTTTGACTATAAAAGCTTTTTGTCCTATAAAAAGGAGTTGATCTTTTGTCATATCTAAACCATATTACTATGTTGTAAGAAAAATATATAATATCCAAAGGTCTTAAGTTAAGTATGCATATAACGAACTTCCCTAAAATTGTTTTTGCCACCTCTAAAGTCTCTGACGGAAACATGTCTATTTATCGGGGAGATATAAATCAGGCTATAAAAAATAAAGAAAAGTTTTTTCATACATTAAATATCGACCCTCGAAATGTAGTTGAACTTGAACAAATACACGGTAAAAAAATTATTAAATTAGATAAAGTAGTAACTAAAATCAAAGAGGGTGACGGTTTGGTGACTAATAAACAAGGTATTTATCTTATGATCAAGGCTGCGGATTGTAATCAAATTGCATTTTTTGACGTTAAAAATAATGCTATTGCTCTAATACATGCTGGAGCTAAAGGACTAGAAAACGGAATTATAAAAAAAACAGTCGTAAGTTTAAAGAAATATTTTGGTTCTAATCCTAAAGATCTAATAATACAATTTGGTCCCTCTATCGGACCATGTTGTTATAGAATAGATATTTGGCAAGAAGCAAAAAATCAGTTAATTGCTTGTGGAATCTTAGAAAAAAATATAGATAATCCGAGAATATGCACCTATGAGAACAAGGATTATTTTTCTCACCGCCAGGCAGAAAACGAAAAACTACCTGAAGATTTCCGTTTTGCCACAATCCTTGGCTTAAAACTCAAACTATAAATGGTTACAAACATACGCTATAAACAAAGCTTGCGATAACTTCATTATCTAATGCTGAATCTTGTAACCAAAACTGTTCCAGCTAAAATATAAACCATTTACACTTTTCTCTTTAAACTTTAAACTATTAACCATCAACTATGGATTTAATTGATACTCATGCACATTTAGATGTTAAACAGTTTAAACCTGATTTTAATGATGTCATTAAGAGAGCAAAAGCAGCTGGGGTGACAACTATTATCAATATTGGCCCAAGTATTAATTCTAGCAAAGCAGCAGTTCAAATAAGTGATGACCAAATTAAAATGTTTTCCACTATTGGTCTCCACCCGGAATATGTTCCTTTGGTAAATCCAGACAAATCCATCCCTTTAAAAATGAAAGCCTTAGAAAAAATTTATCAGACAAACTCTCAAAAAGTAGTCGGAGTTGGTGAATGTGGATTAGACTATTTTAAACGCGCAGGGCAAATTACAGATCAAGAAAAAAAGGCTCAAAAAGTTTTATTTCAGACTCAAATTATCTTAGCCAAAAAGCTTAGTTTACCTCTAATAATCCATTGTAGGGATAGCTGGGAGGATATTTTTGATTTTAATTTTTCAGGAGTAAATGGTGTATTCCATAGTTTTACTGGTTCAAGGGAATCAGCAGAAAAAGCTATAGCTTTAGGTTTTTATTTATCATTTTCCTGTATTATTACTTATCCCAAAAACGAGGCACTTTGTGAGATTGTTAAAGATACTCCTCTGGATAAAATATTAACCGAAACAGATTGCCCTTTCCTTCCTCCTCAACCACTAAGAGGACAAAGAAATGAGCCAGCTCATGTGATAGAAGTGGTAAAAACTATCGCCCAAATAAAAAATCTCTCCCTCGAACAAACGGCTAACGCCACTTTTGATAATGCCAGAAAACTATTTAAGTTAGCCTAATTTTACCTTTTTGGAGTATAATTTAGCATAAAGATATGCGAATATTATTAAGCTTAATAATAGGCTTGTTTTTATCATTTTTTTTAACAGAGCTTATAAAGCAAATTTCTGATCGTTTAATGTTTTTAAGGAAGTTACTCCCCTTTAGCTATAGCTTTATAGGGCTAATTTTGATTTTGCTTGGATTTATAGGAATCTTACTCCTTCCTTATGATTCAGTCAGAACTTTAGTTTGTACCCTACTTATTGGCTCTGGTATAGGAATTATTTGCCACCATTTAATGACCAAGTCTTATATTTTTTGGGAAATTAAGGAACAAAATTTTATTACAAGACATCAACGGGTTGTTGAGAGAATTTTAGAAATTTTTCCCGGAGCCCTAACCTGGTTGGTCCTCACCTCACCTATCTGGCTATCTTTTACCCTTCCTTTTGCAGTTGCCTATATTATTTTAATTGCCGATATCTATTGGCTCTTTAATGCCTGCAAGATTGCCATTCTTATTTACGTCGGCTATCGTAAAATGGCTTATGCCAAAAAACAAGATTGGCTGGAAAAACTTGAAAAAGATTTTTCTGGTGACTGGGAGAAATATTATCATTTATTAGTAATTCCAACATATAAAGAATCTTTGGAGGTACTCGAGCCTGCGTTTGACGCCATCATTAATTCAACTTACCCTAGTGAAAAAATCTTTATTGGTATTGGTCTGGAACAAAGAGACGATCCGGGAAAGATTACTGAGGTGCAAAAATATTTCCAAAAAAACAGCCATAAAATTGGTGGATGTTTTGTTACAATACACCCATATGGATTACCTGGTGAACTTGCCGGACCGGCCACCAACCGTAACTTTATTATTAATAATGCTATACACGAATTTGATAAACTAGGGATCAAGGCAGAGCAGGTGATTGTTACCACCTTGGATGCTGATTTTGTAATTCATCAACAATTTTTAGCAGGTATGTTACATAAATACTTAACCATTCCTATTCAAGACCGTTTGCAGAGGTCTTTAACGGGAGTTTTTCTGTATAATAATAATTATTGGCAGGCTCCTGCTCCAATGAGACTTATAGCCTCCGGTACTGCTTATTGGCAACTTTCCGAAATGGTGGGATCAGATAAATATATTAATTTTTCATCTCTCTCCATGAATTTAAGATCACTTATAGATATTGGGCTCTGGATTCCAGATAAGGTGAATGATGATGCCGGATTCTTTTGGAAAGCTTATTTCCACTATAATGGCAACTATAAAGTTCTCCCCCATTATATGCCCATCTCTGCCGATACAGTCCTAGACGTAACTCTTTGGAAAACTTTTCAAAACCAATACTTACAATTAAAGAGATGGGCTTATGGGGTGGAGCATATGCCTTTTATTATCAAATCGTACTTTGCAAAATCTGATACTGATTTTTGGGATAAAACAGACAAACTTTTATTTATTACTTGGTCTTATATGAAATGGGGAACTTTAGCTTTTTTTGTCACTTTTGCAGGAATGGTGATTCCTTTAGTTAACAAAAATTATAGTGAATCAGTTGTCTCATTTAATCAACCGGTTATCTCCTCCTGGATTTTAACATTTGCTTTTATCGGACTTTTTTCTACAATATTTGCCCATGAAAAAACTGTTCCTCCAAGACCAAAAAATTGGAATATTTTCCAAAAATTATGGTCTTTTATCCAATGGGCACTAGTTCCTTTGATTCTTATCACCATTGCTTCCATCCCTGCTATTGATGCCCAAACTAGGTTGATGTTTGGTCAGTATATGGAATTTAGAACTACTATTAAAGCAAGGATTAAATACTAAAATGCTACATTCTGTGGATAAATATTTTTTAGTCTCTATTGTAATAACTATCATTGTAGTTATATTTATAACTTCACATTTTCTCATTATCTATAATTACCTTCCCGACAGATTACCTCTTTTCTATTCATTACCTTGGGGGGGGTCGGAACTTGCAACAAAACAACAATTTTTTTTACTTCCGATAATACTTGTTTTGACCTGTTTAATTAACTCATTAATCGCATCTCAACTACATGCTGCCCAGTTTGTGTTAAAAAGAATCTTAGTATTAAGCCTAATTATTATCGACGTAATAATTCTAATTACAGCAGTTAAAATTATGTGGATTTTTATTTAAGTTATGGAGATTATTGTAGTCAGCTTAGTATCTCTTGTAATTACTTTATTAATCACTCCTTGGGTTATCAAAATAGCAAACAAATATGGATTAGTTGACGATCCCACAAAAAGACCGCATCCGGCTCATATCCAGCCAAGAATCATTCCCAGGGCAGGAGGATTAGCCATATTTGTAGGAATTGTTATCACCAGTTTAATTTTTTTACCAATTCAAAAGTACTTAATCGGAATTTATGGTGGAATTACTATATTGCTGATTGTCGGATTAATTGACGATAAATCAATTAAATTTAACCCATATCTTCGACTTGGACTCATGTTTTTAGCAGCTGCATCAGCTGTTGGAGCAGGAATAGGAATTTCTTTTATAACTAACCCGCTATCAGTTCTAACTTTTTTACCCGTCAACTGGGTTCAACCTATTATCAGGTTGGATGAAATTGTTTATTCTGTTAATTTTTATGGAATTCACAATATCATTTTGATAGCCGATGTCTTTGCCTTGTTGTGGATTGTTACTTTAACCCAAATAATCAACTGGTCAAAAGGAGTCGATGGTCAGATGCCGGGAATAACTTTGATGACTGCTTTAACTCTAGGTTTACTCTCTTTAAAATTTTATGCCGAAGGTGATATTACTCAGCTTAATTTTGCTAAACTCTCTTTTATTACTGCTGGTACTTCTTTAGCTTTTTTAATATTTAACTGGCATCCGTCAAAAATTTTACCTGGATTTTCCGGATCAACGATCTTAGCTTATATGTTGGCTGTTTTGGCAATTCTTTCTGGAGCAAAAGTCGCTACAGCCCTACTTGTTTTAGTATTACCTGCTATAGATTTTGTGTATACTTTTTTTAGAAGAATTCTTAGCGGAAAATCACCGGTATGGGGGGACCGCGGACATCTCCACCATAAACTTTTGGATCTAGGATGGTCACACCAAAAAATTAGCTTGTTTTATATTTTAGTATCTGGTATGTTTGGAGCAATTGCATTACTTGTCAACTCAGAAGGAAAGTTATTTGCAAGTATTATTGCAGCGGTTGTTTTTATAAGCTTTATCTTATGGTTAAACTCGGCTGGGGAATTATCAGGGCCGCAAGACCCAGACAATGGATAAAGAATTTTGCCCTTTTTGCAGGGATTATTTTTGCCGGGCAACTGGATAATTCAGTTTCCATTGTTTTAGTTATAAAAACTTTTTTACTGTTCTGTGGTGTTTCTTCAGCTGTTTATTTGTTAAATGACATTTTTGATATCGAACGCGATAAAGAGCACCCTTTCAAAAGATTACGACCAATCACCTCAGGACTCGTACCTATCCCCCTTGCAATATTCATTTCTATCGGGCTAATCGTAATACTATTACCTCTTGCCTATAACATCGCTCCCTCACTATTTTATGCAGCCTTAGCCTATATCATCTTACAACTGCTCTATTCCGCTTATCTCAAATCAGTCATTTTGGTAGACGTTATGGTTATCGCTGCTGGTTTTGTTCTTAGGGTATATGCCGGTATATGGATAATTGACGCTCATTTAAATGTATGGTTTCTCCTTTCCATTATTTCTTTTGCCCTTTTTCTGGCAATTGGGAAAAGACGGTCTGAACTAACTTTGATGAGTCAAAAAAATATTGCTGCCAAACACCGGGAAACATTGTTACATTATCCGGAATCTCTCTTAGATATTTTAACTTCTATGTTTGCTAATTCCACTTGGCTTACTTACGCTTTATTTGCTTTTCAGCAATCACCTATTTCTATAAAACATAACATCTTTGGATTATTTAATATTGGGTATTTACCCTTTGCAGAAGCTAAATATATGATGGTGACAGTCCCTTTTGTTATCTATGGGGTTATGCGTTATTTATATATTATTTATGAAAAAAAAGAGGGGGAGTCGCCGGAAAAAGTCTTATTAACAGATACACCACTCTTATCAACTGTAATTTTATGGCTGATTTTAGTCATTATAATTATATACTACCTTGGTGGTTATTGAGAAAATTTCTCTATATAGGTAGTTGAAACATAACCTTCCTGATTATTTAGAAGCCTAATCTTTACCCAACCGGGGACTTCCTCCATAATAACAAACTCATCTCCAGCAGATACTTGTGCTATTTCCCTACTGCTGACCGAAGGTTTTTCCCTGACACGCAGGTATCCAAGAGCCGTTTGCTTAATTTTTGCTTTCCGGATAACTGCTACAGTGGGAGTAACAGTTGGATTTGAATTAATTTCCACAAGGGCTAAATCAACATTGATATGAAGCGAGACCTTTAGCGGAAGTAACACGTTAATTTTTCTCTTGATATAACCGTCGTGACTAATATTAAAATCATGTTCTCCTGCAGATAAATCTGATAAAGATAACGGGGTTTTACCGTAAATTTTACCAGCAACTTCAACCGCAGCATTTGGTGGACTGGAAGTTATAATTATACCCTTACCGGTATCCAAAACCAGACTCTCTCCGGAGCTGGAAGCAATACTGGGAGCTAGCATCCGGTTAATTATTGACAAGGTTCCTTTGGTTAGTTGAATTTTTCCCTGCCAGCTAGAATTTTTATTGGTTAACTTAACCATATACTCTCCCACGCTTAAATTATCATCTTCATATGGTGTCTTACCAATCTCGAGTCCATTAATAAAAACTGCAGCCTCAGGGGTAGAGGTTATTTTTAATCCTGATCGTGCCTGCAGATTAAACATTTCTGTAATTTGTTGACTACCAAGTTGAGTTACTAAAATTACCGCAGAAATTATTACTACTACCAAAAATATACTTTTCTTCATCTGTAGAATTAATTATAGCAGTTCTATTACTCTTAGCTAATAGATACTTACATAAAATCTCCTAAGAACTTACTGAGTAGGCTGAGATACATCGGTAACACTTTTGAGTTTTTTGTTAAGGTAAAGAAAACTATATAATATAAAAATGCTGGAATTAGATGGCGGCACTTATCATAATGTTTCAAATGTAAAACAACTTAAAAAAGATACAATACCTTTAAAATTAAAAAGAACTGAATTTAAAAAACCTCACGATTCTAGCACATCCTCTTATGAAATCAGGTATTCTAGGATTAATACCTTTTTCTTCCATTCTGTAAGCAAGTTCTCTAAGTTCTACTGCCATATTTAAAGTATTTTATCATATTTTTTTATATTTTATAGGCTGCTAACAATAGCTTTTAAGGAATAAGAATTTGTGGGTTAATTTCTTCTAGGATATGATTCTAAATTCCACAGTTTACCCTGAGAAGATAAATCAAGAAAATCTCCTAATACAACTGAAACATCTGGTTTTGTGCCTTTATCATTTGCTAGTATTTCTAAATAAGGTCTAGCTTGTTCAAAATTATTAAAACTGCCAGCTAAAACAATTGGGAAAACAAAACCAGCCTTATGAAAAAGTTGGTCTAAATGTGTTGGATCTTTATATGCTTTTAACTCCGCTTCTACCTCTCTATTTTTATCAACCTCCTGACCAAAGATTATGTGTAATCTTCCTGCTTCTGTTTCTTGGACCATTTCAACCGTGTCAAAGAAATGATATTTAGCAGGAAAATGAGTTGAATCCAAACGAAAATCAACTTTCAGTTTTGCGTCTGCAACTTCATATCTGCCAAAAAGTTGATGGTCTCTATTCCATCTATTTCTTCCATATTCCCTCCAAGGCAAGGCTGGTATATCTTGATCAGCTATAATAGGAGGAAAATTTCTGTCAGAACAATGCAAATATTCTGTCCCTAACACAACTGCTGCTTGTGCTGTTTCAACTGGGTCTTCTTGTCTCCTTAAAAGAGAATCTCTTTCAATTAAACCAAATTCTTTTGTTAACTCAACTTGATAATCGATAAACTTTATCACAAAATTATTAATTTCTGCTTCATCAAGTTCACCTATATTTATAATATATGGTGATATTTTTGCTTTTTGTCCTTCAGTTAGCCCTTTTAAATATTTGTTTACAGCTTTAAAGGCGTTAACTACTTGCTCTTCAAATTCTAAAGACCTGTGGTCTTTTTGTAGTGGATACTTTCCTTTTAAAAGCGCTTCTGACATAGACCCAATAAAAGCAATATTTGCAGTCATAGCTTCAGCTGTAATTTCTTCATCCTTAAAACCATCAAGCAAATATAAACTAGCCTGAGGGCCTGACATACGAGGTCTAATCCCTTTAACTGTTAACCGAGCTGCATCTAATTGTGTAATTTCATATGTCATCTTAGGACTTAAAACAAGTTTCGCATTATGAGATAAAGTATTAAGTTCTAATCCGTATGGTGGTTGTAATGAAGCTGTGGCTTTTAAATCTTGATCATATCGGTTAGTGCTTGGTACCACGACTAAACCGTTATTATTCATTGCTGCTGTAAATGGTCGTAAATAAGGGTAATAATCACTACCCAAGGTGCGAACATTTGCTGTTACTGCTTTATATCTATCAACAAAAGCAGAGTGTACTTCTATTTCTTTAGGGATTAGGTTTCTTCTTTCTGACATATAATTTAATGGGATTATAGAAAAATTTATAAGATAAGTCAAAAAATATTATTATTGACAATTATAGGATCTCTATGTATCATCATTTTATATGAGTGGAGAAAGACTTCAGCCTAGCCCCCAAGAACAAACAGGACATAAAAATCCTTTAGTAGTGGAACTTAGCTCAAGGGTTTTGCCAATTATTGATCAATATGCCCGAATGATACGACATGACTTATCAGTGTTCCAACATGCTTTAGAAAGCACATCCTTAATGACTGGACTTGCTAATAATTTTAAAGTCATCTTATTGGTAGCATGATAGATGTTTTTGTAGTTTACCGTGATGCAGTAGAAGCATTACAGAATGGGAGACCTCTGAAAATAGTTCCTCTTGCTAAAACTGAAGATATTCGTGGACAGGGAACAACAATTGTTTCATATCGTACCAGCCATGATCTTGGACCTGATGGAATAGATGATTTTCTAGACCGTATTATTCCTATTCCTAAAGATGACCATGCCTTGGAATCCCCAAACGGAGTTACTAGGAAAAACATCCGGGAAGCCCTTGATAATAATAAAGAAGTTCATTTAAAACTTCCAAATAGTCCCCAAGATGATCACGAACAAGTTCTTGAAGAAACTCTTAGGATGGATTAAGAATTCCAAGATGGTTTAGAACATTTTGTTTTAAGCCATACTATTGCTGCAGCTAAAGCTAAAATATAGTATTACTGCTTTTATTAAATTCTCATCGTTATGCATCATGAGAGAATCCGAACGAACGGTTAGTCATTGCCTCAATTA
>CAZDEH010000017.1:0-18835 GCA_964504665.1 uncultured Gammaproteobacteria bacterium | reverse complement strand
TAATTGAGGCAATGACTAACCGTTCGTTCGGATTCTCTCATGATGCATAACGATGCTTTTCATTTTCATCTTCACATTTTTCCTAGATATCAAGGAGATAAGTTCAATACAGAGGCTTCAAATACAAGGGCTACTGCTTTAGAAGAAAGACAAGAATATATCAAAAAGATTAAAGATCAGATAAAATAAGTAATATTATTTCGCAATATTAAGCAAGATTGGGTAAAATTAAAGATGGCTATTATTAGGAAATACGAGGTATTTTTGAAATACTGACTGAATCAACTTTTTCATTGTTATTTAACTTTTCTGTCATAAAAAAGAGAGATTTTTCTTCTACAATATCTTTAAAACAATAATTCAAATCATCTACTAATTCAAAACCACTATCTAGAACATTATCTTTATTCAACCAAATCAGTTTTCCATCTTCGGTATTTTTACCTATAGGAATTTTTTTTGAAGCTACTTTAATTTTGAATAAACATATAATCCAATCTTCGCTATATCCACCTTCCAATTTTACAACCCCAGCTAATTGGATATCCTGAGGCAATACTTTATAGCCCGTTTCTTCTTCAGTTTCTCTAATAGCAGCATCTAAATAGTTTTCTCCTGGTTCAACCCTACCACCAATCCCATTTAGTCTGTTAGGATCTAATCTTTTATGCTTTCCTCTGTGTAAAAATAGATAATCATCACCACAAAATAGAAAATTAGTTACAGAGCATTGTACTTTTCTTATATATTTTTCTTCATCCATAACTTAAGTTTAGCACTATTTTCTTGACTTCTCTACTCTATCTATATTAATATGAATCCATACATGAGCAAACCTGCTATAGCTAAAGATATAAATATTCCAGAGTATATCTTAAAGCAACTTTTAACTCCATCTGAGCTAAGGATGCTAAAAAACCGCTGGCAAATTGTTAACAAGCTTGAAGAGGGGTTACCCATTAGAAAAATTGCAGAAGAGGTGAAGGTGGGATCAGATACTGTAGTTAGAGTTTCTAAAATGATGCAATCAGGAGAACTTCAAAAAATTTTAGATAAAGAAAAAAGAGGTTTACGGAAGATAAAAACTTCCACCCCCTGGATTTTTGGTAAAAACGAGTAGGTTTCCATGAAAAAAGTTTTAGTGATTTTAGGACCTACTGCTACGGGGAAAACAGATCTGGCTCTTAATTTAGCAAAACAAATTAACGGGGAACTAATTTCTTGTGACTCTAGGCAGGTCTATATAGGTTTAGATATCGGAACAGGAAAACTACCTGGGGATGAAGTTGAAGTTATAAAGGGTGACGGTTTTTGGGAAATGGATGGTACAAAAGTTTGGATGACAGATGTGGCAGATGCAAAGACTCAATTTACTGTTAAAGATTATGTTGATCAGGCAAAAATTGTAGTAGATGATATAATCAAAAGAGATAAAACGCCAATAATTGTTGGTGGAACTGGGTTATATTTAAAAGCTTTATTGGAAGGGTTACCAAACTTAGCTATTCCGGTAGAGAAAAAATTAAGAGGGGAGTTGGAGAGTCTATCTGTAAAACAGTTGCAGACAAAACTGCAAACGCTCTCCCCTATTAGATGGAAGATGTTAAATGAGTCTGATAAACAAAACCCCAGACGTCTCCTCCGCTCTATTGAACTTATATTTATGTATCCATACATCAATACCAACAATAATGAGAAAGGAATAATTAGTAAATATAACACTTTAAAGATAGGGCTTACTGCCTCCCGGGATTTTTTGAAAAAAAGAATTTTTAGCCGTCTTTCGTCCAGATTAGATCAAGGTTTAATTGAAGAAGCAGTCGGGTTACATAGAAGAGGATTGTCTTTTCCAAGAATGAAGGAATTGGGGTTGGAATACGGAATATTAGCAGATTTACTTCAAAGAAAGATTGATAAAGGACAGTTTGTACCAATTCTCGGAACAAAAATTTACCAATATGCTAAAAGACAGATGACTTGGTTTAAAAAAGAGAAAGACGTAATTTGGTTTGATATTACCGATAAGCAAACACCCGCTAAAGTAGAAAAACGATTTGCTACGTGGTATTATTCTACTTATGACTAGGCGTATTGATATTTCATATAAAACCGTTGTTTTTGTAACGATTTTTTTACTTGGTTTATGGATCGTTTATCAAATCTTAGACATCCTGCTGTTGTTTTTTGTAGCCTTCATTTTTATGTCTGCACTTTCTCCTTTAGCAGAAAAGCTTGTAAGATTGCGCGTACCAAGAGTTATTGCAGTTATTGGGATTTTTGTCATAATTTTGACAATTTTGGTGGGAGTTATAACTATTGGGTTAACCCCTCTTGTAACTCAAACTAACAATTTGACACAAAAACTAATCCTGGCTATAGATTGGTTACTTAGGACAAATATAGTTGATCAGAATGTCATAAATCAAGAAATATCAAATCTATCCGGACAAATCGTGAATATTACTGTTGACATAGTCAAAAATATTATCAGTCTAGTATCTGTTATTATCGTAACTTTATATATGATGTTGGATAAAGAAAAGATAGAAAAGTTCGCTACTTCTTTTTTTGCTCATCATCAGGAAAAAGCGAAAAGAATTTTAGAGAGAGTGGAAGATAAATTAGGATCATGGCTTAGAGGTCAAATGTTATTATCTGTGTTAATTGGAGTATTAGTTTATGTTGGGCTTACTATACTCGGTCTTGAATATGCATTACCTTTGGCAATTTTCGCAGCATTCTTAGAAGTAGTCCCCGTCATTGGACCTATTATTTCAGCTATTCCGGCAATCCTGATAGGTTTGACAGTCTCCCCTATTTTTGCAGGAATAATAGCTCTTTTATATTTTGCCATTCAACAAATTGAAGGACATATAGTTGTTCCTCAAGTTATGAAAAAAGCTGTTGGTTTGAATCCCTTACTTGTTATACTTGCAATTTCAATTGGAGGAAGATTACTTGGAATTGGTGGAGCCCTTTTAGCTGTTCCCATTGCTGCGGTTATTCAAATCGTGACCGAAGAGATTTTAAAGCCAGAGGATAATCTTATATAAAACTGGTACTTACCTCTTTAAATCATGAAAAAATTACCTCATGTAGAGATTGGTGTTTTTGGGGGGTCTGGTTTTTATTCATTATTTGAAAAGCCGCAGAAAATTAATTTAGAAACACCATATGGTAAACCCTCAGCTCCAATAACTATTGCTGAGATATCTGGTGAAAAAGTAGCTTTTTTACCAAGGCATGGAGAAAAACACCAGTATCCTCCGCACAAAATTCCTTATAAAGCAAATATCTATGCTTTCAAAATGTTAGGAGTAAAAAATATTATCTCACCTTGTAGTGCCGGATCTTTAAGTCCTAAAATAAAACCCGGAAGTTTTGTAATACTAGATCAGTTTATAGATAGAACTCATAGTAGGGATGATACATATTATCACGGTCCTCTAACAATTCATATCGGAGGAGCTCAACCTTATTGTCCGATTTTACAAAAGATAGCTTACAACGCCTGCCAGAAATTAAAAATTAAAGCTCATAAAAAAGGTACCGTAGTAGTTATTAATGGCCCGAGATTTTCTACTACTGCAGAAAGTTACTTTTTTTCCAAATTTGGTTTTGAAACTATTAATATGACTCAATATCCTGAAAATATTTTAGCCAGAGAACAAGAAATTTGTTTTTTAGGAATTGCCTTGATTACTGATTTTGACGCAGGACTTGCGGCACAAGGTAAAATTAAACCGGTAGAGTTAAAGGAGGTTTTAAAAGTTTTTAAAGAGAATAATGAGAAATCAAAAAGATTAATTTTTGAAATTATTAAAAATTTGCCTCATCAGATGGACTGTTTTTGTCTTCATGCTTTAGAAAACGCCAGAATATAATTTTGTGCCTAGGAAACCGATAAGCCAGATTCTGTATTAGATGAAATCTATCTTTGCTCCTGATTTTGGCTATAAGCAAAGCTTGTGAGCTTCGCTCTTAACGCGAGCAACGTAGCCATTTCTAGGATTGCAGCGGGGAGGATTGCCCGTTTCACCCCCTCGAAATTTCGAGGGATTCGTCACTGTTGCTCTAACTAGCGGTTACCCGTTCACACCTTACGGTGGACACCCTGCTCTATGCTGTCTGGACTTTCCTATCTCGACCTAAAGTCGGATTATCATCCAGCTTCCTAGGCATGAGTATTATATTTTAGATCGCTATGGATTTCAAATTGAAAGGATATATAATGTAATTAATATGGAAGAAAAAAGTATAGAAAAAGTAGAAAATATTAAAGAGAAATTTGCTCCTATTAAAAACCCCTACCAGGTGCATAAAAACAGCTTATCATCCTTGGATAAGTTTGCCTTATTTATGACTGATAAAGTAGGAACAATGGGCTTTTTTATTGCTTGTGTAATACTCGTTACAATCCCACTTTTTTTTGATTCAATTTTACCTGTAGTTCAGTATATTTCATCAGGCTATTTGCAATTAATTTTACTCCCTCTTATTTTGGTTGGACAAAATTTACAGAGTAGATATACTGAAATTAGAGCAGAGCATGATTTTAATACAAATGTGAAAGCAGAAAAAGAAATTGAGACAATACTTCTACATTTGGAAAAACAGGATGAAATGATGGAAAAAATCCTCAAGAAAATTGAACAACTTCAAAAGTAGCAATCTGGTATGGTTAATTTAGCACAAATTTTTGAAAAGAAATCCCTGGTTGTAGTTTTTGCCTATATGGCTGCGGGTTTAGGGCATCTTCGAGTTACTGATGCTTTTTTCCATGGCTTACCTGAAGGTGTTAATCCTCTACTTTTTGCGCCAGAAGATAAATTAACATCTTTTTTTCATAGACTTACCTCTGTAAATGGAGTAGCAAAAGCTATTTTTGAATGGTCTCAAAATGGTACACCGGAAGAAATTTATACTAGATTTTTGCGTTGGTTTTTAAGATTAAATACAGACAAAATCTATAATGAGTTATCTCTTGTTTATGCCCAACGAACGAGTTTACCAAAAACAGTTTTAATAGTTTGTACTCATTTTGCTATGGCTTTGCAATTTGTAGCTATTAAGAAAAAATTTGAAACTGAAAAACATGTAAAAATAATCATTGTTATGCAAGTAACAGATGATTCTCCTCAACACCTTTGGTTTGTTCCCGGACTTGATATGACTTTTGTTCCTAGTGAAAAAACAAAAAAAGAGCTTTTAGAATACGGGAAAAAGAATAATTTAGGAGAAGTTCCAATGGAAGTGTTGCCATATCCTATTGATCCAGAAATGGAAGCTAATTTGAGCGATTCTGACTATGAAGATAGAGTTAAACAGCTTGATATTGACTCAAATTCTTTAATTCATTTGGCAGTACCTGTTTCTGGAGCAGCAGTGGGGATGACTTTTTTAACTCATATGGTTGATACATTATATGATTTATCAGATCGGTTTACTTTTCATATTATTTCTAAATCAACGCCTTATACTCAAGATTTTCTAAAAGATATGATAAATCGGCCTTTTGTTAAATTTGAGATATCTTTTTCATCCAGAGAAATAATTGATAAATATGCAGAACTTTATAAAAATCATGTAATTTCTTTAGAAATAACCAAACCATCGGAGCAAGCATTTAAATCGCTTTTTGGCCCCATCCAAAAAGGAGGTGTAATTTTGCTATTTTCTGAACCTATTGGTAGACAGGAATCGGATAATATAGATTTTTTAAGAAGACATCACTTGATTCCTTTAAAATCAGAGATGGATCAAATGTGGTTAGACGCCGAGAAAGGGGTAGATATTGATGGCAAAGGTAAATGGATTTTAGAAGGTGCCAAACACTGGCGGGGTTTAGTACTGCCTTTTAGATCAGTTAAAGCTGCTAATTTTATCTGGTGGTGTTTAAATCAAGGGGTGTTAAAAACTATGGTTCAGGATTATAATCCTCCCAAAGATGAAAATAATGAATTAGGTAGTGATGGGGTGAAAAAATTCTGGCAAAAAGTAGCAGAGTTAGCGGAAGAGAGAAGTTAACTGATCATGGTATATGGTTACAAAATTAGCAATACTCGGTTCAACTGGGTCAATCGGAACACAAACTCTTGATGTTGTTAGACAATTTAGTAAACAGTTAAAAGTTATCAGTTTGTCTGTTGGGTCAAACGTAGAACTTTTACAACAACAAATCGCTGAGTTTTCTCCGGAGGAAATTTGTGTTAAAGACCAAACCGATGCAGATTTGCTGAGAAAAAAACATCGCTCAATTAAAATTTACTTCGGAGATCAAGGAAACTGTACACTTGCTTCTGCAAAAAATGTTGACAAGGTAGTAATTGCCACTTCCGGTTTGGCTGGAATAAATCCCACCTTGTCTGCCATCAAAGCTCGTAAAACAGTTTGTCTTGCAACCAAAGAAGTTTTAGTTTCAGCAGGGGATTTGGTGATGAAGCTGGCTAGAAAAAATAGAGTCAGTATTTTACCAATTGATTCTGAGCATTCTGCGATTTTCCAATGTTTAGAAGGTAGATCTAACCCTGAAATCAGCAAAATTTATTTGACTTGTTCAGGTGGTCCATTCAGAGGTCAAAAACTGAAAGATTTGAAAAATATTACGCCAGCTAAAGCCCTAGCTCATCCAACTTGGAATATGGGTAAAAAAATCACCATTGATAGTGCAACACTAATGAATAAAGGTTTTGAACTAATTGAAGCTATGCATCTTTTTTCTGTCCCCTTGAAAAAAATTAAAATTGTTGTTCATCCTCAAAGTATTATTCACTCAGCAGTAGAGTTTGTAGATGGATCAATTATTGCAGAGCTTGGTCCATCAGATATGAGACTACCTATCCAATTTGCACTTTTATATCCACAAATTCGTCAACAGAATAATTTTAGAAGATATACTTTTTTTGAAAAACCAAATTTAACTTTTGAAAAACCGGATCTTCGAACTTTTAAATGTTTGGCTTTGGCTATAAAATGCGCTAAAGATAGGGAAACTTCTGCTGCAGTTTTAACAGCTGCTAACGATATAGCCGTGGAAGCGTTTTTAAATAATAAACTTGCCTTTGATAAAATTCCTCAAATTATTGAAAAAGTCTTAAAAAAACATAAAAGTATTAAAAATCCGAGCATAAAAGATATTTTGGAAGTTGATGCTTGGACCCGTCAAACTGCCAATGGTCTGATAGATTAATTAGTAGATTGTATGGAGGCTTGAGAGGCAGGGAGAAAAAAGCTTACAGTAGTTCCTTTATTCTCAAGGCTGTTAACCCAAATTTTGCCTTTGTGAGAATCAATAATAGATTTACTAATAAAAAGTCCTAAACCCAAACCACTGGATAGCTCAGTTAAGGAATTAGTTGCACTATAAAATTTTTGAAAAAGACGGGGAATCAAACTTGCAGGAATACCCTTTCCTTTATCAGAAACATGTATAGAAACTCCGTCAGTTTGTTTTTCTAAATCAATTGTCACCTGTCCGCCCGGATTGCTATATTTAATACCGTTGGAAACAATATTTGACAATGCTTCTATCAGTAAAGCGGTATCACCCAAGATGACGGGATATGGTTTAGTGAAATCACCAACGAGCAGTTCTATATTTTTCTCTCTTGCATCAGATAAAAGACCCTCTATTGTTTGTCTGATAATATTTTCTAAATCAATGGGGAGCAATTTTATTTTTAGAGCACCTTTTTCGACTTTAGAAAGATTCAATAAATTTTCAATTAAAAATCCCATTCGATCAGCCCCAATGATCACTCTTTCAAGAAAACCTTTCTCTTCTGCATTTAGTTTGGGTGTGATTGAACTTTTTAGAATAAAAAGATAGCCTTTAATGGTTGTTAAAGGTGTCCGGAGTTGATGGGCAGCGATAGCCACAAAATTTAGTTTCATCTCTTCCAGGGCCATTTTGTCAGTTACGTCATTAATGACATAAATATTTCCAAGGATATTTGTTCCTGAATGTGATAAAGGGTATGTTTTAACACTGACATCGATTTCTTCTTGATCTAAAGTTGTCAGTTTAACCTGAAAACTTTGTGAGCCATTATTCTCACTTTTAGGCAAAATTTGGCTAATAGGTTTATTTTGAGTAACTATCTGAGAAGTTTTTAATATTTCCAATGCTTTTCTATTTGTCCAAATAATAAGACCATTTTGGTCTGTAACAATAGTACCCTCTTTAATTACCTGGGTAATTTCTTCTAAAATATCTTTTTGTTGTTGTAGTGTCTGAATATTTTGATTTGCAGTTAAATCTGCTAAAGACTGTTGCCTATTATTAGTAAAAAATAACCTCCCAATAATAAAACCTAAGATTAAAAAACCAAAACTGCTGATTACAATAATAATCCAAAGTAGAGATTCCATATATACAATCCTAGCATATTTTATAGCATTGTTTGCAAATTGAGATATAATTATTTTTTATTATTTCTTCCAAAATCATCCTGAATTCTTCTGATATCTTGTTCATTTGAGGGATTATGAGGATTAAGATGAATCCAGAGTTCAGTAATAATGCTCATATTATTTAGTCCCACCAAACGGTGTCTAGTGCCAACCGGGATATTAATAGTTTCCCCACTTTGATAAACAATAAAATCTTCTGGTTCATTATCCTTATCGTGTAGTTTAACTCCAGTCGGACCAATTAATACGCGCCAAAATTCAGATCTTCTATCATGAACCTGATAAGAGAGACTCTTGTGGGGTTCTACTATAAGAATTTTAGGACTTATATCTAAATTAATTGCTTGTTCTGGTAATTCTATTCCAGCAAAGTAGGTTTCTCTGAACTTTTTTGCTTGGTTGTTGGTAATCCTGATATAACCTCCCCATGGTTTATTTGAGTTAACCTCATCAATATTAAAACCTAATGAAGTTATATTTTTTATTAATGATTGAAAAAAGTCCTTTTTTGGTAAATGTGATTTTAAACGTAAAGGTGGGAAGTATGTGTTCATTTTTGTATAATAAATTCTACCTAGTTGGTTGTCAAATTAAGATATTTATGAGGTTTTTCATTGTTGACTTTGTTATACTAAACCTATAATGCTGGCAAAGGTGATTTCCGGAGCGAACTTAGGATTGGAATCCGTTCCCGTTACCATTGAAGTTGATATAGCTGCCCAAGGTCTACCTTCTTTTACGTTAGTGGGGCTGGTAGATAGGGCAGTGGAGGAATCAAAAGAAAGAGTGAGGTCTGCTCTTAAAAATTCCGGTGCAGATTTTCCGGCCAAAAGAATAACTGTCAATTTAGCCCCGGCGGATTTACCAAAAGAGGGTCCTGCTTTCGATTTACCTATTGCTTTAGGGCTTTTGGTTGCCTCAGGCCAGCTGGTATCAGATTTATCTGATACCTTGGTGGTAGGAGAATTATCTTTGGATGGAAGTTTAAGATCAACTCACGGAATTTTATCTTTTTCTATTTTAGCTAAAAGTTTACACTTTAAGAGGATTTTTGTGCCAAAGGATAATGCTAAGGAGGCAGCAGTTATCGAAGGGATTGAGGTATATGGTTTTGAAAATTTATTGGAAGTTTTTAAGTTCTCAAGTAATGTTTTGGAAAAATTTCCTGAGCCTTTAACAAACCTGAACCCGGAAAGTAATCTAGGTTATGAATATGACTTCAAAGAAATAAAGGGTCAAAATCAGGTCAAGAGAGCTTTGGAGATAGCTGCTGCCGGTGGCCATAACGTAATTTTAAAAGGTCCTCCCGGGGCTGGTAAAACACTATTAGCTCGTGCTTTCCCTTCTATTTTACCTGGTTTAACAAAGGAGGAAGCGTTAGAGGTGACTCGGATTTATTCTGTAACCGGAAATTTGTCCGGTGGAGCATCACTTATTACCACCCGTCCATTTCGTTCCCCACACCATACTGCTTCTTATGTAGGTATTATTGGGGGAGGAAATAATATTAAACCGGGGGAAGTATCTTTAGCCCACCGTGGTGTATTATTTTTGGACGAATTGCCGGAATTTCCAAGACAGGTTTTAGAAGCTTTAAGGCAACCAATAGAAGATAGGAAAGTTTCTATTTCAAGGGCTAATGGAACTTTAACTTTTCCTTGCCAGTTTATTCTACTTGCTGCCCATAACCCCTGTCCATGTGGTTTTCTCGGAAGTTTAAACAAAAATTGTTCATGTTTGCCCGGACAAATTGCCAGATATAAAAAGAAAATATCAGGGCCGTTACTTGATAGAATAGATATTCACCTTGACGTGCCCGCAGTCGATATGGAAAAACTCACCGGAGAGGATAACCCTGAAGAATCAAAAACTATCAGGAAAAGAGTAGAAAAAGCGAGAGAAGTACAGCAGAAAAGATTTAAAAATAGTAGTGTTTTAACAAATTCTGAAATGGGGAATGTAGCTATTAAGCAATATTGTCAGATTACCAGGGAGGCTTTGGAACTTTTAAAGCTGGCAATCTCCCAAATGAACTTATCGGCTAGAAGCTATTACAGAGTTTTAAAACTTTCAAGAACTATTGCCGATTTAGCTAATTCCGAAGGAATATTGTCTGAACATGTGGCAGAAGCTCTAACTTATAGATACCGTGAAGAAAATTGAATCACGACTTATTACCCTGGGGTGTCAATACAAATTCACCCCTAGGGTGGAAACTTTTGTAAATTCAATTAAAGCATCAAAGCTGTGAGGTGATGGTTTTGAGGGAGTCAAAATCACTATCTAAAATTTTTGGATTTATAGTATCAAGTTCTTTTTGTAAATTTGTAGATTTATCAAAATGATATTCTATTGGTGTGGGAGACGGAGTTGGAGAGGGAGTTATTGTTTGTCTGGTGATTTGCTGTAATATATTTTTCCCATTAGGACTGATTAATTCTTGAGGCCTTATGTTATTTAAAAATAGATTACCCAGAAATACAAAAATTCCAATTAATATTAATACTAAAATGATTGTAATTAGCTCATTTTTCATAATAAATAATGGCTTTTCTAACTTCTGTCTTAGCTTTTAAAATTTTACTCTGCAAGATTTCTAAATTACTTCTTAAATTTTTGGAGTTACTGTTAACACTTCTTGCTAAATTACCCCCACTAATATTAGGGGTGTAATCTTGAATTTTTTGATAAGCCACTGCCTCTGCCGCATAATTAACATAGTATGCTGCTGTATCGAGAGGTGTATTCCCCCGCCCATAAGCTACTAACGTGTTGGTGATATTTTGTCTTATTTTTAATTCATCTAAAATAGCAGCTATTTTATCTATGTCAGTTTGAAATCTGAAACAAACTGTCTGGTTAGTATCTTTTAATACCTGATTTGCCGTTATCATGGTCTGTTTTTTATTTGGATCCTGAATTTTAGACAGATTGCTATTAAAATTAGCCTGATTTTGCTGGTAGATATCTTCTGGGGTAATTCTGGCAATAGTTATTGAAGGAAAAATAAGGCTCATTGAAGTAATGGATAACATAATTATTAGATGAGAATAATTGTTCCGCATATCTTCTATATATTAGCATACAAAAAACCCCGCAATTTACATCACAGGGCTTTTTGTAAATGGTGAACTCAAGTACCTTTAGACCTGAGAACCTATTTTGTACATTCCTGTACCACAAACTGAACATTTTCCTTTGACTGCCGGTTTGCCATTTTTCATGGTTACATTTTCAGCATCATTAGCGTCTCTTTTTTGGCGACATTTTACACAATACATCTGCATGTTGTTATCACCTCCTCTCGAAACTAGTTTCCACTTGCTAAATAATAGATACTAGTTGAATGTCAGAAATCTAAAAGTAAATTGCAGATAAAGAATTAATTGGGCACTGATAGCAAGTGTAGCTAGAGTAAGAATTTTTAATAAATCCTTCCGAAAATATGTTAAATCTTGATGTTTAATAGTAGTTTCGGTTGTAAATGTGGGAATACTAACATTTTTTTTGATATGGCTTTCTTCTTTTCCGAAGAGTTGTCTCTTTACAGCCTCTAATTTTTTTTCGATATTAGTTAATTTTTTTGACTGAGAGTAAGCCATGCTCACTTGAGCCTAGCAGGCTTTTTTGTGCCTGTCAAGCACGACTTAGAAATAGAAGTATGCCACGTTGACAAAAGCCTGAATTTTTAGGTATAGTAATATAGAGTACTTTATGTATCCAGGTGACGGCAGTACATTATGGGTTTTAGCGACTGTCAGTATTATCTGGCTATTTGTACTTAGTTTTTTTGTTTGGAAAAGCAATCTTTTTTTAAAAAGACTTTTTCCAGAAAGACAAGAAGATTTTAAAGGAGAGTTAGAAGAAGTTTTAAGGGTTTCGGAAAGACTGGAAAGCTTTAGGAAAAAAAATTTAGATAATATCCAAAAAATTTATCTAAAAAGATATAATCCTTATCATGATACTGGAGGGGATCAAAGTTTTTCAGTCAGTTTACTGGATGGATATGGTAATGGGTTGGTACTCACCAGCTTACATTCCAGGTCCGGTACGAGGGTTTTCGCGAAATCTGTTAAAGGTGGAAAAGAGGATGGTTTTGAATTTTCAGATGAAGAAAGAGTGGTTGTTGAAAAAGCAATCTTGGGAGAGAAATAATTATTATGACGTCAATATTTAATAACTTAACGACTATCCAAAAGAGTTTAGCTGTCTCGATTTTATCTGTTGTTTTTTTTGTAACTTCTGCGGGAATGTCCTACTCTTTTTTTTCAAAAATTGCGGTAGGAAGTAGTAATACAAAAGAGGATTTAATAACATCTTTACCAAGTCCCAGTAATTCTATTGAGGAAGATGAAAACATACCAAAGACCGAGATTTGCCCCCTAAACGGAGCGATGAAAAGTAAAAAGGCTAAAGATAATTGGACAAAAAGACTGCCTTTGGCGGTCATGATTGAAAATCATACCGAAGCCCGTCCTCAGTCAGGTTTATTTAGTGCAGATGTTATTTACGAAGCAGTTGCAGAAGGTGGGATTACCCGCTTTATGGCAATCTACCTTTGTAACTTATCTGATATTCAAGTTGGACCTGTTAGATCTGCCAGGACTTATTACCTTGATTGGTTATCAGAGTATAATGCACTATATGCACATGTTGGTGGTGCTAATACCCCCGGTCCGGCAGATGCTCTCAGTCAAATTATGAAATATGGTATTAAAGATATGAATCAATTTAGTATTGGTTTTCCAACTTTTTGGAGAGATTATCAAAGATTAGGCAGGTCAGTAGCAACAGAGCATACTATGTACTCAACAACCCAAAAACTTTGGGAAGTAGCTGCAAAAAGAGATTGGACTAATAATGATAAGACAAAATGGGAAGATAAATTTATTCCATGGAAGTTTAAAGATGCTGGAAAAAATGTTGTAGCAACACTACCGTCAGCTGTAGCGGTTAATGTAGATTTTTGGCAAGGATATACTGATTACTCGGTTGCTTGGGAATATGATGCTACCTGTAGTTGCTATAAAAGAAAGAACGCGGGAGCAGTACAAGTAGATCTTAACAATAAACAACCACTATCTGCCAAAAATGTTGTGGTTCAATTTGAAAAAGAATCACATGCCAATGATGGCTATGAAAATAATGCACATTTATTATATAAAACTACTGGAGAGGGGAAAGCTTTGATTTTTCAAGACGGAAAAGTAATTGAAGGAAAATGGATTAAACAATTAAGACTATCCAGGACAAAATATGTGGATAGTAAAGGAGTGGAGATTAATTTTAACAGAGGTGTTATTTGGATTCAAACTGTCCCGGAAGGAGCGAAGGTAGATTACTAATTAGTTTCCCCGTCTGCCCGGGTAAATATCTACCCAGAAAGGAGGCAGTATGAAAGAATTATTTGTATCTCGTGTTCGTGTTAAACTTTTAACATTATTTTTAACGTCCCAAGATAATCTTTTACATGTTCGTGAAATCGTCCGTAGGATAGGGGAAGAAATTAACGCTGTTAGAAGAGAGCTATCCAGAATGGAAAAATTTGGGTTAGTTTCCTCTGAATGGCGGGCAAACCGTAGGCTTTATCATTTCCGAAAAGATTACGTTTTTTATAGAGAGCTTTTAGGTTTAGTTGCAAAAAGTAGCGGAATAGGTGGAGAAATAATTAAAAACAAAGGTAAAATCGGACGGATAAAATTTGCCATGATGGCTATGAGATTTATTACTAATAAACCGACAACAGCGGAAGATGTGGATTTATTAATTGTGGGTCAAATTGTTTTACCAGAACTGCAAGCAATTGTGTCTGATGAACAGGCTAAAAGAGAAGCAGAAATCAATTACTCTTTTATGGATGAAGCTGAATTTCAGTTTAGGGTTAAAAGAAGAGATCCGTTTATTTTGAGAGTAATTACTCAACCGAAGATAATGATTCTAGGAGATGAAGAAGAGTTACTGTCCGGATCTTCTCTTTAAAATTAATTATTTATGGCAAGATCACGTATTGTTTTATGGTTAATTATAGCTTTAACAATTATCGCAACGTTAGTTAATTTACCGTCTGTGAATAATTTACCTGATAAATTAGAAACTCGTATTTTTGGTCGTTTATTTAATTTCACTTTTTTAACACCCAGTTTTTTTACAGGTAAATTCCCTATTAAATTAGGTTTGGATTTACAAGGAGGGACTGAGCTAATCTTACAGGCAGATATGTCAAAGATAATTGTTGCAGATCGTGATAGTGCGCTTGAATCTGCCCGCCAGGTGATAGAAAAAAGGGTCAATTTATTCGGAGTTTCTGAATCAGTAGTACAGTCCTCTAAGCTGGGAGACCAAAGAAGAATTTTAGTAGAATTGCCAGGAATAAAAGATTCATCCTCAGCTGCAAATTTAGTTGGGAAAACAGCTCAGTTGGATTTTAGAGAAATTCCTGCCAGTGCGGCTGCTGAGGCTAGCAAATCAGGTATTCCTATTTTAGCTTTTGCCCAAAGGACTAGTCTAACAGGGGCAGATTTAAAAAAAGCTACAGTAATTTTCGGTTCAACTGGTAAAAAATCCGGTCCCCAGGTTTCTATTGAATTTACCGATATTGGAGCACAAAAATTTGGCGAGATTACAAAGCGGAACGTCGGTAAACCTTTAGCGATATTTTTAGACGACCAACCAATAAGTGCCCCCGTTGTACAACAGGAAATATTGGGAGGAAAGGCAGAGATTAGTGGTAACTTTACTACAGAGGAGGCAAAAAACTTAAGTATTCAGTTAAACGCTGGTGCGTTGCCAGTCCCGATTGAAATCTTAGAACAACGGTCTATTGGAGCAACACTCGGAGAACAATCAATTCAGAGAAGTTTAATGGCTGGGGCTATTGGCATTATAACTGTTGCTATTTTTATGGTTGCTTATTATGGAATTTATGGAATACTTGCAGACATTGCCCTGATTGTTTATTCACTGCTAGTATTAGCAGTTTTTAGAACAGGTTTATTCCTAATTCCACCAGTCACATTAACTTTAGCAGGGATTGCTGGTTTTATTCTCTCTATTGGGATGGCAGTAGATGCTAATATTTTAACTTTTGAAAGAATGAAGGAAGAGTTAAGATCTGGTAGAGCTGGTAAGGATGCCCTGGAGCATGGATTTAATCGGGCTTGGACATCGATTAGGGACTCTAATATTTCTTCACTTATAACAGCAACAATTCTATATATTTTTGGGACTTCTGTGGTGAGAGGCTTTGCTCTGACTTTAGCGATTGGAGTATTAGTATCAATGTTTTCAGCTTTGGTAGTAACTAGGACAGTTTTAAGGATGCTGCCAAGATTTAAAAGATAATGAAATTTCAAACACAAAAACCACACTATGAATATCTTCGAAAAAAATGGATAGCCAAACAAAAATCATCGTCGGAAAAATTTTTATCAAATCATGTTGATTCTCTGCGAAAGGCAGCGATTTGGGGATTAGGAGGGCTTATGTTACTAACAACCCCGGGAATAGCCACCAGCGTTCCAGATGACAAAAGCGCAACTGATCAGTCTGGAATCACCAAGGCAGAAGATAAAAATGCTATTTTGGCCGAGCAATTGAAAGATAATGTTCCATCAGACAATAGGAATTTAACTACTAATGAGGAAGCAAAAATAGAAAATTTGCTGTCAGATTATTTTGGGATTAATGTTAAAGCAGAAATAAACGGTATCAGATTAAACCGTTCTTATGGGGTTATTGGTGGGGAGCAACACCTTTACCGTTATCCTGGTGATAATCTATTTAAGCATGCCGATACCGCAGTAGATTATGCTATGTATATTCCGGCCGGAATCGCACCTGGATTGGGAGCTTGGGGATATTTTGCTCTATCACAAACTGCTTTTACGGAAACAGAAAAACAACAAGAAAAATATTATTTGGCAGTACAGACTTTTTTAGTGCCGGGTTATGCGGAAAATGTTAAAAAATATTCAAAATTCTTTAAATACCGTAAAATGGTAGTTGTCAATCCTAAAACAGGTCAATCAGTAGTAGCAGTAATTGGAGATGCCGGTCCGGCAGAGTGGACGGGTAAACATCTAGGAGGATCTCCTGAAGTGATGCACTATCTTGGCTTGGCAACAGGTTCCCGTAAAGGACCAGTACTTTACTTTTTTGTGGATGACCCGCGAAATCAAGTACCGCTTGGACCAATTAAAGTAATAAAAAAAGGAGAAAGTTAATGGTTTATTTTTACTCACATTTAATTGAAATAGATACAATTACCAGTAAACTTGATGAGTTGGATATGACAGAGATGCAAAGAAAACATTTGGCAACGCTTGTTGATTCAACCATTCATCAGGAGATATTAGATATTATTTTTTCTAAGTTATCTGATGAAGATAAGCTACTATTCATTGAACATTTTAAAAAAGACCCTGAAAATCCGGAAATTATGCAGTTTTTAAATAGTAAAGCTCGTGATATTGAAAGTGAAATTAAAGAAGCAGTGGGAAAAATTAAAAAAGAATTGCATGAAGATATAAAAACTGCAAAAAGAGGAGGAGGGGATTAAATGGTAGATTTGATGAGCAAAAAATGGCTTTATTTTGCCCTATCAACAGTTTTAATCATCCCCGGACTTGTATCTCTATTTTTGTTTGGGTTAAGACTTGGGGTAGATTTTACAGGAGGGGCACTTTTAGAATACCGTTTTGAAAAAGATATTAGTAAAGATGAGTTAAGACAAGTTGTAGGTGAAAATGGTACTGAAGTTTCGACAGTTACAAATTCCGGTCCAAATACCTATATTATAAAAACCAAGCCAATTAATCAGGAAAAAATTAATCAGATTAAAATCTCTTTGCAAAAAAAATATTCTCAAGTCACTGAAGAGAGAATTGAAAATATTGGTCCAACTATAGGAAAGGAAACCACGAAGAATGCTTTTATTGCAGTCATTGTGGCTTCTGTCATGATTGTTCTTTATCTCAGTATCGCTTTCAGAAAACTTCCTAAACCTGCTTCTTCCTGGAGGTTTGGAATTACAGCAGTGCTAGCTTTGCTACATGATGTTTTATTAGTTGTAGGAGTATTTTCTATTTTAGGGCATTTTCTGGGAGTAGAAATTGATGTTCTTTTTGTCACAGCCCTTCTGACAGTAATAGGTTTTTCTGTACACGATACTATCGTGGTGTTTGATAGAATTCGCGAAAATTTTCCTAAACACTTGTCCAAAAAATTTACTGAAGTCGCTAATATTTCCATTACCCAAACAATTGGTAGATCATTAAATACCTCTTTAACTGTTGTTTTTGTGCTCCTAGCAATGCTACTTTTTGGAGGGGAATCTATAAAATGGTTTATTGTTGCTCTCTTAGTAGGAATTATTTCCGGAACATATTCTTCAATTTTTAATGCTACAGCCCTCTTGGTTCTTTGGGAAGAAAAATTAGGACATTAGTCTAAGATAAAGTTCTGATTCTTTTAAGTAGATAATCTTTATTATTTTTATCAGCATCTTCTAAAACTTCTTCAAAAAGTTTTTGGAGGATTTCACCTACTTTTGGACCTGGAGGAATATTTAAAGTTTCCATCACATCTTTGCCGTTAATCTTTAAATCAGAAATGGAAAATGGTTTTTTTAAGACCTGTTTAATTCTTTCCTGAAACTTTTCCATTCTCCAGGAAACAGCTTTTTCTGTACCTCCACCGAGCCTGTCTCCAATCCTAAGAGCGATCATATCATCAATATTTCCGAGGCCTACGTTTTTGATAAATCTTCTAATAGCAGCATCTGTTTGGTTTTCATCTACTGTAAATAAATGCCACCTGACTAGGCGATAGAGTTTGTCTGTTTGTTTTTTTGATAAATTAAAGCGATTAGCAACTTGTAAGGCTAATCGTCCTCCCACTAAATCATGGTTATAAAAAGTTACATTTCCGTCTTTATTTCTGAAAGTATCTGGCTTCCCGATATCATGAATCAGAGCAGCAAATCTGACAAGAGGATCTAAGTTAGGGGTTTCTTTAAGAGCTAGAAGGGAGTGTTCACCAATATCATAGATTCTCGCGTGTTTCTCACCCTCCTGTTGAACACCAAAACATTTTTCCAGTTCCGGTAAAATGATTTGTAGTATCCCCGCTTCTCTTAGTTTCTTTATACCTATGTATGCCTGCCCGCCATTGGCTTCGCCGTCAGGCGATTGCAGGCGGGGATTCATAGATGCAAGAAGTTTAAAGAGCTCA
This sequence comes from uncultured Gammaproteobacteria bacterium, assembly GCA_964504665.1. Taxonomy (GTDB): domain Bacteria; phylum Patescibacteriota; class Microgenomatia; order Daviesbacterales; family UBA10151; genus STC-54. The sequence continues at coordinate 193 of CAZDEH010000017.1, read as the reverse complement.
TCACGAATTCTTTCATATGCTACTTCACTGATCAGCTCTGCGTTATACTGTATAGCTAAAAATGTTTCTTTTTCAATTTCAAATTCCAGTTCTGTTGCAATTCTAATTGCTCTGATAAGACGTAGGGCATCCTCTTTAAATCTCTGATCTGGATTCCCTACCGCTTTAATTAATTTGTTTTGGATATCGGTTT
>CAZDEH010000016.1:18816-19482 GCA_964504665.1 uncultured Gammaproteobacteria bacterium | reverse complement strand
ATTTCCCGTGATTCAATGATTCAATTTCATTCGGATTTTTGATGAGTCATATCGACGGATTGTAAAACATTTAAGGTAGATGTATAATACGATCAAGCTTGGGGAATGATTTGAGATTGCAAAGAGAGAATTAGATAATCTAATTACCTCTTCCACAGTTTCTAATCCCTCACCTAAGATTAAAATTTAATATGCAAAAATCAAAAGTAATTACCAGGGAACTGGATTTAAACGGTCGGAAGCTTAAGCTGGAAACCGGATACTTAGCCTTGGCTGCAGATGCTGCAGTTTTGGCTTCGTGGGGGGAAACAGTGGTTTTAGCTACAGTAGCAACCAAACCATTAACAGAAGATCCTGGCTATTTTCCTTTATCAGTTGAATATGTGGAAAAATATTATGCCGGAGGCAAAATTACTGCCCAAAAATTTATCAAAAGGGAAACTAGACCTCCGGAGGATGCAGTTTTAGCAGGTAGAGCAATTGACCGTGCTATCCGACCACTCTTCCCTAAAGATTTTACCAATGAAGTTCAGGTAATTGTTAATGTACTATCATATGATGGAGAGAGTGACTCAGTCACCTTAGGTTTTATCGCTGCATCAGCAGCTCTGTCTTTATCCAGTGTTCCTTTTTATGGTCCAATCGGTACTACCAGGATAGGTATGG
>CAZDEH010000016.1:15689-18806 GCA_964504665.1 uncultured Gammaproteobacteria bacterium | reverse complement strand
GACGTTAAGATTAATCCGTTACTTTCCGAATATGCTTCTTTAGACTTAAATGTATTGGTAGCCTCCACTAAAGAAAAAGTAGTCATGATAGAAACAGAAGCTAAGGAGATAGCTAATGAGGTAGTTTTGGACAGCATTAAAAAAGCTCATCAGCAGTCACAGACAGTGATAGATTTAATTTCGGATTTAACTAAAGAAGCAGGTAAGGAAAAAATAGAATACAGTTCCCTTGCTGCAGTCCTCGAAGATACCTTATTAAAACAGGTTGAAGCCGAGGCTAAAGCCAGAATTACCGCGGCTTTAGCCGATGTTACGCAACCCTGGCATGAAGCTACAGGAGATATTATTAAAGCAGAACTAGCCTTAAAATATGCCGAAAATTTATCTCCTGTCATATTGCGAGGTATTTTTGATAAAGTGGCTAAAGAAATTATGCATGACTTGATTTTAAATCAAGGAAAGCGGGTTGACGGCAGAAAAATGGAAGAGGTCAGACCTCTTGATATTAAAACCAGCCTTCTACCCAGGGCACATGGCTCAGCAATTTTCCAGCGTGGGTCAACCCAAGTATTATCAATTGCCACACTTGGACCTTTATCACTTTCGCAGACCTTGGAAGGTATGACTGGAGAATCTACTAAGAGATTTATGCATCACTATAATATGGGGATAAATCCATTTTCCGTAGGAGATGTGAAAAGAATTGGAGCTCCTAACAGAAGAGATGTGGGTCATGGTGCACTGGTTGAGAAATCTTTAGTAGGAGTTTTACCATCCAGAGAAGATTTCCCTTATGCTATCCGAGTGGTGTCAGAGGTTTTAGCGGCTAATGCTTCTACTTCCCAAGCCTCGCTTTGTGCTGCGTCCTTAGCTTTAATGAATGCCGGAGTAAAGCTAAAAAATCCAGTAGCAGGTATTGCTTTGGGTTTACTTTCAGACGAAAAGCATTTCCAGGTCATTACTGATATGCAGGCAGTAGAAGATTTTTATGGTGAAATGGATTTTAAAGTAGCAGGAACTGTTAAGGGCGTGACAGCTATTCAGATGGACACCAAGCTTCAGGGTCTCACTTTTGAAATTATTGAAGAAGCCTTAAAACAAGGGAAAGAAGCCCGTGAATTAATACTTAATATTATGACAAAAGCTGTTCCCGCAGTCGGGGAAATTTCTAAGTATGCTCCTAAGATTGAAATTACTCATATTAAGCCGGAAGACATTGGTGCTTTAATCGGTCCGGGAGGTAAGAATATTAACGCTATCATTGATCGAACTGGTGCAGCTATTGATATTGAGGATGACGGTATGGTGATGGTTTCGTCGGTAAACCCGGATGCCATCAGGAAAGCTATTACAGAAATTGAAGGAATGTTTAAAGAAGTTCAGGTGGGTGAAACTTATGAAGGTAAGGTTGTGAGAATTGTTCCTTTTGGAGCTTTTGTAGAGATACTACCGGGTAGAGACGGTTTAGTACATGTGTCCCAAATGGCACAGGAGCGGGTGGAAAGACCGGAAGATATTGTTTCTGAAGGTCAGATAATTAAAGTGAGGGTTGTGGATGTTGATGCTCAAGGTAAAATTGCTTTGTCTATGTTGTTTGGGGAACATATAAAGCCTGATAGTGAAAGAAGACCGGATAATGGGAATAGGCGCGAATTTAGACCCCGGCGCGACTCTAATCGGAATCGATTTTCAGACAGACGGCGAAGATAAGGAACTCTTATGCGCAGGGTAATTTCCGGTGAAAAGATTGTACTTTGCACCTTAATCAGTATTCTTTTGGGATTAATTTCTTTTACATTTTTTCGGTATCAACTTGATAAGGGAGTTTATGCTTCAGCAGAGGAGCTTTATTTAGGGATAGAGCGGAACCTTAATCCAAGTCAAGCAAATATTAGTTTAGAAGCTGACGAACTAATTATAAATTTTAAAGTTAACAAGGCAGATCAAATAAATTTAGCAACATTCTTCAGAAGCTTTGGCCTAGATAATCCAGGTAACCCGAGTCTCAGTGTATCATTGGGAAATCAGACTGCCAGTTTCATAGACAAGTTAATGAGGGACAATCATCTTACCCGTGATAATGCAACTAGTCTTGATTTAAACATGAGAATTTTGCCTAAAGAAATAAACTTTGATAATAAAAAAGTATTCAGTCTTTTTGATAATCCTTCGGGAAATTTATTAGAAAATCCCTCTTCAAGAGGTAGTATAAAAACTCAGAGTTTGGATGATGGTTACTCTATTGAGATTGATAATCCGGAAAAAGTCATATCTGAGGCAACTGTCTCCGGTAAGTTGAAGGTATCAGAGCAACTGATTAGCAGAAAGTGGTGGCAACTATTGTCTAAATTAGCTAAAATTAAATTAGTGATTGAAGATGGTGTAATAAATGGAACTGTTATCTTAAAATAAATATGGATGAATCTGCCCAGCCAACTGATAATTTTTCAAAACTGCGGTTAAAGATTAGTCAGAATCAACTACCTTCTGATTTAGCCACCAAATTAAATGATGAATTAAACCGTTTGCAAAAAATGGTAGCTACCACCGGCTACAAATTTGAATTTGATAAAGTTTTTGAATATATTAATTTTGTGGCATCACTGCCATTTAACAAATCCAGTCAAGATATTCTGGATCTCAAAAGAACTGAAGAAATATTAAATACCCACCATTACGGTTTAGGAGTAGTTAAACAAAGGATTTTAGAATATATGGCTATCTTGATATTGAATACAGCCAAAGGGGAAAAACTACGTTCACCTATCTTAGCTTTTGTCGGACTTGTAGGGAGTGGTAAAACCTCCATTGCCTATTCTATTGCAGAGAGCATGGGAAGAGAAATTATCAGAATTCCTTTTGGAGGTTTAGGGTCAGTGAAAGAGCTTCGGGGGGAATCTAGGGTAAGAATGGATGCAGAGCCAGGCTTACTGATGAAATCAATTGCCAGAATAGGCGTTAATAATCCGGTGATACTACTTGATGAAATTGACAGGGTGGCAATAGAGGCCAGAGCGGATTTGATGGGAGTGCTGGTTGAGATGCTTGATCCAAATCAAAACTTTGCATATATTGCTGTCAAAGAAATACCATGTTTCATATTTCTGGTAATCAGTC
>CAZDEH010000016.1:0-15679 GCA_964504665.1 uncultured Gammaproteobacteria bacterium | reverse complement strand
TGCATATATTGACCGGTTTGTAGATTATCCGTTTGATTTGTCGCGTGCTCTCTTTATTGTCACTGCAAATAATACAGCTAACATTGCAACTGCAGTGCTTGATAGAATGGAGATGATTGAAATGCCTGGATATTCAGATGAAGAAAAAGTTATGATAGGTAAGAAGTATTTAATGCCAAGTATTTTAAAGCAGGCAGGATTAACGAAAGATACAGTCGCTATCGATGAAAGTTTATGGCCGCAAATTGTGAGACCGCTGGGTTTCGACGGCGGGATCAGGACCCTGCAGCGTAACATTGAAAGTATTGTGAGAAAAATTGCCCGAGAAGTAGTTGAGGGTAACGCTGGTCCGTATACTTTAACTGCCGAAAATATAGGAAAATATATTTAATAATGAGCTCCTTTATACCAAATTATAAACAACAACTTAAAATAATCCCTTTAGGGGGAGTAGGCGATGTGACCAAAAATATGTATATTTACGAATATGGACAGGACATTATTATCATTGATTGTGGAGTCGGGTTTCCTGATGAGGCGATGCTGGGCGTTGATCTTGTCATCCCAGATATAGCCTATCTTAAAGATAAAATCGACCGTATTAAGGCTATCATTATTACTCATCCTCATGATGATCATTTGGGAGGGCTAGTCTATATCTGGCCGGAACTTAAATGCCCGATTTATGCAACTAATTTGGCTGTAGGTTTTATTAAAAATAAGTTTATTGAAGCCCATCTTCCCAAAGAGCATATTCAGATCATAAATCCTGAAAATAGATTAACTTTGGGAGTCTTTTCAATTTCTTTTTACCGGGTATCTCATTCTGTTCCTGATTCAATAGGGATGATGATTGAGACTCCAAGCGTAAGAGTGATACATCAATCGGATTTTAAACTAGACTGGACACCTATTATTGGTAAGCCTACCGAGATAGGAAAGATAGCACAATATAGTGAAAAGGGAATAGACCTACTCTTAATTGATGCACTTGGCTCGGAAAAACAAGGTTATAACGCCCCTGAGCGGACTATTTTACCGACTTTTAAAAAGATTGCAGAAGAAGCTACGGGAAAAATATTACTGACTACGGCATCTTCTAATATAAGCAGAATTCAGATGGCAATTAATGTAGCTGCGGAGGTTGGTAGAAAGGTTTGTTTGGTTGGTAGATCTATGGAGGGTAATTTTCAGGTTGCCAGAGACTTAGGCTATTTGCATATTGCTCCTGGTCTAATTATTCCTCAAGAAGAAATAAAGAGATTTACCGAGGATAAATTGTTCTTAATCGTTGCAGGTTCTCAGGGTCAACCAGGGTCAGCACTTTCCCGTGTGGCAAATAATGATCATAAATTTATTTTTTTGAAGAAAGGGGATGTGGTAATTTTTTCAGCTGATCCCATACCTTCCACAGAAACTGCTCAACATGCTTTAATTGATAGACTTGCTAGGATGGGAGCAGATGTGAGATATAGGGAAATGGAGGATGCTCTTCATGTTTCGGGTCATGAAACAGCGGAAGAGATTAAAATGATGATAGGTATTATTAAACCAAAAGCCCTGGTGCCAATTGGAGCAACGTACCGGGGTATGGTAGCTTTTTCGAAGCTAGCAAAAGATTTAGGATTTACCGACCGTCAGATTTTACTCGCCGAAGACGGACAAATTATCAACGTTACTTCAGGTAGTAGCCAGATAGATGGACGGATTGAGATAAGAAATATTTATGTTGACGGGTTAGGAGTTGGAGATGTGGGGAATATTATATTGAAAGACAGACAGGTAATGGCAGAGGAAGGCATAGTTTTGGTAATTGTCCAGGTTGACAGCCACAGCGGAAAACTGGTGGGAGAACCTGATATAGTATCACGCGGTTTTGTGTTTGAGAAAGAAGCAGAAGAACTTCTATCTTCTGCCAAAAATGTGGTGAAATCTTGTTTGTCGGACCATCAAAGTGTTGTTTTGGATTGGCGGTTTACCAGAAATCATATAGAAGAAAATTTGAACAGATTTTTTTTCGAGGAGATGCACCGAAGACCAATGATATTGCCCTTGATAGTAGAAGTCTAAAACAGGCTTATAGTAGGAAAGTTTATGTTATAATAGTTATAACGATAATAGATATTATATTTATGAGAAGACGTTCAATCTATTCATTACCGAAACTCAAGTTGAAACAAAAAACAATAATTACGATTGGGACTATTATTGCCTTTACTTTTGCTATAATTTCTGGGGTAACACTTGTAACTGAGACTCCAAAACTGATATTTTGGCGGAATTTTCTTCAGAGTAATATGGGTTGGACGGCTTTTCTCTCTCCCCTTATTTTTTTTGTTACCGGTTTGGTGTTGCAAAGGATTAGATGGCAACTTGCCCAAACAAACGTGCTTTTGGGCCTAATTACAATTGTCACCGCTCTTAGCTCTCTTACAGCTTCTATTTCAGTAGATCAAGCAGGAAATTTGGGAGTACTTATTTGGGGAGAGCTTTCAGTAGTATTGACTACAATTGGAGCGGCAGCAGTACTGTCGGGGCTTTTAGTTGTTGGGTTTGTGGTACTTTTTAATACCCCGATGTCACAGTTTTTATCTATTTTGGGGGCAACTGCCAAATTTATCAAAAACCAAATATTTACTCCTGTTTTTGGCATATTTTTTGGGCCTAAGTTTAATGAACCGAGAAAAATATCTATCAAAGTTTCCGGAATGGAAGAAAAGGGGAAAGCTCCGGTAAAAGTGGAAAAACAAACTGCGGTGATGGCTGATGAACTGGTGCAAAATATTGCCGGACAAACAAGGATCTGGAAATATCCACCGATCAACTTGCTCTCCGATAAAAATGGTTCGCCTGCTGATAGGGGTGATGTTAAGAAAAATGCCCAAATTATTGAAAAGACTCTTGATTCATTTGGGATTGCTGCTGAAGTAGCAGAGGTTAATGGTGGTCCGGCTGTGACCCAGTATGCTTTAAAAATATCTTCCGGGACTAAGATTGCCAAAATTACCAACTTACAACACGATTTGGCCATGGCACTGGCAGCCAGAACCGGCACAGTGCGTATTGAGGCTCCAATTCCCGGTAAATCTTTAGTCGGTATTGAGGTACCAAATAAAACTCTGGAGATAGTTGGCTTAAAGAGTATTTTAGCCTCAGAGGAGATGCAGAAACATAAAAGTAAATTGGCAGTAGCACTGGGGCGTGATACATCTTCTAAAGAAATGATCGTCGACTTATCTAAAATGCCGCATTGTTTGGTGGCAGGTACCACTGGATCGGGAAAATCTATCTTACTCAATGCGTTAATTGCGGCGCTTCTTTACCGGAATTCACCGGAAGAATTAAAACTTATTTTGGTTGATCCAAAGCGGGTGGAAATGTCAAATTATAACGGTATCCCCCATCTTTTAACTCCGGTTATTAATGAGCCGGAAAAAATTCTTTCGGCACTAAAATGGACAATGGCGGAAATGGATAGACGCTATAAATTATTTCAGTCAGTTGGCGTTAGAAATATCCAAGGCTATAATGAGATGTCAGGTTTTCAGGCTCTTCCTTATATTGTCCTGGTGGTTGATGAGCTGGCTGACCTGATGATTTTTGCGCCAGTTGAGGTGGAAGATGCGATCACCCGTTTGGCTCAACTTGCCCGGGCGACAGGGATTCATTTGGTCTTAGCAACGCAGCGCCCGTCGGTTGATGTTATTACAGGTTTGATTAAAGCCAATATTCCCTGTAGGATTGCCTTTACTGTTTCTTCCATGGTAGACTCCCGGGTGATTATCGATCAGCCCGGTGCGGAAAAATTACTTGGTCGTGGAGATATGTTATTTTTACCTCCTGATGCTTCTAAACCCATGCGTATTCAGGGAGTGTTTGTGTCTGACGGTGAACTGAATAATTTAATAGATTTTTTGAAATCAACAGGTGTGGCACCACAATATACAGCTGAAGTGACTGAAATGCCAATAGGGAGAGTAGGTGGAAGAAGCGGTGGAGATGATGATAGAGATGAACTTTTTAGCGAAGCTGTTAGGACTGTTTGCCAATATGACCGCGCCTCTGCCTCACTTTTACAGAGAAGGTTAAGAGTCGGTTATGCCCGGGCAGCCAGGATGTTAGATGAGCTCGAAGCAGCAGGGGAGGTAGGTGTGGGGGAAGGATCAAAACCCAGAGATGTGTTAGTCAAAAATGCTGATGATTATTTAGCCCAAAGAGACTCTAGCTAAATAAAAATTTTAGGGGATTGCTTTTTATTATAAGTTGTTTATATAGTTATGCTGCTCAAAGGCAGTATTTTTATGGCAGAAACCGACCGTAATTTCCTAAAAGAACCTGCTCGTTTGGCTGTCTTAATTTCTAATAAAGGTACAGGATCAAATCTGCAAGCAATTACAGATGCAATAGATCGTAAAGAAATTCTCTGTAGTATAGAAATTGTTGTAAGTGATAAGTCTAATACTCAGGGACTGGATAGGGCTAAAAAACATCACATCCCCTGGGAAGTGATGATCCTACAAAATTATAAACAGCAAACAGCAAGGGATAAATATGGCATAGAATTATCACAGTTACTTAATGGGAGAGCTGTAGAAATTGCTATTTTGGCAGGTTTTAGCACAATCCTTGCTCCTACATATTTTGAAAGTTTTCAGGGAATTACTATAAATGTGCACCCGGGTCTATTTCCTGATAGAAAAGATGAACCATTTCTTTTCCCTGATGGGACGGTAGCCCCTTGGAATCGGGGGTTGATGACGGATGATGCAGTGAAGAACTTCCTTGGCTTAAAATATGCCGGATCGACTATTCATGTGGTAACAGAAGAGGCTGATTTTGGTCCAGTTCTAAAAAGGGTGATTGTGGATGTTAAACCTGGAGATACGGTGGACACCCTATATAACGAGCGTTTAAAACCAGCAGAGAATAGAGGTTTTATTGAGGTGCTAAAAAATCCATTCATAAAACGTCTAATAGGCGTATAAATTAAAAATTTTGTTCCATATCGGGGGTGGAACATGGAATATTGTACTGACGTTGTGCTGACACATCGGAGATGTTGGTGATAATTTATGAGTACTTAGCCCAAAGAGACCTTAGCTAATTGGGGATTGGTTCTGAAAATCAGAAGCTTTGGGTTCGTCATGAGACTCATTGGGTTCAGTTGTTTCAGTAGCAAAATCTGCCAGATCTACGTTATCTGATGTTGATTCTTCTCTCGGTTCTGTAATCGGGCTGGATGAAGTTAGATTACTTAAAACATTATCAATTGGAGCCATAGCATCAGCAAAACGTTTTTCTTCTTCTATCTTTCTTTTTCTCTCAAGCGCCCCATCGGATGCTTCTTTAAAATCTCTAAATTGATTCTGGGAAAGATGAGTATACGCCAAAATGACTTTATTAACACAGCTCTCTCCTGCATTCTCGATCTTTTTAAGATTATTAAAGAGTAGAACATAAAAATCCTGTCCGGTGTCGGGTTGTTTGCTGTGATTAACCTCAACCTCATATACTCCAAGATCCATTCTGTAGTGATCTTGAATTGAGGCAATGTCGAATTTTTTAAGGTTAGTATGGGTAACTTCCAGTGCGTCTGTTTCAATTAAATTAATAAGTTGCCTCAGATATTTTTCAGCTTTTTCGCTATCTCCTGCTGGTGGGGGTGGAATTTGGGGAGATTGTTCACTTCGAGCCTGAACAGGATCTGGCTCTAAGGGAGGTGGGTTAGAATTAGTGTCTGGAATATTGTCGTCGAGCATTGAACTCATCTTAATAAAGTAGCTTTAACTAGTCAATGAGTATTTTTTAGATATATCTCTAACACAGTAGTACAATAGGGAAATAGGAATATTTATATGAGAACTGTTGGGCAGATTTTAAAAGAAAGTAGAGAAGCAAAATTATATACCCTGGAGGATATTGAGAAAGCTATAAAAATCAGAAAAGAGCTTCTCATAGCACTTGAATCTGATAATTATAAAAAATTACCTCCCCCTACTTTTGTGCGCGGTTTTATTCAAAACTATGCTGCTTTTTTAGGGTTAGATGCAGCTAACCTCTTGGCAATTTTTAGAAGAGAGTTTGCAGAAGATAGGCATAAACCTTATGTGATGGACGCTTTTTCAAGTCCAATAAAAAAACCAAAGTTTAAATTTACCCCCACCCAGCTTTTAGGGGTGGTGATTGTTTTGGTAATATTGTCTTTTTTTGGGTATCTGTGGATTCAATATCGGCAATTTGTAGGTGCGCCAGAGTTAACTATTATTGCTCCAACTGATCAGATGACGACAGATAATCCATCTCTTGATGTAATCGGTAAGACAGACCCGGAAGTTAAGGTTACCATTAATAGTCAAGAAATTCAGGTAGCTGAGAGCGGTGATTTTCAAGAAAAAATTTCCTTGTCTAGTCAAGTTAATAAAATAACTATTGCTGCTATCTCTAAATTTAATCAAAAAACTCAGGTTGAGCGGATAGTTTACCTAAAAAGATAATTTATCTCCCTTGACTTCGGGTAATATTTGGTATAGATTAAAAATATGTCCGATACTTCTTCTGAAACCAAAATAGCGATCTTCAGAGGTAAAAATATCAGAAGCACTATTTATCAGAACGAATGGTGGTTTTCGGTAATCGATATTGTCCAAGCACTCACTAATAGTCTAAATCCTAATGACTATTGGTATAGAATGAAGATTAGGGTTAAAACTGAGGATGGGGTTGAACTATCGACAATTTGTCGACAGTTGAAATTAAAAGCTTCTGATGGAAAGATGAGAGAAACAGACTGTGCTGATACCGAAGGCGTATTTCGTATGGTTCAATCAATTCCTTCTCCCAAAGCAGAACCTTTTAAAAGATGGTTAGCCCGTGTAGGTTATGAAAGAATACAGGAAATAGAAGATCCTGAGCTAGCTACTAAAAGAACAAGAGCTTTATATAAAGCAAAAGGTTATCCTGATTCCTGGATTGAAAAAAGGATGCGTGGTATTGCTATCCGTGAAGAATTAACAGATGAATGGCAAAATCGAGGGGCGAAGATACAAAAAGATTATGAAATTTTAACAGCTGAAATTTCCAAGGCAACTTTTGGAGTAATCCCAAGTGAGTATAAAAAACTGAAAGGTTTTAAAGAGGCAAAATTTACGCGATCACATGGATGATTTCGAGTTGATTTTAACTATGCTAGGAGAACGTACTACAACCGAAATTCACCGAACTGAAGATTCGAAAGGTATACCAAAACTCCAACAGGATGCAAAAGCAGGAGGTAAGGTAGCTGGAGGAACAAGAAAACTATTAGAGAAACAACTAATGGTTACAGTTTTAAATACCCAAACAATTGGGGCAGCAAAGCTCCTTGTGACAATAAGGAGAAGCTCAATTTAGTTGGTGTTGGTCCTGAGCTGGCTGTAAGTCCCTATGCTGATTGTGGTACTGCTAATATTCCACCGACAGTAATGTTTTATATAGAGAAAACATCTAAAACCGTTGATGGTTATATAATTACAGAAAATAAATCCACTTTGGTTGGTGACAAAAAGGTTAGTTACTATATACTCAAAATAATAGATTCCCAAAAGGCCGGTGAGAGAGAATTAGTACAAGTTATTATTCCTCTCAAGGATAAATTTATAATTGGTCTAACACGCTCAGATTATAAAAACATTTTTAACCAAATTCTTTCCACCTTTAGATTTGACTAATGCTCACTACAAGTAAATTTATTCCCTAATTTTCTTTAGCTTTCTTAAAAAATTCCGGAAAAGTCCAGGAAAATGTTTTTGGATGAATAATGCCTATTCCTTTAAAACTTTTTAGCTTAATTAAATCTTGATCAAGAGTTACTATTAAATCTGCTTCACCAGCCAAAGCACATTCTAAAACTTTATTATCTTCAGGATCTCTGATAACTATGGATACACTTTCGTTAACTTCCACAATGTCAGCGATTTGCCTGATTTTTAACAAAATACGTTTAACATTCTCCTCCGACCAATTAAATTTATTCTGAAGTTTATCTTCGAGTTCTATAAGTATTTCTTCGGAAGTAATAGCAGTTAGATCATGAACTTCTGTTAACATGTCGATAACGCCTGCTGAGAAGCCGCTCCTTACCGCTGCTGCGATATAAATATTCGTATCCAGGACAATTCTCATCCGGCAATTCGTTCAACATCGTCGTCAGTTTCGATGCCCATCTTACGAGCTGTTTCTCTTCCCCAAGCCCTTATTTTTACCCAATCTCTCTTGAATTCATAAATACGAAAAGCCTCCCTTAGAAGCTCGCTTTGGGTTCTATTTTCCTGCTTGGCTAGCTTTTTAACCCTTTTAGCCATCTCAGGAGGCATAGAGATATTTATAATACTTCTTTGCATACTGTAATACATTGTATTACAGATAGATTTTTCTGTCAATAATTAAAAATATGCTACAATAAAATCATGCAAAGAGGTTTTGCTCCAATTCTGGTTTTAGTTGGGATACTGGTAATACTAGTAGTAACTGGTGGAGCTTTTTATTATATTAAATCCCAACCCCCTGCCTCTTTAGAAGAAGCTGTTTATAGGCAAAATCCAGTTATTTTCCCCTCAATGAAACCTAACCCTACAGATAAACCATTCCCAGATGTCAGTAGTTTAAACGCAGATAATACTACCGGTTTGAAGACATACTAAGCCAAGAATAAGTATGTATCTCATACAGATGATTGGCAAGTTTATAATTCTACCGATAAGACGGCTTATTATTCTTTTCAATACCTAAACGAGTGGAAAATTGAAGGTAGTGTATTTTATGATTCTAGTAGTAGCAAAGTTGCAGAAGTTTTACCAGGAGTAATATTGCTTTCTCCAAACCAGAAATGTTTGGATAACTTATCACAGAAACAGTCGCAATCAGAATTTATATCAAAAGAGAAAATTACAATTGGTGATTATGAAGGTGTAAGAGTAGTAGAGAAGGCGGGGGCTGTAGGATTTCCTAATAATATTATCTGGTATCCAAATACTTATTGTATTAGCAAAGGAGATAAGGCTTTTGTGATGATTTTTTATGAAACTCAACAAAATTCTGGTAAACACAAATGATTTGAGCAAATCCTTTCTACTTTTAAATTCTTAGATGAAAATAATAACTCTTTAATACCAGCTGATGCAGATTTTCCTGCTTCTGGTATTTGTGCAAAACCATCTGTTGATCAGATAGCAATAATAACTATTGGTTCGGATAATGTCCCTATACCTAGATGTGTTAAGGTAGCTGCTAACCAAAAATTAGAAATTATAAATAATGGTAACCAAACACTGACCAAAGAGATGGGAAAATATAGCATCAATGTGTTACCTGGACAAAAACAAACAATAGATGCAACTTTTGGATCTTATTTACTCCCCGGAGTTCACTCTATTGTTGGAGCAGAAATCTGGCTTCAATAATTTAGTTTAAAGTAGCGTAGATGCGGCGGATGCCTACCATATTGATCAATTTTCCGTTATTGACTTCGGGTATTATTAGGTATATGGTAAATATATGTCAAAAAATAAACAGATAATTACCAAAGGAATCAAAGTTTATACCTTCCAGCAAAACGAAATAGATTATATTTCATTAACTGATATTGCCAGATATAAAGATAAAGAGAGAACTGATTATATTATCCAAAACTGGATGAGAAACCGGGATACTATAGAGTTCTTGGGTATTTGGGAACAAATCAATAATCCAAATTTTAAACCCATCGAATTCGATGGGTTAAGAAAAGAAGCGGGTTTAAACAGTTTTTCATTAACTCCTAAGAGGTGGATTATTTCAGTTAATGCAATTGGTCTTATTGCAAAATCTGGTAGGTATGGCGGTGGTACTTTTGCCCACGCAGATATTGCTTTTGAGTTTGCTTCCTGGATTAGTGCAGAATTTAAATTATATCTGATTAAAGAATTTCAGAGACTAAAAAATGAAGAGAGTGAAAAATTACGTCTTGGTTGGGATGTAAAAAGGGAATTAACTAAAATTAACTATAAAATCCATACTGACGCGATTAAAACACACTTAGTTCCTCCTCAGTTGTCTAAACAATCAACAAATGTAATCTATGCTTCTGAAGCTGATGTACTGAATATGGCTTTGTTTGGTAAAACTGCAAAAGAGTGGAGGGATAAAAATCCCGATAAAGATGACAATATCCGTGACTGCGCAGATGTTACTCAGTTGGTAGTATTGGCAAATTTGGAAGGAATAAATGCTGAACTAATCCGCTGTGAAATACCTCAAAGTGAACGTTTAGTACAGCTAAATCAGATAGCTATTATTCAAATGCAATCACTTATTGGAAATGCATCAATAAAAAAGTTGCAATAATACCTTAATGTTATTGTGTGCTATGATGAGATTATGCAAAAAGGCTGTGTCCTGAGCGAACAAAGTAAGCCGAAGGGCTTTGTCCCAATTTTGATTATTCTAGGTGTTGTTTCGCTTTTAGGAGTGGTTGGTGGGGTATATTATTATTTTCAACCTCAACCTATTAAATATGGTATGGGTTTTGTGTCAACACCACCTGAAGTTATCAAACAGATTCAAACATCAACTCCTTCCTCAAATATTGATGAAACTGCTAATTGGAAAACATATACTAATACAAAGTTGAATCTAAGTTTTAAATATCCATCAAATTACAATACACAAGAACAAACTCTTGGTTCTCTAGGCGAACCTTTTTTTGAGTAGATCTTACAGATGAGAATACCATTATGAGCCTTGTTGGGTATGCAACAGGACGTGGAGCAGAAGGAGTAACACAAACAAAGGAAATTGTAGTGAATGGTAATCCTGCAAAAGAATATGTTTTTGGTGCCTCCATTGAGAAGATTACCTCCATACAAATTTCAGTGAATAATATAAATAATAAGGGGAAAGATATCACAATATTCTTTAATACTAAGGATAATAAACCTATTTCGCAGGAGAAATTAAATACTTTTGACCAAATCCTCTCTACTTTTAAATTTTTAAATTAGAAATATTAGTTTAAAGTAGCGTAGATACGGCGGATGCCGGAGGAAGCAGACTCTTCTTTAGTGATTTTAAACCGCCCCAGTTCCCCGGTATTTTTTACATGAGGGCCACCGCAGATCTCTTTGGAAAAACTAGATCCTTCGCTGCGTTCAGGATGACCAATTGTATAGATGGTCACTTTATCTCCATATTTCTCTGTAAAAAAGCCTAAAGCTCCACTTTGGAGTGCTGCAGTTTTTTCCATAATTTCTGAAGTTACTGGTAGGTTATCCTGAACTGCTTTATTTACTAAGTCTTCCACCTGTTTGATTTGTTCTGTTGTCAGTTTTTCTGGGTAGGAAAAATCAAAACGGAGCCTTTCTGCTGTGATATTACTGCCTTTTTGCTGGACAGTGCCACCTAAAATCTTTCTTAGTGCAGCATTTAAAAGATGAGTAGCAGTATGATATTTTGTGCTCATTTCAGTCTGTTCTGTTAAGCCTCCTTTAAACATTCCGGCAGAGGCAGTTCGGGAAAGTTCTTTATGAGCCGCAAATTCTTTTTCAAATTCCTGGTGGCTAATGTCTTGTCCTTTCAATTTAAATAATTCTTCCGTAATTTCTAAAGGAAAACCATAAGTTTGGTATAAATCAAAAGCAATTTTGCCATTGATGTTATTAATTTTATTAATTTCTTTTAAGCCTTGATCTAAAGTTTTGGCAAAACGGCTTAACTCGTCTGTGATAACAGTGAAAACTCTTTGCTGATCTGCTTCTTTATTAATGCCGAAAATTCCATCATAGATAGTTAAGACTGTTTCAATAATTTCCATTACTGATTCGCCGTTCCAAATTTTTCCAGAAAGCGCATGCATTTTTACCATGGAACGACGGAGCAGTCTTCGTAGAACATACCCCTGCAATTTATTAGAAGGAATTACCCCATCAAGAATTAAAAAAGTAGCTGCCTTGAAATGATCAGCAATGATGCGGAATTCTTTTAAGTGATCCTCATATTTTTTATCGGTAATTTGTTCTATTTTTTGAATAACCGACCAGAACAAATCTATTTTAAACATATCTGGTTCATTTAAGGTTGCTGCCACCATCCGTTCCAAACCTCCTCCAAAATCCACATTTTTCTGGGGTAGTTCGGTGAAGGTGCCGTCTGTTTGTTTTTGATATTGCATAAAGACTGAATTTCCAATTTCTAAAAATCTGCCGCAGTCACAATTAGGGTGACATTTTTCTCCAAATTTAGGATCATGTTTCACACTTGTAAATTCATAAAAGACTTCTGAATCTGGTCCGCCAGGCTCACCGGTAGGCATCTGATCTGGGGCACCAGACCTTGACCACCAGTTTTTTTTAACATCATAAGCAAAGATTCTTTCCCCTTCTTTAGCTTCAATATTGACAGCGGCAAAAATTTCCTGCCAGATTTTAATGCTTTCTTCATCCCGTTGAACTTGATCATTACCCATAAAAACTGTTACATAAAGTCTTTTTGGATCAAGTCCCAAATTTTTAGTTAAAAACTCAAAAAACCAGTTCAGCTGTTCTTTTTTAAAATAATCCCCAAAAGACCAATTTCCCAACATTTCAAAAAAAGTAGTGTGATGGGAGTCTCCCACTTCTTCAATATCCTGAGACCTAAAACACTTTTGACTATCTACTACTCTTTTGCCTAAAGGGTGGGGTTCTCCTAAAAAATACTGAATTAAAGGCTGCATACCGGAGGAGGTAAAAAGAGTCGTAGCATCATTTTCCGGGACTAAAGGAGCAGAGGGAATAATTTTATGCTGCTTGCCTTCAAAAAACTTTAAATATCTTTGTCTTAACTCTTTTGCTGTCATATTCTAGGATTATACACTTTTATACCTATTTGAGTAAAATATAAATTGTGCTAAACTTAACAAAGTTACCTCAAGCGGATTGGGGATAAATTGGTATGAGTTTCTTAGAAAATATTACTGCCCAGCTTCCTTTTAATAAAAAAACCGGAAAAACGGAATATTTCTTCGCAGTTTTAGTTGGCTTATCAGAGGTCACCGCTACTGTGTGGGGACTTATGGGAAATCAAATAGATATTTTAGGCCAGAAGACTTATGTTTACAACGGCACAGATGATCTGCTAGAAAAAACCCACCTAGCTTTAGATGATTCCCTGGGGGCTTTGGAAATTGAACCTGAAAAAGTATTATTTGGAGTTCCGGAATCCTGGAATATGGATGATAATTTAAAAGAACCGTACTTAAAGCTACTAAATAAAATGCTTAAGGAATATGATCTTTCCCCGCT
Source organism: uncultured Gammaproteobacteria bacterium (assembly GCA_964504665.1). Taxonomy (GTDB): domain Bacteria; phylum Patescibacteriota; class Microgenomatia; order Daviesbacterales; family UBA10151; genus STC-54. The sequence goes on along the minus strand of CAZDEH010000016.1, from coordinate 2,387 downwards.
TGCTTATGTGACGACCACTAACTCTTTGGCTTATTTATTACAAAAACAAGAAGGATCTCCTCCGACTACTATTTTATTAGGACTGGGAGACTTTTTAGAAGTAACTTTGGTTAAAGGTGGTAAAATTATTGGCAATAAAATCAGTAAAAGGACAGATATCTTGTTTGAAGATATAGAAGGGATATTAGAACAATTTACTGAGGTTGAAGTCCTTCCCTCCAAAATTTTACTTTACTCCACTAAAGCAAGTGAAGACTTATCTAAGATTCAAAATGATTTAATGTCTTATCCCTGGATGGCTAAACTTTCTTTTCTTCATTTTCCCAAAATAGAAATTTTAGCAGATGATGTTTTGTATCAGTCAGTTATTTTCGCTGGAGCTTCTGAACTCTATCCGGAAGTTGATCTTAAACATAATTTTTCACTCTATCAACCGGTAACCCCCATCTTTAGCAGTAAATCTCCTCATGTACAAGGTTTTCATTCTATGGAAAGTGACAGTGAAACAGACTTCGGATTTGTAAAAGGTGATATTAAGAAGAGATTAGAAAAAAATGATCGCAATAAGGAGGAAGAATTTACCACCAAGCCACGGAAATTGAGAAAACTATCTTCAGAGGAAGAAGAAGATTTAGAAGATGATAATTTAATCTCTCCACAGTTACCCGACTTGCTACATAAGCAATCCAAAAAATATAATAAATTATTCTTGCTACTTACATCAATGATATCTCACCTGAATTTTTCCAAAAAGCTATCACTGAGGGGTCCTTTGTTGAGTAAGTTACTAACAGCAGTGATTATTATTGGTATACTTGGTGTAGGGTATTACTTTTTATTTAAAGCTAATGTGAATGTATTGATTGAACCAAAAATCTTAGAAAAAGAAACACGGGTAACAGCTGATCCAAAGGTAAATCAAATTGATGAGGAAAATAAAATTATCCCTGGGGCAATTATTGAAACTACAGTTACAGGTTCAGATAAAGGTGTTGCAACTGGCACAAAACAAATTGGGGATTCTGCTAAAGGAACAGTGATTATCAGGAATAAAACAGATGCAGCCATAAGTATTAGTAAAGGCACAACTCTTACATCCGTTAGTGGCTTAAAGTTTACTTTAGATCAAAGTGTGCAAATTGCTTCTTCCTCTTCCACAACTACTCCTGAAGGTGAAAACACAACTTGGGGTAAAACCGATCCGGTTGGTATAACCGCTGATGCAATTGGTCCGGAAAGTAATTTAACAGGAGGAACGGAGATGAGTGTTGGAAAATATTCTAAAGATCAGGTGATTGGGAGTGTTGATTCTGCGTTATCTGGGGGCACTTCTAAAGATGTGACGGTAATCACCTCAGATGATCAGAAAAAGCTACAGGCTAAACTTACTGATACACTACGCCAAAAAGCAGAAGAAGATCTGAAAGGACAATCAAAAGACGGTAAAAAAGTTATTGCCGATGCCTTGGTTGTTGCAGATGGTAAGTATACTTTTAGTAAACAGGTTAATGATACAGCCAGTGATTTTACTTTAAATGCTACCATCCGTTTTAAAGGAACCTCTTATCTGGATTCGGACTTACGGACAATTGTCTCTAAATTGGTAATTGTGGATGTACCAAGTAATTATCAAATGAACTTACAGGATGCAGAGACACAGGCGGAGGTGGCTAAAGTTGAAAAAGACGGAAGATTAATCTTCAATGCAAAATTTACAGCAAAATTATTACCACAATTTAATTTGGAAGATATAAAGCAGCAAATAAAGGGTAAAAGCATAATAGATGCCAGTAATAAACTGAAAGAGTTAGAAAATGTCGTTGGATCAGAAATTATTTTGACTCCTTCTCTACCAGGACCTTTTGCCAGGCTACCTTTTTTTACTAATAATATAGTAGTGAATGTGTCTCCCAAGTAATTCGTTATGCGTTACCTAGGTATTGATTGGGGAATTAAAAAAATCGGTTTAGCTATCTCGGAGGGTGAAATTGCCACACCTCTAAAAACTATATTTGTTCAGGGATTTGAAGATGCTATCACAAAAGTAATTAGTGTAGTTGAGGATGAAATTGCTGATTTGATTGTTCTGGGTAATCCTGAAGGGGAAATGGGAGAAAGAATTAAGAAAGTTGCAAATAGATTAACAACTGAAGGCTTTAATGTTATATTAGCTGATGAAACGCTGTCAACTCAGGAAGCAAAAAACTTAATGATTGAAATGGGACTGGGTAAGAAAGATAGACGGGAAGATAATGGCTTGGCTGCTGCAATAATATTACAGAGATATCTAGATGAAAAAAAATAATTTCAGGTTTCTTATTTTATTTATTTTACTGGTAGGATCTTTTTTGGTTTTTAGAGGCTATAAAGCTTATAAAAATAATTTA
>CAZDEH010000015.1:14500-20690 GCA_964504665.1 uncultured Gammaproteobacteria bacterium | reverse complement strand
TTTTCTTTTTACCTCTGTTTATTAATTATACGCATACTGGTGGACGTCTTGTGTGTTTAAATATTCATTGAGCCAAACTTAAAATATTTCTTTTATTTTTTATAACATTTGTCACACTCCCAATATTCAAACTTTTTACCTTTACCACCTATACTGCCAAAACAATTACCGCCTTTATATGTCTTATCTGGAAAAACTTTTGTAACAAAATATTTTCCACAAACAGAACATGGAATTTTAACTTCTCTAAATTTTGGTATGGCTTTAACTTGATTCGTTATTAGATGATATCAAAATTACTATACGATTACATCGTAATATCATTACAATAAGATAAGGTATTAGTTACAACCAGTCGCTATAGTGATTAATTGTAGCACTAATCATTAGACGTCCACCTGGAAGGTGTCAAGCTAAACTTTCTTAACTAGTTCCAAAAGTTTTTCTTTTGCTTCTTCTACACTCCTAACAACAATCCCAGTTTTTTTAACAAATTCAATAGACCATTTTGGTAACCTGTTATCTTTCCAAATAATAATTAACTTTTCACAAAAATCTCCTGGTTCTTTAGTATTTAAAGCATAAAAATAGCCAATTTCTACCCAAGTAGCTTCTGAAGGAGCTAAACCAGGGTTCGCCACTAAGAATTTTGATTTCCGGATGCCCGCTAAATCTTGAGGAAAATATGTTTCAGGTGAAGTTTGATCAGAATCAAATTCCCAATCATAAAAGTCTATTCCTGTAATTAATTTAAAATCTTTTTTCCAATTATTTTCATACTCGTTAGATTGTCCAGCCAAATAAACTGTTGATTTTTCTTCTTCTGTCATGATTTTAAAATATTTAAAAATGCTTCTTGGGGGATTTCAACGCGACCAATCATTTTCATTTTTTTCTTCCCCTTTTTCTGCTTCTCAAGAAGTTTATCTTTTCTGGTTCTATCTCCCCCGTAAAGTTTTTCTATCACGTCTTTTCGGTACGGAGATACAGTTTCTCTGGCAATAATATTGCCTCCTATCACAGCCTGAATAGCTATAGCAAAGTTTTGCTTTGGCAATATTTCTTTTAATTTTTCTGCCAATCGCCTGCCAACGTACTCTGATTTGCTTCTGACAACAATCATTGACAGCGCATCAACCTTTTCCCCTCCCACCAAAATATCTACTCTCACCCCATCACAGTCTCTAAATTCAACAAAATCCCAATCAAGTGAGGCAAACCCCGAGGAAACTGATTTTAATTTATCATAAAAATCCGTAATCATTTCAGAGAGTGGTATTTCATAAATTAATTCTACCTGAGTACCAAAATAGGTTTGATTTTGATAAATTCCTCTTTTATCAGACATAAGTTCCATTATTTTTCCAAGGTACGACTGAGGGGTAAAAATTCTAACCTTGACCCAGGGCTCCTTTAAATTAACCAGATTCAGACCTTGTGGTAAATCTGCTGGATTAGTAATTGGCTTACTATCCAATAAGTATTCAACTGACGGTGTGGTTGCCAAAAGATCCATATTAAACTCTTCCGATAGCCTTTGTTGTACAACTTCTGCATGCAACAGTCCTAAAAAGCCACACCTGAACCCTGCTCCTAAAGCAGAAGAATGTTCTATTTCATAAGAAAAAGCAGGATCTGATAACCTAAACTTACTTAATACCTCTTTAAGATCGTGAAACTTTGCCTGTTCAATTGGATAAAGTCCCACATAAACCATTGGTTTAACTTGCTTATACCCAGGTAATGGCTCAACTGCTGGTAAATGTTCCACACTTGCCTGCCGGCAGGCAAGGTCGGAGACGGAAATAATTGTATCACCCACCCTAACTAAATCTGCCTCTTTTATTCCGGTGGCGATATAACCAATTTCCCCGGACTGTAAATTTTCAACCGGGGTTAAGGCGGGTCCAAAAAATCCTTTTTCTAAAATCTCACCTTCTGCTCCTGTACCTAAAAATTTTATTTTAGCACCTACTTTTGGCACCTCACCATCTATAACCCTCACTTGCGCTATCACACCTTTAAAGCTGTCAAAAAAAGAGTCAAATATCAGAGCTTTTAAAGATGGCCACCCTAGGGGTGGATCTGTATTGACACCTAAGGATTCCGGTGGTGGTACACGCTCAATTATTGCTTGCAAAATTTCCTCTACCCCTTCTCCAGTCTTCCCTGAAGCTAATAAAATTTCTTTATCATTAAAACCAAAAGTCTCTTTTAGTTGCCTTCTACATTCTTCTACATTAGAATTTAATAGATCAATTTTATTAATGACGGGTATTAATACTAAATTTTGTTCCATAGCAGCTAAACCATGAGACAGTGTTTGGGCCTGAATTCCCTGAGTTGCATCAACTAACAATACTGCTCCTTCTACTGCTGCCAGTGAGCGTGAAACTTCGTAAGAAAAATCTACGTGCCCAGGAGTATCAATTAAATTTAGGGTATAAAGTTCAGCGTCTGACGTATAATTCATTCTCACAGGAGCCAGCTTAATGGTTATCCCCCGTTCACGTTCTAAGGCTAGAGAGTCAAGAAGCTGTGGCTGCATTTTATTACCCGTCACAGTCCCTGTTATTTCCAGTAATCTATCAGCTAAAGTTGACTTCCCGTGATCAACGTGTGCAATTATACTAAAGTTGCGAATTTGCATGAGTGTATTGTACCCGAATTTGACCTTACGGGCAATTTAGTCTAATATGCCCTCATGAAATTAAAAAATAAACCTTATAAAAGAATCCTCTCTTTTATTGCCGAAACAGGGATGTTGATGCAAATGCCAAGGTCTCATAAACAACATTTGGGTAATGCTTTTGATACTGTAGCTTCACATTCCCATCACACCTCTATAATCAGCTATTGTCTTGCCAGAATGGAAGGACTGCCACATGAAGAAGGTATTCATACGATGGCTATGAGCATTCTTCATGACCTGCCAGAGACCAGAACAGGAGATTTAAATTACGTTGAAAAACATTACGCTACTGTTGACGAAAAAAAGGCTATAGATGATCAGCTACACGGTCTACCTTTTAAAAATGATCTTGTAAATCTTTTTCAGGAATATAATAACAGAATAACTTTAGCTTCTAAATGTGCAAAAGATGCAGATATTATTAATCAGCTTTACCAGGAATGGGTACTGGATTTTATGGGTAATAAAATGGCAAAACGCTGGTTTATGCTTAAATATAAAACTACTGTGCCATATCTTCGTACTAAATCAGCTAAGACACTTGCTCTGGGAATCCCTAAAACACACCCTCATGAATGGTGGTTTTCTGAATTAGTCGAAAAAAATTTAAACAAAGAATATCTTAACGGCAAAAAATAATCAAAGCGTGCTACTGTGATCAGTCGTCTGGATTACTTCCTCAGATTTTATTGCCCATTTCAGCTTGCAGATCTTTTTAATTAATTCACTGAAAGTTTCCAGTTCTTTAACTTTAAATAACCAGACTAAAAGTATATAAGTGCCAAGACCCACAAACGAGGCAATACCAGTCAGCAATATCAGATTAATAGTTTTAGTAGTATCAAAAATCAGAGTATCTAGAGCTTTAACAGGAAGATATAATACAATCGCTGATAAAACTGCGGCCAAAATCATTTTCAAAGCCGGAATAAATAAATCTTTTTGATTAAAACCTCCCACTTTTTGATTTAAAAAATAGATCAAAAGTCCTAAGGAAATGTTGGCAGAAATGGCATAAGAAAGCCCTAATCCCCATACCTCCCATCCAAAACTTCTGACAAAAATATAGCTGAGGAGTACATTTATTAAAACAGTTAAAACCGATACTACAACAGGCGTGCGGGTATCTTTTAGAGCATAAAACCCTCTAATGATAAGCAAAGCTATTGCCTGAGCAGTCAAACCTACCGCTAACCAGGCAACTGTTTTTCCAGTCAGAACAGTTGAACTCCAGTCAAACTGTGATGCACCAAAGACGAGTCTCACAGCCGGAATCCTGAGCACAATAAGCATGGCTGCTGAGGGCAAAGATAGAAACATTATTTGATGCATGGTAGTCAGAAGAGTTGCTTTAAAAGCAACCTCTTCACCTGTTGTTTTTTCTCTGGATAACACAGGTAAAGCTGCTTGGGCTAAAGTTGCCCCAAAAAGCCCAATCGGAACAGCCTGTAGATGCTGTGCAAAAGTCAAATAAGTCACGGATGAGGCAGAAATTAATGATGCCAATATAACTCCCACTGTCTCGTTAAACTGTTCAGCAGCAACTCCCAAAGTTCTGATACTCATCATCCCCACTACCTCCCTAATCCCTTCACTAAAAATATTCAAACTGAGACGGTGCCTAAAACCCAAACTGGAAACTAAAGAAATCTGGGTTAATATATGCAAAGTAGCTCCAATGATAACTCCGTAAGCAGGTCCGTACGTTCCGAAAAAAGGTGATAAGAAAAATATCCCAATAATAATTCCAACATTATAAAAAACCGCTGCCAAAGCCGGAATAATAAAGCGCTGATACGCCTGGCAGATACCGGCAAAAAAGGCTCCTATCACAAGCAGAATCTGCCCTAACATAATGATCTGGGTTAAACCGGTAGTCACTTCTTTCTGGGCATTAGTAAAACCAGGCACGATCAGTGAAGTTATTGGACTGGCAGCAAAAAATACAATAGTTGAGATTATGGCAAAAATCAAAAACACCACATTTAGAATGTCCGAAGCAAATTCAAAGGCTTCTTTTTCCGATTTTTGATGTAGATAATCAGTAAATACAGGAATAAAAGCGACTGATACTGCCCCAAAAATAAATAACTGAAAAAGCAGATCAGGTAACCTGAAGGCAGCAAAAAAAACAGCTGTTTGGTCAGGGGGGAAGGTATGTGCCAATAATCTATCCCTCACTAAGCCCAATATTTTAGAGGCGGAGACCGTCACCATTAATACAAAAGCCCCAGATAAAATGGTGCTCTGTCTGGTTGAAAGAAGAAAAAATAGATTCTTTACCATTACTAAAATAATAGCAGACTAGCTTGCGAAAGTGCTAGAGCTATGTTACCATACCAAGCACAATGCCTATCATAAAAAGCGCTATCAAAAAAGTTAGGAAAGATAAAATTAGAACTATCCGTAATAAAAAGCGTGAGACGTCTTTAAAAAAAATCATCAAAGATACTAAACGAACTCCTTCTGCTAAAAATTTAACATCAGCTTTTTCCGCTTTAGATAAATCAGTAAAAGTCAATCTGATCCATAAAAATAAGGCCTCCAGGTTAAAATCAAGGTTATCTAAGTTAATTGCCAAGAAAAAGTAAGATTCTGAAATATAATCTCCTACATCTAGACCTTACTTTAATTTTATACTAAACTAGTATCAGGGGTTGATATTAATTATGGCTACTCAAAAATTTCCTAATTTATTTAAAGTAAATCTTCTTATCCACCAAGGGGAACAAGTACAATTATATTCCAAGATAATTAAATGGGCTCTTTCTTCCGGCAGATTTATTGTAATTGTGGTGGAAATGGTTACAATAGGAGCCTTTATTTACAGATATAAGCTGGATGCTGACCTAAATGTCCTGCAAGAAAAAATTAATGATAAAGTCCCCTATATTAAAAGTCTTAGTGCAGATGAGGCTTTAATTAAACATACTCAATTTCAGCTTTCTTCTATTGCAAAATTAAAATCTGAAAATGTCGATTTTAATTCATTCTTAGCTAATTTAGCAACATCCGTTCCTAAAAGTATCAGAATAACCAATATTGCTTTTGACCGTATGGAAGGCTACCCAAAAACAACACTTTCAATCAACGGACAAACTCCATCCAATCTAGAACTCTCGGTATTTATTAAGGAATTACAAAAAGACCCAAAATTTTCAGATATTACCTTAACCAATATAGCCTTTGAAACACAAACAGTATTTACGATTACCGGCTCTCTGGTAACAAAACCAGGAGGAATAAATTAAAGATGGCTAGCATACAATACTCCAGGTATTACGTATATATAAAGCCGGTTATTGGTAATAAATATGTGAGGTCATTCACCCCATATATTTTCAGCGTATTGGCAATTATTATTTTTGTCATCTTTGCCATCAGACCAACGGTAATAACAATAATTAATTTACAAAAAAGCATTCAGGATAATCAACAAACACTGGATACTTTGGATAAAAAATCCCGAGATTTAACTGAAGGCAAAAATAATCTGGA
>CAZDEH010000015.1:0-14490 GCA_964504665.1 uncultured Gammaproteobacteria bacterium | reverse complement strand
TGATAAAACCATAGTCACAGGCTTAATCAATGACCTACAAACAGCTGCCACAAGGGCTGCTTCATTATCAGCACTACAAGTTCAACCCATAACCGTTTATACTAATGATTCCGACATAAGTCCTAAACAAAATATTGGTGAAATTTTATTTACCCTTAATACCAAAGGTTCATATGCGGAGCTGCTCCAAGCTTTAGATAATATTACAAAAGCTCCCCGTTTGCTTAATATCACAAGTGTAATACTAAATAAATCATCTGAAGGTATAACAGGACTCTCCGTCAATGGCAAAGCGTATTATTTAAAACAATAGGAGTACTAAAATATATGTCCGGGAAACATTTTTTATACATTATCATAGCCACATTAATTACAGTTCTTATATGGTTCGGGGTAGATATTTACCGCTCCAGAACTAAAGTTCAAATCTCACCTGAAATACAGCATCTTCTTGAACCGGTTAATCCAAACTTTGATCAAAATATAATAAATGATCTTTAGTCATCATACTTTAATCAAACTTAATTCAGGCATTATTAAAATGCCGACTCTCTTAGGAATGGGGATCTTACTCATAGGGCTGGCAGCAGGAGTATATTTAGCAACACAAAATCAAATAATAAAGTCAAGGGCAGCCATAACACTAACACCTAAAAATATTAATGTCGTTAATTTATCGGATGATTCAGTCTCTATTTATTGGCAGACTGATGAACCAGCTGTTGGTTTTGTTAAAGCAGGAAATACCATAGAGTTGCAATCAACTTACAGGGATGATCGTGATTTAAATACTCCGGAACCGCACAAATTACATTTTGTTACTTTAACTAATCTAAAACCCACAACTACTTACTATTATCAGCTTTATTCCGGCTCGGTCGTTTACCCAACCACCCCTGCAACTTTTAAAACTACAGTAATTATTCCGGTTCTTAGTTGGGCTCCTTTAATTGGAACGGTCTTTGACTCTAACAACCAACCGGTTAATGAAGCTTTTGTAATATTTTCGCTAGATGGCTCACAAAAATTAACTACCATCACTAAAACCGGTGGTAATTTTATTCTACCTTTATCAAATCTTAAGACTGCAGATTTAACTAAATCTTTCCCTGAAGAAAAAAATTCCTATAAAACAACACTAGAAATCTTTGGGCCTGAAAACAACGCCCAGATAACAATATCTGTTCCTATACAAACAACATCCCTACCGCCAATTTTCCTGGGTAAAAATAACGACTTTTCTGCTACTTCATCAGCAGAAATCACCAAATATGATTTGAATGGAGATGGTGTGGTTAGTACTCTAGATTTAAGTATTATATTGAAAAATTTTAATCTGCCAGCTAAGGAATTAAAAAATCCAAAAGCTGATCTTAGTAACGATGGAGTAGTAAATCAAAAAGATGCAGATCTAATTTTACCTTATCTTAAGTAATGGATAAATTCCTGAGTTAATTTGGTTAAAGCAATATTTTCCGGTAGGTTCCCACTTTTAATTGTAAAATCGGTTTTTAGAGCAACTTTATACAACTGCGGCCAAACATCAGTCGGAATCTTTTGTTTTTGGGCATTAATCTTTTTCTGCATGAAAACTGACTCCGGGAGGGGAAGTATATTACGACGGAGCAGATAATAGATCATGGATAATATATACATCCCTCCATATTCATTAAGTAGCTTCTGTAACTCTTCAAAAACACTTTGCTTTCCTTCAATTAAGCCATCTAAATAAGGAAAAGCTGACACTTCTTTCTCAACCTCAAAATTGATTATTTTTGCTTTAATTTCTCTTGCACTGGATAATAACCCGGAAAGAGTTTTGGGAGTAGAGGCTAAAAAAAGGAGAGTAGCCGGATTATCTTTTTTAACCAGTTTTTTTAAGTCTAAATCGTCGGGAGTATTTTCTATGATTATTAACTTATCTAATTCATCAAATAGTGATTGTGAGGTTAGGGCAAGATCAATATCAGATAATTTATTGACTGATAAATCATAAACTGAAACTGTACTTCCGGAAAATTGTTGTTTAACGCGACTCATCTCAATCCGTTTATTTACTTCTCCGGGTCCTGATAAAATAATAACTTTCATGGTTTCTGGTTTTGTAACTCTCCCGACCGAGTAGCCGTATCAGTTTGATGTAACACATCACTTAAATAATTATGGATTGCAGAAAAATCGTTATTAGGAGGTATTAGAGCCCAAACACCATAAACCTCAACCGGTGGATTTATTAAGAGGGGATTTTTCCCTTCAGGACTAATGACGATGGACCTTACTTCTTTAACTCTCTTAATTAAACTCACAAATTCTAAATACTCTGTTTGAGGAACACTTGTTTCAATACTGTCCCCAAAAGTCTGTATAAGTCCAACTATTTTTCCAGGGTCTAAGAGTGTTTCTATCGAAAGTACCTTGTCTTTAAAGGTCTGTAACACCAATTGTTGTCTTCTTGACCTGGCAAAATCACTTCCCTCTCCATTATTACCATGCCTGGAGCGGACAAATTTGAGGGCAGTTTCTCCATCCAAGTGAGTCATACCTGCTTTAAAACTGAGGTATTCAAAGCGGCAATGAAAAAATTTAAGTACCCCCTCATCTGAATAGATGATATCTTTTTCTGGTTCAGCAGCTATGGTCGCGATATTACCGGAAGGATCGAGAAGGGCTTTTAATTTTCCAGCTTTAACCCCCAGTTGTTTGGCTTTTTCTTCATCAATATCCACCTGGGACTCTTTATATTCACAGGTGTCATTTTGGTGGCCTTCAATAGGATAGGTATAATCATCAAAGGAATGAACCACATTTATATCTAATCCTCCCACTAAATCTATCGCCTTAGTAAAGCCACTAAAATCTACTCTTACTGCGTAAGGAATCTCTATCCCCAAAATATTTTCGATCCCCTTGCGGGCGTAACCCAAACCGTCTCCTTTATTTAGACCAATTTGATAAAGGGCATTAACCTTAGATTGATTGGTAGTTAACCACAAATCACGAGGTAAAGAGATCAAAGTAGCCTTTTTAGTTTTTTGATCATAAGAGACCACCATAATAGTATCGGTGAGGTTCGGACCATCATGAACTCCTCCAGCAACACCTAAAAGCAGAACATTGACTTTACCGTCAACAGCTTTCACGGAACTCTGTCCGCCTAAGACATAATGAAAAACGGAAGTTTCTGAAGTCCTCACCCACCAAAAGAGACCGGCTACCAAAACCAGCAGTAAAAGAAGCGGCCACCCAATTTTCCTTAATAAAATAACTCCCCTATTTTTTCTTGAGGTAGGCATAGTTTAAATCACATTTTAGACTTTTGAGGCAATATCCACAATATTGACAAACTCTTTTGCCCCAAGAGAGGCTTTGCCGATCAGAAGCCCTGAGATATTTTCCTGCTGTAAAAAAGCCTTGGCATTTTCACTGGTAACACTCCCTCCGTATAAAACCTCAAGTTTGGTACCATATTTCATCTTCAGCTTCTTCGCCACTTCAGAAGCGTTAGTGGGAGTATCAGGGTTACCGCTACCAATTGCAAAAATTGGTTCATATGCTACCAAGTTAACCTTATCCGGCACCCAGGTATTTTCATTTTGAACGCAAACTAGTGGGATAATCTGATACTCTGTAGCTCTTTGCACCTTTTCTCCCACCATCTCATCCGTTTCTCCAAAATTCTGTCTTCTCTCAGAGTGACCCAAAATAGAGAGTTCAACTAAATCTGCAAGAATTCTAGCCGGTTCTTCCCCAGTATAAGGACCTTCTTCAAAAGGAGAAAGATCCTGAGAACCGACCATTAGCGGATAATTTCCTACCAGAATAGTTTTTTTAACCTCTTCCAAATCTGTGAAATTAGGACAAACTACGACCTTTAAATAATTTTGCCGCGGCAACTTTGGACCTACTTCATCTATCCAATGTAGGGCTTCGGAAATCGTTTTATTGCTCTTCCAATTAGCTATAATCCAGATGGTTTTACTCATATCACTTCTTTTTTACCTCTAAGTAAATAGTATCCTTTAAAGAAGGATGAATATAAGTTAACAGAAACCCACCTATTTTGACTACTTGGGAAAAAAGCGGGATAGCTGTTAGCCTCCTCCGAAACGGACTATAGGAGTTAAAATAATCTGCTTTAATTATTTGAAATCCCTGATCCCAAAAAAGCTGTATCAGCTCATCTTTGGTATATTCCCGGTTATGCCGGTAATAAATTGAACCGGTATCCCCATCTGTTTCCTCCAATTGAGATAAGGAAAAATAGATATTTTTTCCTATAGCTAATTTGACCCTGTTTTTGAGGTGAGCTACATTTGGTGTAGTCACAATCAACCTACCTCCCTTTGTTAATACTTTACTTATTTTGCTTAAATAATTACCAGGATTCCCCACTAAATGTTCCATTATTTCGGTAAAAACTACTAAGTCAAATGAGTTTGCCTCAAAAGGAAATTGATCCTTCTCAATATCTAAAGGGATAACGTTTTTATTCTCAACAGGTTCGTGCTTAGAGGAGATCCCCCATAATTTATATCCCATTTTTTGCAAAGATAAAAATAAATGGGGAGGATAACATCCTACATCTAAAATTTTTCCGTCTTGAGGGAGTTTCAACTCTAAAATCCTATTTAAAATATACCAGTAACGGTTCTGATGGGTTAAGAAATACTCTAGTTCCTTCTCTGGAGATACTGAAAGCTCAACTTCTTTTAAAATAGCTTGGATATTATTCTCCCCACCATCCATACTTTTTTAAGTCTACAATAAAACAGCTTGTAACTTCTACTCCTTCCATCAGAAGTAAGGCTTTTTGAGCTTGTTTTGGATGCTCTAAACATTTTGTGGAAATAAACCCATTTCTGTTAATAACTCTTTGCCAAGGGAGGTTTTCTTGATCGCTGCAAAAATGCAATATTCCACCTACTAATCTCGCGCCTCGGGGCAACCCTGCCAAAGTTGCTACTGTGCCATAGGTTGTAACCTTACCGTCAGGAATTTGTTTAACAATCTGGATGACTTTTTCCTTAAAGCTATGCGCTAACGATAATCCACCTTTAGCAGACAGGGCATTAACCATTGATCATTTTCAGTAATTCGTCTTTAGAGGTAAAACCTGTTTTTCGAACCACTTCTTTACCGTCTTTTTCAATCACAAAAGTGGGGATACCCATTACTCCATATTTAGAAGCAGTTTGCTGATCTTCATCAACATTGATTTTTTCAAACTCAACTTTACCTGCCAACTCCTTTTCCAACTCTTGGATGATAGGTTTCATCATATTACACGGTTGGCACCATGAAGCCCAAAAATCTAATAATTTCAAAGACATAGAGTTAAGATAATACCACGATTGTCAATTATTAAAAAGGGTAAAAAATATAATCAAATTGCTCAAGCATAACTTTAATGTTAAGATGGTGTCCATGCCTATTCCGACTCCGGAGCGAACAAGCTTACTTGAAAGTTTAAACCCCATTCAAAAACAGGCTGTGTTAAATACAGAAGGACCAACTTTGATTTTAGCGGGAGCAGGTTCCGGCAAAACTAAAGTACTAACCCACCGGGTAGCTTATTTAATCCAGGAAAAAAAGATTCCTCCAGAAAATATCTTAGCTATAACTTTTACCAACAAAGCCAGCGGAGAAATGATGGGGAGAATTAATACTCTCACCGGTAACCTACCTACTAAACCGATAATGGGGACTTTTCATTCTTTTTGTGCCAAAATTCTACGACGTGAGGGTAAGGTATTAGGACTTTCCCCTTCTTTTATTATTTATGATGAAAATGATGCCCTTGAGGCTGTTAAGGAAGCAATGGCTACACTCAATATTGCCACTCAGAAAAACTCTCCTTCAGCCATCAGAAACACTATTTCAGGAGCTAAAAATGAGATGGTCACCTCTTTTGAATACCCTCAATATGCCAGAGGCTATTTTCAGGAAACTGTGGCTAAAATTTATCTGGAATATCAAAAAATCCTGGACAAAAATAAAGCGGTTGATTTTGATGATTTATTGCTATTAACAGTTAAGCTATTTCAAAACTTTCCAGAGATCTTAACTAAATACCAAATCCAGTTTAGGTATATTTTAATTGACGAGTACCAGGATACTAATGCTGTTCAATATTTATTGTCGAAGCTACTGGCTAATCGCTATAAAAATATTTGTGTAGTAGGAGATGCATCTCAAAGTATTTATAGCTTTAGAGGGGCTGACTTTAGAAATATTGTTAATTTCCAAAAAGATTATCCGAGTGCAAAAATTTTTAACCTGGAACAAAATTACCGTTCTACTCAAAATATTTTAGACGCTGCCTACTCTGTTATCTCCAAAAACCAAACTCACCCTATCTTAAAACTATGGACTAAAAAAGAAGGTGGCAGTAAAATTCAGGTTATCGAAACAAGAAACGAAACTGGAGAAGCTTTCTTTATTATTAAACAGATATCGGAGATGAAACTACCCTTATCCTCTTTTGCTGTTTTATATCGTACCAACGCCCAATCCAGGGTTTTGGAAGAAGTTTTTTTAAAAGCAGGAGTTCCTTATATCTTAGTAGGAGGAATCAGATTTTATGAAAGAAAAGAAATTAAAGATATTCTGGCATTCCTACGCTTAACTCTCAACCCTGAAGATTCTTTGTCTAAAACCAGAATTGAGAAGATCGGTAAAGGTAGGGTTAATAAGTTTTGGGAGATGCTAGAAAAAATTAACCACAATTTATTAAATCTCCCCACCTTAACCCTTATGGATCAAATTATTGAAGTAACTAGATACTTAGACTACTTAGATGATGGCACAGAGGTAGGGAAATCTAAAATTGAAAATGTTAAAGAATTCCGCTCTGTGGCAGAACAATTTCCATCTCTTGATGAATTTTTGGAAAATGTATCTTTAGTAGAAAGTGAATACTCCTCAGATGAAAAACGTAAGAAAAAAAACTCAAGAGAGCAAAAAGATGCTGTTACTTTGACAACTTTACATCAAGCTAAAGGCTTGGAATGGTCGGTAGTTTTTTTAGCAGGGATGGAAGAAGGGTTATTCCCCCATTCCAGATGCTTACTTGATGCCAGCGAAATGGAAGAAGAAAGAAGACTCTGTTATGTCGGGTTAACCAGAGCCAAAAATCATTTATTTCTAACTTATACTAGACAAAGGTTGTTTTTTGGCACGAGAAGCTCTAATCTAATATCCAGATTTGTTTCAGATCTACCTTCAAATTTAGTAGATTCCAACACAAATTACAACGATCGAGATCAGTTTTTAGATGATGTTTCAGATAATTTGGACCAAGAAGAATGGCTGAACGGATAATTTATACATTGTTTGGGGCTTTTTTGACAATAGCAGCAATTGCTATTAATAACCACACACCTGTTATCAGGGCAGATAGCACTACTCCCATTACTGTAAATGAAGAAGCAATCCAACCAATTAAAACTGATTCCCAATTTAGTGACAAAACAGTTGAAACCTCACAAATAATTCCATTTAAAATAGTCTACAAGGATGATCCTGAAACAGAAACAGGAGAAGAAAAAGTTTTAGATGAAGGGGTGGATGGTAAAAAAACTATTATTACTAAGATCACCTACTATGAAGGCAAAGAATATGAGAGGGAAGTTGTGGGAACAGAAACTGTTGAAGCCAAAGATAAAATAATTTCCCGGGGGACAAAGATCGTTTGGAAAACAATAGAAACTGCAGACGGAGAAATTAAATATTGGAGAAAAATGAGAGTTTACGCTACTCATTATGATTCCCACTGTCCTGGCTGTAATGAATGGACCTCAATTGGCATGAAACAAGGAAAAGGAGTGATTGCTGTTGATCCAAAAGTGATTAAATATAGAACAAAAATTTATATTCCAGGATACGGCATGGCAATAGCAGGAGACACGGGTGGAGCAATCAAAGGAAATATTATTGATTTAGGATTTGAAGATGCCAAAACAGCAGGATGGAGAGCAAAGTTTGTCGATATTTATTTAATTGATTAGTACGCGCGGGACACAGCTGCCAACATTAAGACACATTGGATAAGAAGAACCCCTCAGTTCACAATATTGCCTGGGACAAGCTGCAGGGTTAAATTGCTGGCAATATTGTTTACTTCTCCTAAAATAATTATTGGAGCAGCAAACCCTTTTTTATTCATGATTTAATTGTTAAATACTTTCCAAGTATGTAACAATTTCCGCCCCAAATTGACGAAGATCTTGTAGATCTTCTTTATAATCCTTAAAAAGCAATTTATAATCAAAATTATTGTAGCCATGAACTGCCCTGTTTCTAAAATCTGCTGCCTGACCCATTTTTTTTGCTAAATTATTATCTATAATTTCCTTTTCACCCAAGAAAATAAATGCATCTTTTGCTGTTTCTTTCTGTGGCGCCTCCAGCCCAGCAATGATATGGGCAGCAATATCAATACAGGTTTCTACTGCCTGTTGCAGACGAAAAACTATCAGATCGTGAATATCAGCATCTTCCACAAAAGCTTCTTCACTAAAATCCATACTTTCTATTTTATGAAGGTAATTGTTTAAAAAATCCAGCTTTTTAGAAACCAGGTCTTTGTTAATGGGCATAAAAAAACCTTTCTTTTAAATAAGAGGAATAAATATTTCTCAAGTGAGCAGTGTCATAATAATTTTTCATAGCAAAGCTTTCAAAATTAATTCTCTCAACATTAGATTTTTGATAAACACATTTGCCGGTACTAGTAATTTGAAATATGAACAAAGGGGAAGAATTTTTATCAACAACAGACAAATCTAAATCTTTAGGAAATTTTAAATTAGAAATTAATTGATAGATTTGGGTCTTATTTATTTTAGCTGTATCATCTACTGCCACAGCCAGATCAAAATCACTGTCAGCTTTTACTCTTCCGCTAACAACAGAACCTAAAATATAGGCCATTTTTATTTTAGGTTCTTTAGACAAAGATTGCTTTATATCTGAAATCAATTTTTCATCTATCATCTTAGAAATATTATACCATTTTTTAAGTTTAGAACATTTTGTGTATAGACTAATTTACCCCCTTGTCAAAACATAAGTTTATTTGTTACTATCGGCAGTATGCCAACAATAAAAGCCAAGAGTAAAGCTCAAAAACCAAAAACAGTTAGAACCAAACCAGTTGTTGAGGAGACAGAAGATCTAAATGAATATTCTGTTGCAAGTTCGGTTTCCATGAATCCTTTATCACAATTGAATCGCTTAAAAGGCAACAAGTTTGTTTATTTAGCAGTTATAATTATTGTATTAGCCTTACTTATTTCCTATAAAAAAAGCTGGTTTATTGCTGCAACTGTAAATAACTCTCCTATTTCGAATTTTGAAGTTTTAAGCCGAGAAGATAGTCAATTCCGTAAACAAATGATCGACCAGATGATTAACGAAAAACTTATTTTAAGCGAAGCTGGCAAAAAAGGTATAAAAATTAGTGCGGCAGATATCGATACAAAGATTTTAGAGATAGAGAAACAAGTAGGCGGAGCCAGCGCTTTCGACTCACTTTTGACTCAACAAGGCCAAACCAGAACAGGGGTTAGAGACCAAATAAAAATAACTTTATCTTTAGAGAAGATGTACGCAAACGAGGCATCAGTTTCTGCCGATGAAGTTACCAAATTCATAGAACAAAATAAAGAACAGATGCAGTCTTCTACTCCGGCAGAGTTAACCAAAGAAGCAACTGATATCTTAACGTCGCAGAAACTAAATCAAGTTTATAGCCAAAAATTCCAGGAAATTAAAAAAGCAGCCAACATCCAAATTTTTTAAGCTTTAACTTTTTCTAAAACTTCGTTCATAAATATAAGTTTTCTACGGTAATATTCCCTAGTACTTTGACCTTCAGCTTCCTCTTTTAATTTCTGATAGCTATTTAAAGCTTCCGGATGGGTTCTAAGGTACGTTTCAAAAGCAACCATCTTTACCCAGGTTTCATTTTTCTTATTCATTAATAATATTTCTACCTCAATATTATCAACTACTAGATTCCATCTCACTCTCTCCAGATGATAATGGCTACCAGGATACCCCAAAACAGTTTGTAATTTTATCATGGTGCTATCAAACTGTGCTTCTTCCACTGGGATATAGATATCCACATCGCCTTTACCTGAAATACCTAAAGCAGTAGCACCCATATGGACAATTTCAAATTCCCCTCCTAAAAGAGTCTTTAATTGTGCTTTTTGGGATATAAAAATATCTTTTGACTTGGGATTATAGAGAACAACTTTTACAGGTTTAATATCAGATAAATGTTGTAACCACTCCTGCTGTACTTTACTCAACATTGTTTTCTCTAATATTAACACAAGGCAGGTAAATGCTACCTAAACCCAATTACTTATAAACTATTAATGATCTGCTCAATCTGTTTTGAAAAGTCATCTTTACCAGTACCTTGAAGACCAGTGGGGGCTACTCTGTTGGTAATATCCAAGTTTACTCCATCTTTGTTTACACACCAGCGGTTTTTTACCCAGTTAGCTGTTTCTGTTTTTGATACAACTACATTACTGTTACCTATTTTTAGGTTTTCCCCTGGGCAAACAAAAGGTTCTTTACCAACAATAATGGTAATCGGTTTAATAGCAACATCACAGGCGAAATTTTTTAAATCATTTTTATTATATGGGTCAAATTCGATATTTTGAGTATCGTTACATGTTACAATTCCCCAATTTTTGGGATAGTGAAAAACAAAATTCCGACCTTGATAGGATTTAGTGTCTTCCGAGGAAACAACTGACTGCTGATCTAAATTTTGCGGGAGAGAACTGATTGTTGGTGTGGGACTGGATGAAATAATTTGTAACTTTGAAAGTGAACCAATATCTTTACCTATATTAAGTTGTTTAGCATTTTTTAATAGATAGAAGATTCCACCCAAAATAGCTGCTATTAAGAGAATTGATACTACAGCAAAAATAATTGTTTTAGTTGTGATTTCCATTTACCTCTATTAATGGTCCATATAATAACACCTTCTTTCTTTTATGACAAATCCTTCGGTTACACATATAATATGAAGATGGACCTAAGGCAGATTGCAGATAGTCAAAAAGACGAATATAACAGTTTAGTTACCCATATAGTTCAATCATGGGAGTGGGGAGAATTTCGAAAAAAACTCGGGACAAAACTTATCCGTTATGGTATTTATCAAAATAATAAATTAAAAAACGCTTTTCATCTTTCTTTCCACCCCATCCCTTACACCAAATATTTTGTGGGGTATTTAGCTAAAGGTCCGTTTCCTGACTCAGAGTTAGCAGAGGCTTTGCAGCAAATTGGTAAAGAGCAACACTGTGCTTTTATTAAAGTTGAACCAAATATTGAGGAATCGTTAGTTGTAAGTCACCAGATAATAGTGGATACAAGATTTAAAAAATCACCCAAACCACATTTTACCAAATATAACTACGTCATTGATTTATCTTTACCAGAAGAAAAACTGTTAAATAACATGCACCCAAAATTTAGATACAATATTAAGGTTGCGGAAAAACATAATGTTTATGTTCAAGAAAGAACCGATGATGAAGCTTTCAACATATACTTAAAACTTTTTTTTGAGACCTGCCAAAGACAAAATTATTTTGGCCATGATATTCATTACCATACTGAAATCTGGAAAATTTTAAAAGAAGCAGGACTGGCTAGACTAGCCATTGCTTTTTATACTCCTTTACACTCTAAAAACCCAGTTCCTTTAAATGCTTGGATGTTAATTAATTTTCATAACAATCTTTACTATCCTTACGGTGGTTCATCGGCTGAATATAAAAACGTGATGGCCACAAATAAAACTGCTTGGGAAGCAATTAAAATTGGTAAGAAATTAAATCTTAAATATTTTGATCTTTGGGGAGCTGCTGCGCCAAATGCACCAAAATCTGATCCGTATAAAGGATTTACGCGGTTTAAACAAGGTACTGGGGCCAGATTAGTAGAATATCTAGATACTTATGATTTAGTTTCTAATCCTTTTATTTTTTGGACCTTTACTTTTGTTGATAAAATGTTACCTTTAAAAGTCTTTTTGTTAAAGTTAATCAAACCACACTAATGTCTACATCCGATATTCTAATTTTTAGTCTATTCTTTTTCCCGCTTTGTACCATCGCCCTTTCCTGGTTGGCCGGAGCTGATGCTCCCTATGTCCCCACAAAAATGGAGTTAATCAAAAAGATCTTAAAATCAGCTGGTGTTAATAAAAATAAAAAATTTTATGAACTCGGATCCGGAGACGGTAGGGTCATTTACGAAGCAGCTCAAATGGGGGCTGACTCAATTGGAATAGAACAGTCTTGGCTCCGGGTTTGGTATTCAATCTATCAGGCAGTAAAATTTCATCTGCCAAATGCCCATTTTTTTCATGGTGATATTTTTAAGAAAAACTATAAGGACGCTGATATTATCTACATTTACCTTCTTCCCAAGGGTATAAAAAAGTTAGAACAAAAACTTCCCATAGAAGTAAAAAGGGGGACAATAATAATTACCCAAACTTATCATTTTACTAATCTTAAACCGTTTAAAAAATCAGGAAATTTTAGCTTTTACCGATTATAATCAAATGGTAACATTTTTTTCTTTTGGAAAGAGTAAAATCCCTAAAAAAGTTAGAATAATTACTCCTACTATCGATGTGAAACCAACAGCCTGAAAAATAGGTTCTACTGAAAATGAAGCCTCAGCTTTTCCTGCAAAACCGGAAATTAATGAATTAGCAAACCAAAGTACTCCCCCTAAAGGGCCAAATATTGCTGCCCATACTCCAGTAAAAATATAGGCTCCACTAACTAGCTCTGAGAGGGCTTTAGCCAATATAATACCAATAATCCCAATAATTATTAAAACAATTACCCACCCAACAAACATATTTCTCGCATACGGAATGACTTTATTCTGGGTGAAGGTTTTCTGTTCTTCCCGGTATTTCTTCGTATCTAATCTGTATTGGGTAATCTCATTATCATAAGAAGAACTCGTCTGAGAAGAACCACTTGTTGAATTTGGTAATGTGATACTTGAACTTGAGTAAGAAGGATAATCCGGAGCTTTCGGACCTATAGGAGCCGGGAAAAAACCAAAACTAGAGGTAATCATTCCTAAAAACATTAGAAAACTTAACATCAATACGAAACCGATCTTAAATATTCTCATTGTATTCTCTTCTTTACTCTATCACACCTATTTTTTTTTGTCAAATATTCATATTATTTGTTACACGAAATCTGAAAAGATACACATAAACGAAATCTGAATTGATACACTCACCTCATAAAGTTGGGAGGTGAAAAAATTGATAAAACAAAGTTTAGATTTTAAACAGCAGACAATTGCTAAGCTTCTAAAAGGTAAAATAAATACTAAAGAGGCTACAGATCTACTTGGGTGCAAAAGGTTAACTATTTGCCGTTACATAAATAAAGTGACAAGAAATGGTCTTGAAGCCCTCATAGATGGCAGACAAAGCAACAACTACAAACTCACAAATAAACAACTTTTGGAGGTTATTCAGAAGAAAAAACAAGGTTCCTGGAGATCAGCCAGGAAAGTCTTAGAGATAACTAATATCCAGAAAGTTAGTATAAGAAGGGTACAGCAAATTTGGTTAGAGAATGGCTTAAATGAAGCTAATGTAGAAAGATTAAAACCAATAGTCAGGTTTGTAGCTAAAGAGCCTAATGATCTTTGGCAAGCAGATATCCAGGGTAAAATGCATTTTCCATACCTGGGAGATGCATATTTAATTGCCAACATTGATGATTGTTCCAGATTTATTTTAGGAGCTAAATGGTTTTCCAGACAAACTCAAATTAATGTTTTTAGGGTTTGGTATCACTGTTTGTTTAGGTGGGGTCTACCCAAAGCTATGCTTTCTGATAAAGGATCTCAATACAGATCAACTAATCCTAAAGGTCAGGCTACTTACCAGTACTATGCTCAAACCTTAGGAGTTAAATTAATCTTTGCTCATAAGGCCAGAACTAAAGGTAAAATAGAAAGATTTTGGAGATTTGTGCAAAGAGATTTTGTCAGGGAGAACTTAAAGGTCAGGTCTTTTGAGGAACTTAATAAACTCTTCTTTGCCTGGCAGATTAAGTTTAATGAGGAGTTTAAATCAGATGGTTTAGGTATGCATAAAAGAACTCCTGCCTCAGTTTACCAACCATCAGAAACTATTAAACCCAAGCAGGAGCTCCAAGAACTTTTGACCATTACCTTGAGAAGGTATGTCTACACAGATTCTACCATATCCCTGTTTGGGATAAAGTATAAAATCCCTCATGGGTATATTAAGTGCAGGATCTGGCTTCATTTGAGGAGAGATAAAGTATCTTTAGAATCTATGGGAAAGATTATCTACAGATTCAGACTGAAGGTATGAAGGTATCACTGCCCACCTTCAGTTGTATCAGTTTAGATTTCTCAAAACTATATCAATTGAGA